>DATLMR010000106.1:0-11085 GCA_035537555.1 Blastocatellia bacterium
TCGCGCCGGATTCTAAGAAGCGGCGCTGGCCCCGGTCGGAAATCCTTCCGTAGCCTTCACCCTTTCGATCTGAGCCGTGTGGCGTCTCTCGTGCCCTCCCGCCAGTATCAGCCACTGGTACATGTTCAGGTCGCCGAGGAACGGATGCGGGTACACGAGGTGCGTGAGATCGTACTGCCCGATCCGGATTATGGTCTCGTTCAACCTGGCTCGCGAGGCTTCAAGGCGCGCGAGGGAATCGGTCGAAGGGAGATGCTCCAGCGGAGCCACGCGCGACGGCGCCTTCACCCTGGTATTCAGAGGCCCGGCGAATCCATCCATGCAATCGAGCACGGAAGCGTCCGGCGTCTCGTCGCGAGGGACGTTCTTCTCTTCGGCATGCCTGAGCATGTTCGCGGCCAGTTTGACATTGGCTTCATCAGAGAGAGCCATGTGGTGCAGTATATCGCTCACGGACCATGCGTCTTCGGGCGGTTTGAAATCGAGCTGGGCCTGGGTCAGGCCCGATATCGAGGCCAGCAGCGCCTGCCGGTTTCTGGAAATCGCATCTATGATCTCTTGAATCTTCCTGGAAGGTTGCATAGTTCCTCCGTAACAGAATTTCGATCTGTCAGGCCCGGATTTCGGACCTCTCGAATTATAACTTGATACGCTCGAAGGGAATGTTGAGAATCGGGTACTCTTTCCAATCCTTGTAATCGTAATGCCACCATTCCGGCTCGTAAACCGCGAAGCCCTCGGCCTCCATAGCCGACCTCAGCGTGTCGCGCAATCGCCGCTGCTCGCCGCTTCCGCCCGCGTAGTCGATGTGAGAGCGCTCCGACATCTCGTCATAGAGCGAAGGCATCTCGACCGTGCGGCCGCTCTTGAGCTCGAACATCGAGAGGTCGACCGCGCAGCCGCGATTGTGGCGCGAGCCCTTGCTCGGATCGGCCACGAACTCTTTCTTATCTTCGGGCGTGGCGTCCCAAAAGATCTTCGTCACTGCCCACGGCCTGTAGCCGTCGTGGATGACCAGGCCGTAGCCTTGCCTCCTCAATGCCCTGTTCGCGCGAGCGAGCGCGAGGGCCGCGGGGCGCTGGAGAAACGCGCGCGCCTGCCTGTAGACCGGGCGGCCCAGAAAGTTATTGGCCGTGGCGTAGCGGATGTCGAGCTTCATCGTCCGGTCGATCTTCTTCAGCTCTACCAGATCGGGCTTTCGAAACTCCCCTTCTTCCTTCGGGGGCTCCTGTCCGAAGATCGGCCCCGGCCCGAGCAGCGCGGAGAGCAGGAGCGCGCCGGCCGCCGCGTAAAGTCTTCTTCTCAACTCGTCCCTCCAATAAGTGGCCATGAATGATGAGAGTCTACTCGACGCGAGCGTGCTTGACAAACCCGCCTCTTTGCCGCGAGCGCCTTTCTACGAACGAGGGGCGAGCCGCGCGGGTTTTCAGGCGTTTGCGGGGGCGAAATCGCTGGAGTTGATCCTTTCGAGATCGAGCTCATCCGAGGGGCGGATATCGGCCTTCAGCACCTGCTCCATTTGACGAAGCGCGTAGTCGTTGTCCTCGGAGTGATTCGACGCGACGCAATCAGAGGGAACGAAGAGGTGGTAATCTCTCAGGAAGGCGTCGTTGGCGGTGAAGAGCACGCAGATGTTTCCGGCGACTCCCGCGAGGATGAGGGTCCTGACTTTCAGGTAGAGCAAGAGGGTGTCGAGCGTCGTGGAGTAAAAGCCCGAGTGCTTGGGCTTCAGCACGAAGTAGTCGTCCTCGCCGGGCTTCAGGAGTTCCACCACCTTCTTGCCTCTGACCTCATCCCTCAGACAGTGCTCGATGAGCTTCTTGAAGTCCGACTGCCATTTGCCGAAATTGTCGTTGACGTAGATGAGGGGGATATTGGCCCGCCGTGCCCGCTTAATCAGCCCGGCTATCTTCCGGGCCGCGGGCTCCGCGTATCGAATCAAATCCTCGCCGCCTTCAAATTCGAAGTCGTTGATCACGTCGATCAGGAGGAGCGCGGCGTGCGCTTCATCCGGCACGTTGCCGTGCAGGTCCTCGTTCTTAGCTGGAGTCGGCATAGAGCAGTCGTATCTTCACTTCAATATAAGGGTCATAACTGATGCTTAGCGCCTGACGCTTCGCGTCCTCTGATTGACGCGCGGGCGTTCCGGCGCGCCGGAATGCCCTGGCAGGCTTGCGATCAGGCGATCCGCCTGTCGTTTTCGACGACCTTCCGCGCCGTCGTTTTCGCCGTCTCTCGGGCTGTCTCTTTCGCCGTGCCCTGCGCGACCTCGCGCGCCTTTTCCGCGGCTATTCCCTGAACATCGCCGACTAACGCTTCCCTCATATTTTTATATCTCGCGGCAATGCGTTCGAGCTCTTCGTCGCTCAGGTGCTCGATATCTATCATCTCGTTTCGGGCGCTCTTGACCGAAGCGATGAGCTCGTCAAGCTTCAGATGCATGGCCCTCGCGTCTCTGTTCTGCGTGTTTTGAATCAGAAAGACCATGAGAAAAGTCACGATGGTCGTGCCCGTGTTGATGATCAGCTGCCACGTGTCCGAATACTTGAAAACGGGGCCGGTCATCGCCCATATCAAGACTATCAGGATAGCTACCAGGAAAGCCCAGTAACTACCCATAAGGGCGGAAGTTTTACCCGCGAGCAGGTTGAAAAAATCACGCATAGTTTAATCCTCGAAGCCCCTTAAATGTCGGCAATCCGTACAAGCATAGGTCTCCCGCGTAGCGTTTTTATCCAACATACCGGGCAAAACGCTGGCCACTTGTCTTTATCGCAATACGAATGCCAAAGGCGTATCCGGCCCCGGCTTTTTTATGTGAGTTGAAAGGCTATGGCTCCGGCGGTGGCGAGGCGGGCGTCAATATTCGGCCCACGGGGCGCAGCTTTCGGAGCAGTCGGGCTTGAGCCACATGCGCCCGCAGCCGCATCGATAGAGGTGTTGAGCGTGGGCCGAAGGCAGCGTTTCGCCGCACGCGCATTCCTCGGGATAGGCTACGCCGGTCTCGTGCATACTATCTGAGGTCTCGTATTAGAGGTTCGGGATTTGAAGCACCGGACTTCAAATCCCGGTCTTCATCTTTTCGCGGCCTGCTTCAATATCCAGTTCGATATCGTGTCGAGGGCCACCGGCGCTATCGTCTCTTCGATCTTCACGTACTCGGACGGAGAGCCGGTCTGACTCGTCTGGAAGAGGTGGTTAAGCTGGGGGACTTTCAAGATCGTGTAGTCCTTGTTGCCTCCCGTCTTCAAGGCGTATTCGATGGCCTTGAGGTTTTCGTCGGGCGGCACTTGAAGATCCTTCTCGCCGTTGATGACCAGCACCGGGCACTTAACTTTTTCCAGCGTCGGCTTCGGATCGTAGGTGAGGAAATAGCGGAACCACGGATTTACCATGCTGCTGAGCTGGGCCTCAACGGTCTCCATTTCGGCGCGGACGGCCTTCTTCTGCTCTTCGTCGAGCTTCTCCACGTAGCTTCCGTATTCCTGCTTGATCCTCTTCTTCACCAGCTCGTCGTCTTTCTCTTCTCTCAACGCGCGAAAAGCCAGCTCAAGCACGGCCCGGCTGCGCGCGAGCGCCGCGTCGGTCGCTCCGCCCGCCTTCGAAATCAGGTAGCTCTGGAGCTGAATTATCTCTTCGCCGTTCAAGCCCGGCCCGGCCATCATCACTATAAACGCGATCTCCTTCGATCGCGCGGCGACGATGGGAGCGACCAGCCCGCCCTCGCTGTGGCCGACGAGGCCGATCTTCCTCGGGTCGATCTCCTTGCGCGTTTTCAGGAAATCGACGCCCGCGAGCACGTCGCCCGCGAAGTCTTCACTGGTCGAGGAGCTGACGCGGCCCGTCGATCCTCCCACGCCCCTGTCGTCGACTCGCAAGACGGCTATGCCTTTGCGCGTCAGGTGGTCGGAGAGGACAAGGAACGGTTTATGGCCCAGGAGGGTCTCGTCGCGGTCCTGCGCTCCCGACCCGGTGATGAGGATGACGGCCGGGACCGGCTTATCGGTCCTGGGCAGAGTGAGCGTGCCCGCGAGCTTCACTCCCCCCGCCTTGTTCTCGTATGCGACCTCTTCTTCAAGGTAAGGGAAAGGCCTCTTCGGCATCTGCGGGCGGTTGAGGCTGACAACCTTGTCGGTCTTCTTGAGAACCAGAGGTAACGATGTGCCGCCCTGCTTCCACTCGCCCGTCAGCTCCGACCCGTCCTTGTCGAACGTGCCTTCGTAGACGCCTCCGATGCCCTTAAGCTCGACCTTTATCGACTCGCCTGCCTGCGTGATGGAGCTGACGGGAAGGTCGAAAGCTCCCTGGTCGGGGCTGTCGAGCGCGGCCTTGAGCGAGCCGTCCGAGCCCCTGGTGATCTTGAGTACGAGCTTGAGTTTCTGGGCTCCGACATCGAGGGTTCCCTCCCAGTTGCCCACCGCGTTCCGGTCGCTCACGGCGGCGGGCGATTGGGTCGGGGCCTGGCGGCCGGAGTCGACAGGGTGCGCTTGCGCGAGCCCTGCCGGAGCGCACAAGAGCATTGCAAGCAGTGAAAATATCAGCCTCGGCTTTTTCATATTTCTTCTCGCGATAAATTTACTTAAGAGTTACTTACTCGAATATACTCGACCGCACAACGGCTGTCGCGCTTCAGCGCGCGGACTCCATCCTCTCTTTGCGCTTCGCGCGACGGGCCGAGGCTATTCGCTCGAACAGGTCGGCCCCGCTCTTGCGAAGGCCGGATTTGACTGAGACCGTGTCTCCGAATTCCATATGCTGATCGCGCTCGGTCGTGTACCTGGGCCACGCGGCCGGCCCTTCTCCCCCCGGGTCTCCGGTAGCGGCGAAGCGGACCCAGTAAGCGCTCATCTTATCGGCCAGGGCGCGGTCGACATCCGTAACCTGAGTTCGCGCGGTATTGAGCGTCTTGAAGACGAAAGGTATCTCCGAGGCGTGAAACGCGCCGAGGCCCGCGAACCGCGCGACCTGAACCACGTGCGTGAAATGATAGAGGTAAGTATTCGGGTTGGCTCTGCTCATCGCGCGCACGGAGATCCTCGCGCCGTTGACGAAGGCGGAGTCGGTCACGATGCGATTTAGCATGCCTTTGATCTCCGAGGGGCTCTTGACCGGGTAGAGGGCCAGAACGTCGTCCGCATACTCTCCATAAAGCCTGCGAACGATGTCGTCGTACTCTTTCACCTCTTTAAACTGGAGCGAGAGCATGAATATGGTGCCCTCGTCCGCGTTCGTACCCGAGATGAGAGGGACGCTGTTCTGCTTGCCCGCGAGAAATATCGCGCCCGGATCGTCCGGGATCACCCATCCGTCCACGATGGGGGCGAACCTGTTGCCGCCGTCGGAGAAGAAGAAGCTCGAAGCCAGGTTCGAGCCCTTTAAAAGCTCGTCGGAGCTCTTGGCGCGCAAGGCGGATAAGACGTCCTTCTCTTTATCGCAGCCGAGCTGCGCGGCCACACGCTCGCCCACCTTCTCCATCGGCTCAAGCCCGTACCACGTCTCTCTCAGGTGCCGGTTCTGCCCGAAGGCCGAGCCGCTCTGCGCGATTGCGCGGTGGAAGAGCCCCTTCGCAAGCGGAGAGGACATGAGATAGCAGATGCTTCCGGCTCCGGCCGACTCTCCGAATACCGTCACGCGGCTCGGGTCTCCTCCGAACGACGCGATGTTGCGCCTGACCCATTGAAGCGAAGCTATCTGGTCGAGCAGGCCGTAATTGCCGGACGACCCGTGGCTCGACTCTTTCGACAGCTCGGGATGGGCGAAGAACCCGAACGGCCCGAGGCGGTAATTGATCGTTACGACTATCACGCCCTGGCGCGCGAGCGCCTCGCCGTCGTAAGCGGCCGTAGCGCCCGACCCCATAGTGTAGGAGCCTCCGTGAATCCAGACCATGACGGGCAGCCTGTCAGAGCTCTTCTTCGATGGGGTCCACACGTTCAGGTAGAGGCAGTCTTCGCTCGTGGGGCCTAGCTTCTGCCCGTACAATCTCTCCAGCAGGTCGATCTGCGGGCACGCGGCGCCGAACGCCGTGCATTCGCGGACGCCCGTCCATGCCTTGACCGGCTGCGGAGGCTTCCACCTCAGGTTGCCGACGGGCGGAGCGGCAAAAGGGATGCCCTTGTAGACTCGCACGCCGCGGTCCTCGCCGAGCTCGGCGCCCGAGATCGACCCGGCGTCGGTCTTCACGATATTGTTTACGGCCCGCCCGCCGGCCGTCGCGCCGCCGAGCCCCGCGACGAGCAAGTAAAGGGTTAAGAAGATGGCGCCCTTTCTCAACATTCCGGTCCTCCTCTATTCGATTCGAGTTCCTCTGCGTCTGTCTTCAGGCCTCAGGCTATTCAGGCGCGAGCCATCGCAACAT
The DNA here is from genome assembly GCA_035537555.1 of Blastocatellia bacterium. Lineage (GTDB taxonomy): Bacteria > Acidobacteriota > Blastocatellia > UBA7656 > UBA7656 > DATLMR01. Next base: position 6,359 of record DATLMR010000106.1, read on the forward strand.
GCCATATTGCGCGGCAACACGCAAATGATTGCAGGGGTATTTGGAGCCGGGCCCTGTTCGAGGCGGGGCCGTCGGGGCGGGGACTACAGCCTCAGCAGACGAACTTATAGCCGGCCCTGTGGACGGTCGTGATATAGCGTGGCTCGCCCGGGTCGTCCTCGATCTTCTGCCGCAACTTGGCGATGTGCGTATCGACGGTGCGGGTCAGGGGCAGGCTGTCGTAGCCCCACACGGCGTCGAGCAGTTGGTCGCGAGTGACTACTTTCCCGCGGTGGTCGATGAAGTATTTCAACAGCTTGAACTCTCTCGGCGAAAGCTCCACGGGGCGGCCCCCCTTGGTCGCTTCGGACCGCGTGAAATCGAGCGACACGTCGCTGAAGCTGAATACCTCGGGCTTCTCCGTAGTCTTATAATAGCGGCGCAGCACGGCTTCGACGCGCGCGATCAGCTCCATGAAGCTGAAGGGCTTGGTGACGTAGTCGTCGGCCCCGACCTCGAGCCCTATCACTTTGTCGATCTCCTGCCCGCGCGCGGTCAGAAGGATTATGGGAATCTCGTTCCCCGCGTTTCTCAGCTGCCTGCAGATGTCGAGCCCGCTCATCTTCGGCAACATCACGTCGAGAAGAATGAGGTCCACGTCTTTTTCGGAAGCCAGGCGGAGCCCCGACGCGCCGTCGCCTGCGACTTCTACCGAGTACCCTTTGTACTTGAAGCCGTCGCGCAGCGCGACGGCCATAGCCTGGTCATCTTCGACGATCAGAATCCTGCGCATTGCCATTGCCCTTCGCTCTCACTAATCTCGCGGTCCCGCTCAGTTCACCCTCACCTGCATGTTCGGCTCTCTCGCCTGGGCAGATTTTTCACGCGCGTTCTTCGTGTTGAAATCTTCCGCGCCGGGGAAGAAGAGCGTGAAGGTGGACCCCGCGCCCAGCTGGCTTTCGACCGTGATCTTTCCCCTGTGCGCTTCTACTATGTGCTTGACGATCGAAAGCCCGAGCCCGCTGCCTTTCACGTCGTGCACGAGCCCCGTGCTCACGCGATAAAACTTGTCGAAAATCTTATCCCGCTCTTCCCGCGCGATGCCGATGCCGTAGTCGGTGACGGAGATGGCGATCTGCCCCTCTCGCCTGCCCGCCTGCACGAGAATCTCTTTCGACGTGCCGGAATACTTGATCGCGTTATCGAGCAGGTTCATCAGCAACTGCGTGACGGCGTCGCGGTTGACGAAGGCGATCAGCGGCTCGTCCGACACTTTGGCCTTGAGGCTGAAGCCCGTCTGACTGAGCCGCACGTCGAAAGCCCTCAGCGTTTCGAGGACTAGATTCTTCAGGTCGGCCAGCTCGAACTGGTACGTCTTGCCGCCCGACTCGATCCTTGAAAAATCGAGGATGTTGTTGACCAGCTGCGTCAGCCTTCGGCTTTCGTTCTCGATGTACCCGCCGTATTCCTGGATCTTCTCCGGCTCCTTCACCCACCCGAGCTTGAAGAACTCTCCGAAGACGCGAATGGAAGCGAGCGGCGTGCGCAATTCGTGGGAGACGTTTGAGACGAAGTCGGCCTTCATCCTCGAAAGCCTCATCTCGCGCGAAGCGGTCCGCAAAGCCATTATGATGCCGCCGAGGACCAGCAACGTCATCAGCACGGTCAGAGAGAGGTTGAGCGCAAAGACGCGCCTGGCGTCTTCCTCTCCGGTCATGCCGCGCGATTGAACCTTCAGGTACCAGTCCTTGAAGATGAACTGCAAGGGCTCGGCCGCCTCGTACTTGTGGTCTCCGACCGGGTGCGTCGAAAAGAGCCTTTCGCCTCCGCCGTCGTGGAGGGCCACGGTGATGTTGTCGTGATCGTCCGGGAAGAATTTCGGCATGGAGCTCGCGACGGCCTGCGGGATCGCCTCGTTCTTGAGGTAATCGTCGTCGAGGATCATCCCGACGACCCCGATCACTTTATAGTCGTCTCCGAGCACGGGCCGCGTGATTATGCGGTTTTCCGGATCGCGCTCGTCTACCGTTATGATCGAGCTCTTCGTGACCGAGCCCGGGAGAGCCTGCCCGCCCGTCAGGCCGTGATAGAGCCAGGTCGCGCTCGCCCCGTGCGCGGCCCGCCACTGGACCGAGCCGGTCTCGCGCATGAATCCCGCTCCACACTTCGGCCCCGCCGGGCTATAAAAGAGTATCAGAGAGAACTCGTTGCGGCCTTCCATGCCCGTGTAGCCGATGAATAGTCGCCGCATTCCCTTCGCGGGGTGGCTTTCGAAATGCGCGACCACTTCGTCCCACCGCATCGTCTTTACTCCATCGAGAAAAGCCGCGCGCGGGACCGAGAGAGTCTCTTCCGCCTCCGCGCGGTACAGGTCTTCGACCTGAGACGCCACGGTCACGAGATACTTCCGCATCCACGCCTTGTTCGCTATGGGTAATGTGCGTTCGAGCTCGACCAGCGATCGGTACTGCACCACGAGGATGATCATCAGAGGAATCATCACCGCTAAGAGCACTACCCACATCAAGTGCTGGCGGAGCAATGCCTTCAGCTTTACCACTACAACAGCCCCTTTTCTCAGATGGTAATATACCTTAAAGCGTTTGCGACTCCGTACCAGAGAGCCGTCATTTTACAAATCTTTGACAGTTTTAACCCATTTTGACAATCTTTTAAAGCACCCCTGCCCGAATTGCGGGATAATCCGCGCGGGGATAGATTTCATTCGCCCCCGCCTATAAAAACCTTGCCGGATGTGCGCCCGGCCCGCATTCAAAACCAGTACGCGCGAATAGATCTTACAAATGGATTTTAAAGGAGCGTGAAATGAAGAGAGGTCTCATATCGTTTCTCACCTTTCTCCTGCTCTCGGCGGGCGCCCTTGCTCGAAATAACGGGCAAGCCGACGGAGAGGCCGACGCCCGGGCGCTGGCCGAGGCCGAGCGCGGCTTTTGCAGGGATGTCGCGGCCAAAGGCGTGCGCGGAGGGTTTCTCGCCAACCTCGCCGACGACGGAGTGCTCTTCCGGCCGCACCCGGTGCCGGGCAAAAAGTTCCTGGAGGCCAGTCCCGCGCGCCCGGGCCTGCTCACCTGGGAGCCCGCTTTCGCCGAAGCGTCGGGGGGAGGCGACCTCGGCTACACGACCGGGCCGTGGGAGTTCAGGAATAAGAGCCCCGAAGAGGAGCCCGCGGGCCGCGGCAATTACATGTCGATCTGGAAGAAGCAGCCGGACGGGACGTGGAAGGTGGCGCTGGACCTCGGCATCGGCAATACGCCGGGCGAGCCGAAGCCGTCCGGCCTCAAGACTCACGTCAACAGGTCCGTGCCCGCGTCGAGATTGAAAGCCGTCGGCGAAGCCGATAAGGCCGCGCTGATGAGCCACGACCGGGAATTCCTTGAGGCCTTCAGAGCGAAAGGAGTCGGGGGCGGCTATGCCCCTTACGCGAGCGACGACATCAGGATGCTTCGCGACGGGAAGCTCCCCGTGATCGGAAAGAAGGCCGCGCTCGCCCTCCTTTCCGAAAGGCAGGGCGAGCTCTCATGGCAACCCGTCGGGGGCGACCTGTCGCGAGCCGGAGACCTCGGCTACACGTACGGCAAGGCGGAGTTCGCGCCGCAAGGGGCGGACGCGGGCAAGACCGAATACTTCAACTACGTGCACATCTGGAGGAGAGAGCCCGGCGGCTCGTGGAAGCTGGTGCTCGACCTCGCCACCGCGAGCCCGCCTCCCTCGAAATAGGCCTTTGATGTCCGGGAGCGCGGGCGCTATCCGCCTAGCTGCTCCCGGCCTTCGCTATGACCCGCGTAATCTCCGCTATGTAGGCTCGCGGGGACCGCTTCAGACCGCGCATGGCATCGGTGTTGAACTGGATGGCGACGGCTATTTTCAGCTCGGGGAAATACTCCATCTCGGATAGGTATCCGGGGAACCAGCCGCCGTGGCCGTAACTCGGCCCCCACTCGCTCTGCCTCACCTGGACGCCGAGGCCGTACCTGTCCCCTTTGCCGGTCTTCGCGGGCACGGCGTCGAGCATGCCGGCGAGCAGTTCTTTGCCGAACGCGCGGCCCTCGTACAGGGCCTTGGCCCACCGCGCGAGGTCTTCGGCGGTAGAGATCAACCCGCCTCCCGTCCACTCGAATTGAGGATTGATCACGAACCTGCCGCCCGTTACCACCCTTCCTTCGAAACCGAAGGGGCTATTCGGCCTCGAATAGCCGGGGACCAGGCCCGCCAGCTCTCGCCTGTCGGAAGGAGAGGTTCGCGTAAGCTTCAGGGGCTTCAATACGCGACGCTCCAGCTCCGAGTAAAATCTCTTCTTCGTGATTTTCTCTATGATCATCCCGACGAGGATGTAGTTCGTGTCGGCGTAGGACCAGCCCTGGCCCGCCGGAAATAGCGGCTTGCGGTCCAGAATGTAAGCGACCAGCTCTTCGGGAGCCCAGACCTTGTCGGGGCTTTTTTGCAGAGCAGAGGCGAACTCCTTCTCGAGCACGTGCTCGGGAATCCCGCTCGTATGGTTCATCAGCATGCGCACGGAGAGATCTCGGGCGTTGGGCAATCGATCGAACCAGGCCTCGCGACCGAGCCATCGCTCGATCCTGTCGTCGAGCTTCAGCCTGCCCTCCTGAACCAGCTGCAGAGCGACCGCGGCGACGTACGTCTTGCCGATGCTGCCGGATAGCATGCGGTCGGACGGCGCGAGGGGAATATTATTTTCGACATCGGCGAGGCCGGAGGCCACCGAGGCC
>DATLMR010000107.1:0-16207 GCA_035537555.1 Blastocatellia bacterium
ATGTTGTCGATGTCGCGGCGGTCCACGTAGACGGGCTCGACATCTTTGCCCGTGATCTTGATGATCATGCGCGCGAGCTGGTTGACGCTCGTTTCGCGGCCCGTCCCGATGTTGTAGACCTGACCTTCCGCCTTCGCCGAAAAGGCCGCGAGCAGGGTCGCTTCCACCACGTCGTCGATGTACGTGAAATCGCGCGTCTGCTCTCCGTCGCCGTGGATGCGGGGAGCCTCGCCGAGCATGGCGGCTTCGAAGAACTTCGACACCACTCCGCAGTAGGGATTATCGGGCCTCTGGGCCGTTCCGAAGACGTTCGAATAACGCACCATCGAGGCCGACAGGCCGTAGCTTTCATAGAAGGCCTTGCAGTAATTTTCGCCGGCGAATTTCGAGACGCTGTAGGGGCTCAGCATGTTCGTCGCGTCGTCTTCGTTGATCGGGAGATAGCGCGGGTTGCCGTAAACCGAGGCCGAGGACGCGTAGACCACGCGCGGCACTCCAAGCTCGCGGACCGCGAGCAGGACGTTCAACGTCCCTCCGATATTCACCTCGTAATCTTCGCGCGGATTTCGCGTGGAGACTATGATGTTTCGGGCGGCCTCGTGGATGACCGAATCCGCGCCCTTGAGCACGTCGCGCACCAGGTCGAAGTCGGTCACGCTGCCGCGCACGACTTCGAGCCGGGGCTCGGCCGGAGGGAGGTTCTCTCCGTTGCCCGTGTAAAAGTCGTCGAGCACGACCACCGCCGCGCCTTCTTTCAGGAGGCGGCGGACGATGTTCGAGCCGACGAAGCCCGCGCCGCCCGTCACCACGACTCTCTTCCCGGAAACGTTTTCAAATTGGCCCATCATCACTCCAGTTCTGCCTTTTATCGATCGCGCGTATGCCGCCCGGTAATCAAATACGACGGTTCGCAGAGGGGTTCAGCCAAATAGATTCGGTAGGATACCTTAAATCCGGCGCACAATCCACTTGCCCGGCGGTTAAAGATCAATAACCCGGACCGGGATCGCGCCGCGCGCTTAAGAGGCGCGTGGTATAATTTCGGGGTGGAGCAGAGAGACTCGATTCACGATGACAAAAATGAAGCGCTTTACAGCGTTCGCCCTGTGCTCGCTGGCGCTGCTCATACCGCATCGCGAGCGGCTTCAGTAATTCGAAGTTCTCTCTAAATGACTTAGTGACCCCTTAACAGAAAAACATCATACGCCCATCGCCCTACCTGCGCGCCACGCGAATCGCGAACCTTGGCGCGATAACGGAACTCGTTGCCGTGATGATCACGCCTTCTCGATTCCCTGTAATTGAGGTCAATCGTGACAATTCCATGTGAAGGCAGGGTGAACAACTCTCCTGGCTCGGACGCGCCATTGTGATTTATGTCTTTCCAAAGCCTGAGCGAGAGAAACACTGAGTCGCTGCCATTTATTTCGCCGTCGCCGTTTCCGCCGCTTTCTGCTTTGTCGAACTCAGCCAAAGCGATAAAGCCATTCGGCTCGCTCGAAGACGGCTGGGGCGTGAAATTACCAAACAGCTCAGACCCGTCTTCGATAACTCCATTGCGGTTGCGGTCAAGAGAAAGCCAGGCATCATCCGGTGCAGGGATTGTCCACGCTATACGTTCCGCCGAGCCTGTGAGATCGAGATTGAAATTGACACCTGCATTGCTATCCGTCAGATCAACCCCATTGCCCGCCGTATCTATAATAATAGGTGAGTAGCAGCGTATACCGTCGATCTCGTTATATTCTCCTGTTACGCATGGGAAGCCCTCACCCGGCCCGCCGTGCGCTCCGTAGAGAGTCGAAATCGTTTGATTGTCACAGTCTGAGACACCAGTTGGCATTATGCTAGGTTGATTAAAAATAGGAGCTTCATTTGCGCCGCATGGATTATTCATGACAGTATCGCCGGCAGTTTGACTGCCGCAGGATGTCCCCTGGACGTAGGGCGGGTGATCTAAACCCATCGTATGCCCAACTTCATGTAGAATGACCTTCTCGAATATAGTGTCATATCCCGGCTTGGTGGGATCAAACACCTTGACCCCATTTGAGTAGGTAGAGTCAGGATTGATTGTGATTGAAGCACTTGTAATTGGAGAGCCTGCGCTAATAGTTTTTGCAGGATTGCCCGCTGCTAATGCCCCCATCTGAATTGTCATGTTGGCAGGATGAGAAGCATCAGCAGGCCTAAACTTTACATCTGAGCCGTTGCCTTGATTAGCGCTATCCCAATCTGAAAGACCTCTTTCAATTTGTGCTTTTTGTTCATCATTAACGTTACTGCTAATACTGTAATAAGCTGCCTTGCCTTTCTGCCATTTAGCGCTTGCAGTTGCGGGGCAGTCTGCCTGCGTAACAATGAGATCAGCGAACAATATAATAATAACGAGCCAGAGGCTTTTGCTTAACCAGCAGTACATCAAATGAGGTGTATAATGGCCGCCTGATCATTATTCGCCTCCTCTCACTTCTTTTGACAGGGGCTATTAATCGCAGCGCGAACTTCAGTCAGGAATGCGTCGAGGTCATTAACTTCTCCAGCAACACGGAAATTCCCTTTTGTTAGCTTAGTTGCTTTCTTGTCGCCTATCTCAAAACTGGCAATACTGCTTACTGCCTGATATGACCCGCTCTCTGGAATATATCGGAGGAAGAGTAAATATTTATCTCCTACTTTAAGCGGTGGAAATGCGTCATCTCTAGCTTCGACGGGTACGCCTTTATATTTGGCGAATCCGCCTGGACGAGTAATTGTCAGGGTACTGTTAGAGGCAATAGGACCATTTGGATTGTTCTTCAATATCTCTTCAGGCATTACCTCATAATCAGTAAATAAGAAGTCCTTAGAATCAGTGAACTGTGAGGACTTGTTCTCTACTTTTACTATTACTGCGGCATCGGCTCCGCAAGCCAGCTCAGTCAGAACCCCCCGGAAATCAAGCTCTGTGGGGTAGAGGATCATGGTATGTGATTGGATACACACTTTAGGGGCCCCCGATTTTATCTGGTCTGGAATACTTGGCAGTCCACTACTGTAATCCTTATACAGCTTGCTATGCCTCCTTTGCTTTTCACTAATCTTGTTCGTATCAATCAACGTCGCCTTTTCATGGCTGCTCGATTTATCTTGCGCCCCGGTTGAGCCATTTCCTACCCGGATATTCAAAGCTACGCCAGTAAGAAGCGCCGCGGCTAAGGTTACAACTCTTATTTTCATCATTGTTGCCTCGGAAGGTTAATTGGTTATTAAGAATTGAAGTTCTAGATAGCTGTTCTGTTTTCGCCGTAAATTATAGATTGCGCTATTTTATTGTCAATCATGAGTTTACCGGGTAGATTATCACGAAGACTGAAGGCCGGGAGGCGCGTGCTATAATTTCGGGGTGGAAAAGATCGGCATCTATATTCACATACCCTTCTGCGAGCGCAAGTGCACGTATTGCAACTTCAACACGACCGACTTCTTCACGGACCTCTCCGCGCGCTACGCAAATGGCGTTGCCCGCGAGATCGCGAGCCACGGCGACCTCCTCGCTTCCGGCGACGGCGCGGCCCGTGAAAACGGCTCCGGGAGCCGGTTCGAAGGCCGCGCGCGCGTCGATACGATCTTTTTCGGAGGGGGCACGCCCTCGATAATCGAAGCCGCGCACCTCGCCTCGCTCGTCGAGGCCTGCCGCGCATCGTTCGACGTGGAGCCGGACGCCGAGATAACTATCGAAGTCAATCCGGCGACCTTTTCCCGGGAGAAGCTCGACCGGTGGCGGGCGGCCGGGATCAACCGCGCGAGCGTCGGCGTCCAATCGTTCATCGACCGCGAGCTCGCGGCCCTCTCCCGGACCCATACGGCGGATGACGCGCGCGGGACCCTCGAAGGATTACGCGAGGCCGGGTTCGATAACGTCAGCCTCGACCTCATAGCCGGGCTGCCCGAGCAGACGGAAGAGGACTGGGCCTTCAACCTCCGAGAAGCGCTCGAACTGCGCCCGGAGCACCTCTCGCTCTACCTGCTCGAAATAAAACACGGCACGCAGCTCTACGGGCAGATCAAGCGCGGGGCGCGCGCCCGTCCGGATGACGACCTCGCGGCCGATATGTACCGCATGACGTGCGAGGCCACGCGCGAGGCCGGGTACGAGCATTACGAGATCTCTAACTTCGCTTTACTGGCCGATCCCCGGGGGCGGGGCGATGAGGGAGGGCCGATTCGAAAGAGCCCTCTGCGGTCCAAACATAATATGAAATATTGGACGGGCGCGCCGTTCTATGGCATGGGCTGCGGGGCGCATTCGTACGACGGGCGCGCCAGGTGGATGAACATCCTGAAGACGGAGAGCTACATAGAACAGGTCGAATCGACCGGGCTGGCCGTAGCCGAGCGCACCGCGCTTTCGGATGAGGACCGGGCGGCCGAAGCGCTCTTCATGGAGCTGCGATTGACCGAAGGCATAAGCCTGGGCGAGTTTCAGTCGCGGTACGGTCTCGATGTCGTCGCGCGGCACGGGCCTGAGCTTGAGCGACTGGCCGACGCGGGATTGATAGAGATGAGCGACGGGCGGTTGAGGCTTACGGATGCCGGGCTTCTGCTGTCTAACGAGGTCTTCGTAGAGTTCGTATGATTCGCCCGGTACTTCGGTAGAGAGATCCGATAAACGATGATGAAGATGAATTGCTTTACGGCGCTCGCCCTGTCCTCGCTCGTGCTGCTGTCTCCGCGGGTCGAGGCGCAGAGCGGCAGGATTCGCACCCCCGTGAGTGAGCGGGCGACCCACGATGACAAGGACACGGTTCGCCTGCGCGCCGAAGAGGTGTTGCTGCCCATCAGCGTGCGCAGCGATACGGGGAAGCTGCCGACTTTTCTCGACCGCTTCGATTTCATCGTGTCGGAAGACGGCAAGCGCCAGCAGGTCACGTCCGTCATGCGAACGCCGGCCAACATACTTTTGATAATCGATACGAGCGGAGAAGTCCTCACGCGCAAGAACATAAATCTGAATCGCGAGCTCGCGCTCAAGATCATCGATTCGCTGGGCGATGAAGATCAGGCGGCGATCGTCACTTACTCAGATAAAGTCACCCTGATCTCCGGCTGGACGAAAGACCGGGCCGCCCTGCGAGCGGCGCTCAACGAGAACTTCAAGCCGGGCCTGGAGGGCCGCTTTTACGAGAGCCTGAAGTTCGCGGCGGAGGAAGTGCTGCCGAAAGTGTCGGGCCGCCGCAGCGTGGTGCTCCTGACCGACGGAGTCGATTCGGATGGAGCCAGGTCGTTTTCAGAGGCGCTCGCGGGGCTCAATCGCGCTCGCGCGACCGTCTACGTCGCGGGGCACAACAAGATGCTGCTCGACGAGCTGCGCCCTATAGTCTTCAACAAGCTCTCCTGGTTCGAGATGATCGACCCGCAGGTGAGGAAGCGATACAACTTCATGCGCCGGTACGCGAAGCAGCTCGAGGCGGCGGAGGTTGTGCTCGCGGACCTGGCGCAAGAGACGGGCGGCGCGATCTGGAACCCGGAGAAGCGCGAGGATTTTCCTTCCCTGACTCCAAAGATCGTCGAAGAGATCGGCACCGAGTACGTGGTGGCCTATTCGTCCGAGCGCGACCCGCGCGACCGGGAGTTTCACTCCGTGAAGGTATTCGTAACGCGGCGCGACCTGAAGGTTCGCTCGCGCAGAGGCGTCTACGCGAACCCCGGGGCCGGAAATTAAAGAGCGGTCGAAAGCCGCGGGCCGGTCGGCGCGCAGAGCATGCGCGCTCAATCATCACTTGAAACTCGCTCCAAAGAATCCCCTTGATCGGATCATAGGCGGAAGTATCGTTCCTGATCTCTAACCTCCGCGGCATAGTACTTGCCTTTATTAGTATTCAACCTGGAGTGTGCAGCGTAATCTTACACCGATGCGCGGTCATATCATATTAACAGTACAAACCGAACCAGGAGGGATACATGAAAAGAATAAAGACATTAATAGCATTCGCCGCCATCTTTATGCTTGCCGGGATCGTCGGGAGCGCTCGCGCGCAGAGGATCGATCGCATGAGCGAGCAGGAGATGAAGAACCTGCTGGAGCGGATAGAAAAAGGCGCGGACAGGTTCCGGGAGTCGGTTGGAAAGGGGCTCGACAGGAGCCGTCTCGACGACACGAAGACCGAGGACAATATCAACCAGTACATTAAAGATTTCGAGCAGGCCACTGACCGCCTCAAGAGCCGCTTCGATGACGACAGTTCCGCCACGTCCACGGTAGAAGAGGTGCTCAGGCGGGCCGCGAATATCGACAATTTCATATCGCGTAGCCGGGTGTCGCCGCGCGCGGAAAGCGACTGGCGACAGTTGCGCGGCGATCTCGACGAGCTGGCGCGAGCCTACAACGTCGCGTGGACCTGGGAGGGTCTGACCAGCACTCCCCATCGCGTGGACGACAAGGGCGTAAGGAGAATTCTCGACAGAATGGCCAGGGACGCCGACCGGTTCCGCAAGAGCCTCGATCACTCGCTCGATAAAAGCCGGCTGGATGATACTCGGGCCGAGGACGAGATCAACGCCTTCGTGAAGGATTTCGGTAAAGCGACCGAGCGCCTGGAAGATCACTTCAGCTCCAAGCGAACGGCCGGCGACGAGGTCGAAGACGTGCTCAAGCGCGCCGCCGCGATCGACGCCTTCCTCAGGAATCACAGGATGACCGAAAGAGCCCTGGATGACTGGATGAGCCTTCGAAGGGACCTCGACGAGCTGGCGCAGGCCTACACCGTCACCTGGAGCTGGTAGATTCCCCAATGAGCTCTGACGCAGAGCCCTGAAGCAGGCCGCCGGGCGGCCCCGAGAAGCGAAACTCGGTCGGAGCCTCCCGCTCTCGCCCTGCCGGGATCGTCGCCCCTGGTTTGTGCCTGAAATATCGGGCAAGTGAGGAGAGCTGATGGAGTGGCGAGAAAACTTGATCGAAGAAAGCGGCGAGATACGAAAGCTCGCCGCGAATTCCAGGCGCATCGCCGTGCTCGGCATCAAGACCGAGAAGCAGGCAGACCAGGCGGCCTTCTACGTCCCGCAGTATCTCGCGGCTTCGGGCCTGGAAGTGATCCCCGTGCCGGTCTACTATCGCGACGTGCGGGAGATCCTCGGCCGGAAGGTTTATCACAGCCTTGCGGATATACCCGGCGAGCTGGACCTCGTGAATGTATTTCGCCGCCCGCAAGATATTGACATGCATGTCGATGACATAATCGCGAAGAAGCCTCGCGCGGTCTGGTTTCAATCCGGCATACGCAACGAGGAAGCCGCCGAAAAACTGGCGCGGGCGGGAATAAAGGTCGTGCAGGACCGCTGTCTTATGGTCGAGCACCGGCGCGCCCGGCTCGCGCGCTAGGCCGCTCGACTCCCACCTGGCGGGACATTTATGAGCTTTATGTGGCGCGTTTGCGCTCCTTCAAAATACGGCCCCCGCCTGTTTGAGCCCTATCTCCTCTAACTAAACACCTTAATAGCCGGACATGCCATGAATTTTGTTGGCATACTGATTGCAATTCCATTTTTGAAACTCAAGTGAACTACTGATTTGATTCCCATATCCGAGGGAAGAGCCTCGTTGGTCAGACAGCTCGCCGGTAAGTCCATTAAGCGGACTCAACGCGGGCCGGTCATGTCGGATGTGCAGGTTTGAACATACGACCTTGATTGGACAGGAGTAAAGATGGAGCGTAAGGTTGCCGAACCGGTCAGAGAAGATAATGGATGGCGAAGCATGGTGCAGAGGGCGGCGCTCGATTGCCCTCGATGTAAGCAGACCTGGCTCATTCTAGGGGTGGATCATAGACATAATTATACGTGTAAAGCCTGTGGCTATAGTTTCAAGATAGAGGCCAAACATCGTTCGTCGCATAGCTAGCGGCGGACGGGAGCTCGCGAGAAGAGAGACGGCATGGTTGAAAATTACTTCGCGTCTGCCGGATTCAAAGATTTCCTGAGCGCTCATACGAGGCACAGAAATCTGCTTGTTATTCTGGTCGCCATGCTGCTTGCCCTCTCGCTGGCTTCGTGAAAGCTCAAAATATCATGAATCGGGCTAGGGGCAATGACAGTCCGGGCCAGGGTTAGACAGCAGCCTTTCAACCGTGTCGGTCAGCCTGTCGTATTCGAAAGGCTTGGTCATCACGCTGTCGGCGCCGACCTCCAGGGCCTGCATCGAGACGGATTGGCCGTACGCCGTAATCACTACGATGGGAACGGTCCTGAAATCGTCTTCTTTGCGAAGCATCTTTATCATCTCTATGCCGCTCAGGTGCGGCATGTTGATGTCGGTGATGATGAGGTCAGGGTGCTCGGCCCTGGCGGCAGAGACGCCCTTCAATCCGTCGCCCGCGGCGATCACCGTGAAATTGTCGAGCTCAAGCAGCTTCGTCAGCGCTTCTCGCGCGTCGTCGCTGTCTTCAACTACAAGAATCTTATTCTGCACTTAAACCGGTCCTCTCTATTGCCCGCCAGAGGGATAAATAAGTAGTTATTGCACTTAACATGCCACATTTCAGTTGAGCTTCGGGCCTTCAGCAGGGCCTGACAGCGCGCTTCAACTCTTCGGCTCCCATTACTTCGTTCGATCGATGTATTATTCTGAGCGGCTCGATATTGAATCGATACACCGGGACAGCCTGCCTTTATCCTCCCATTATGAAGATTATTTCTGGCTCGGCGGTCGCGCCTTATCACCATATGGAATCTTTATATCCGGCTCTCATTGCCTCGGTTCTCGTCACGATACTGGTCGGCATCCTGTTCGAGTGTGGTACCTCGCTTAGTCACGGCGAAGACGAGTTATGACGTTTCGAGATCAGGCATGAGGCCAAAAAACGGCACACGGATTGCGATTTATTAAAGCGAGCAATTCTTTTGAAAAAGGAGGAATAAAATGCCGCAGGGAGATAAAGACAAATACACGGACAAGCAAAAACGGCAGGCCGAGCACATAGAAGAAGGCTATGAAAAAAAGGGCGTTCCCGACGAAGAGGCTGAGCGCCGTGCCTGGGCCACTGTGAACAAGGTTCACGGCGGCGGCGAAAAGCCCGGCGGCGGCGGCTATGGCAAGGAAGAGAACCACGAGCCGATGCGCCGCGGAGGAGAGAAAGGCGGCAGGCACTGAGCCCGAGCAGGGTCGGCGACCACCGATTCAACAGACGGCCTCGCGAAAGAGCCTCGCCAAGCAGGCTCTTTCGCGAGGCTCTCCTTTTTGCCCCTGGCGACCGCGATGAAGATCGCGCACTTGAGAAGCCGGACAGGCGGGCGCGAAAAAGGGGTTCGAAAGAGGGTTTGGCCGTTCTCATCGATAAAGCCCGAGTCATATTTCTAGATTTGAGATAAAGGTGCCGTTTTCTGGGGTGATATTGCCTGTCCCGCGCCAGCGCGGAGCCGCCCGACTCACGTTAATCAGGCCGTGGCAAGTCGAAGCGACGGATTGGGGGTTACGCGAAGCGTGCACGTGATTTGCTAAGAACAGAGCGGAGGTTGGTTCTTTTGAATCCGAGATAGAGACACGAGTCTTTATCTCTTCCTGTCTGGTACTCTCTGCTGCGAGGCTCAAGGTCAGGCATGGCGCCTGATGCGGGCCTTCGCTTTCTACCTCCTTGATGACAGAATTCTCCTATCACTTGTCTTCAGGCCAAAGGGGCCACGATTTCCCTTTGGCCTTTTTTACTGCCCGTTTCCGCGATCTCGCCTCTGAAGATTCTCAGCCAGGCCTGAAATGCCCGGCCGTCTTGCGCCCGGGTCTCCGGAAGAACATAATGGCAGCCCGAGCGGTGAATCGAGTATGTCGAGACCTGGAATCTCAATCGCACAGGAAGAGATGGGACCGAAGCGAATATGGGCGAGCACGCTTGCGATCGCCTGTTATTTTGCGACGGCGAAGCTGCTTATCCATTTTATCTTTAACGGGGGGTACGGCTATTTTCGAGACGAGCTCTACTTTCTGGCATGCGGAGCGCACCTCGACTGGGGATACGTAGATCACGCTCCGATGATCGGGCTCGCGGCTAAAGTCAGCCGCGCGGTCCTGGGCGATTCGCTCTTTGCGATCCGGTTTCTATCGGCGGTCGCCGGAGCCCTGAAGGTTCTGCTCACGGGCTTGATGGTGCGAGAGTTCAAAGGCGGCCGGTTTGCGGTGACGCTCGCCTGCCTCTCGGTGCTGGTCGCTCCCGGCTATCTCACGATCGACAACATGCTTTCGATGAATGCCTATGAGCCGGTATTCTGGATGTGCTGCGCCTACTGCGCCATTCTGGCGATCAACCGCGAAGACGCGCGCTACTGGCTGGGCTTCGGAGCAGCGGCGGGGCTCGGCCTTCAGAACAAGCACTCGACGCTGTTTTTCGGCCTGGCCATGGCGGTCGGAATAATCGCCACGCGCCAGCGGCGGTTCCTCCTCGATAAATGGCTCTGGATCGCGGGAGCGCTCGCTTTTATCATCTTCCTGCCGAATATAATCTGGGAGTACGGCCACGGCTGGGCCACCCTGGAGTTGCTCAATAACGTCAAGACCACGGGCAAGAACGTATCTGTGTCTCCCCTGGATTTCATCGCGCAGCAGTTGTTGATCATGCTGCCGTTCACCGCGCCGGTCTGGCTCGCGGGCATCTGGTTCTTCCTCTTCGACGATGAAGGCAATCGTTACCGCATGCTCGGAGTCGCCTACCTGATTTTGCTCGCCCTGATGATCCTGATGGAAGGGAAGTCCTACTACTTGATTCCCATCTATCCGATGCTCCTCGCGGGCGGAGCTGTTTTTTGGGAGAGATACATAGAAAAACGGCCCGTCGTCCGCTGGCTGAAGCTTGCTTACCCGCTTCTGCTCGTGCTCGGCGGAGCGGCGCTGTCGCCTTACTCTATGCCCGTCCTGCCGGTCGAGAGCTTTCTAAGTTACCAGCGATGGCTGGGCTTCGAGCCTCCTAAAACTGAGGTCGGACACGTGGGAAAGCTGCCACAGCACCTGGGGGATATGTTCGGCTGGCCCGAGATGGTTGAAGCCGTCTCCAGGGTTTATAACAACCTGCCGCCCGAAGAGCGCGCGAAGGCGGCGATCTATACGGGCAATTATGGAGAGGCGGGCGCTATCGATTTCTTCGGCCCTCGATACGGGCTGCCTAAAGCCATAAGCGGGCACCAGAGCTACTACCTCTGGGGGCCTCGCGATTATACGGGCGAAGTCATGATCATTCTCCAGGCGAGCCGGGCCGACGCCGAGAAGAGATTCGAAAGCGTCGAAGAGGGCGAGGCAGTCGGCCATCCTTACGCCATGGCGGAAGAACATTTCACGATACTTGTGGGTCGCGGGCTGAAAACGCCTCTGCCCGAATTATGGCCGCGCTTGAAGCACTGGAATTGAAGCGGACTGGCGGGTGGCTCGCGCTCCGAGGGAATAATACTACAGGCACGCCCGCGCCCCAGCCGGGAGTCGCAAGGCGGCCTGCGTCATCGACAAAGGAGAGACTGATGATCCTTAAGCGTATGTTGCTCTGTATCCTCATGCTCGTTATGCCTGCGGGAATCGCGCTCGCGCAGGAGGCGTCCGGGAAAGGCTCCGTCGTTCTTCGCGCTGCGCGCTTGATCGATGGGACCGGGACCGGGGTCGTGTCCGGCGGAATAGTGGTTATCAAAGACAACAGGATAGTGGCCGCCGGGAAGGAAGGGAGCGTGACCGTCCCTCAAGGCGCTCGCACCATCAATCTGGGCGACGTGACCCTGCTGCCGGGCTTCATCGACGCGCACACTCACGTCGTCGGGCGCACGCTCGGAGACCCGGGCGCTGACGACTCCAGCGCGCGCGACTTCCCTTCGTTCGGGGCAATCCTCGGGGTCGGCAACGTGGAGAAGACCCTGATGGCCGGCTTCACTACTATTCGCAATGTGGGGGCGGGGAACTTCGACGACATGGCCTTGAGAAAAGCCGTGACCGACGGCTTCATCTCCGGCCCGCGCATGCAGAACGCGGGGCACGCTATCGGCATCACCGGAGGCCATTGCGACGAGAACGGCTACAGGCCCGGGCTAATGGACGGAACGTTCAAGGACGGGATCGCCGACGGAGTCGATCAGGTGCGCGCCGCAGTCCGATACCAGATCAAGTACGGCGCGGACGTGATCAAGACCTGCGCGACCGGCGGCGTCCTGTCGGAAGGCGATAGCGTCGGCGGCCCGCAATACTCCTTCGAAGAGCTGAAGGCGATGGTCGACGAGGCGGCAAAACACGAGCGCAAGGTTGCCGCCCACGCCCACGGCACGGAGGGGATCAAGATAGCCACGCGCGCCGGGGTCGCTTCAATCGAGCACGGCTCGTTCCTCGATGAAGAGGGCGCGAAGCTGATGGCGGAGAAAGGGACTTTTCTGGTCCCGACGTTGATGGCGGGCGAGGCCACTATGCGCGCCGTCGAAGCTGGCGCGCTCACGGGATTCCGTGCCGAGAAAGCGAAGCAGGCCGCCGCAGCGCGTAAAAACGCCATCCGCTACGCGCTTGAAAACAATGTACAGTTCGCGCTGGGCACGGATTCGGGCGTGAGCGCCCACGGGAAGAACGGCCACGAATTCACCCTGATGGTCGAATTCGGGCTTACGCCGATTCAGTCCATAGTGGCGGGCACTCTCAACGCCGCGAAGCTCCTCGGCTGGGACAACCGCATCGGCTCGCTCTCGGCGGGCAAGCTCGCCGACATCGTGGCGGTCCCGGGCGACCCTATCAAAGATATAAAGAATATGGAGCGCCCCGTCTTCGTGATGAAGAACGGGGTGATCTACAAATATCCCGACGGGAAACAACCCTGAAGTATCGCGGGATATTGAAAGAGAAAAAGAGAACCGGATGATGAAAAAGCTCGTGGCTTTGATACTCCTGACGCTATTACCCACCGGATTGCGCGCCCGGGCGCGCGCCCCGGAATTCGATCTGTTGATCAAGGACGGTACCGTTTACGACGGCACAGGCGGACCTCCCGCGCGCGCCGACGTGGCCGTCAAGGGCGACCGGATCGTGGCGATCGGGAGATTCCCCGCGTCGCGCGCGAGAAAAGTGATCGACGCGAGCGGGCTCGCGGTCGCGCCCGGCTTCATAAACATGCTCTCGTGGTCCACGGAATCTCTCATAGCCGACGGGCGGTCACAGGGCGAGATTCGGCAGGGAGTCACGACTCAAATCTTCGGCGAGGGCGAATCCATGGGACCGCTCAACGAGCGGATGAAGCAGAGAATCCTCTCCGAGCAGGGCGATATTAAGTACGAGATCCCCTGGACCACCCTGGCCGAATACCTGACCTATCTTGAAAGGCGAGGAGTATCCCAGAACGTCGCTTCATTCATCGGAGCTACCACTATCCGCGAATACGTGATCGGGCTTGAAGACAAGCCTCCCACGCCGGACCAGCTCCGGCAGATGCGCGACCTCGTGCGCGGAGAGATGGAAGCGGGGGCGCTCGGCATCGGCTCGTCATTAATATATGCGCCGGCATTCTACGCGAGCACGGAAGAGCTGATCGAGATGTGTAAAGTGGCCTCGAAATACAAAGGCAAGTACATATCTCACATGCGAAGCGAAGGCAATAAGCTCATCGAAGCGGTCGAAGAGCTTATCCGCATCAGCCGCGAAGCAAATCTGCCCGCGGAGATTTATCACCTGAAAGCCGCGGGCAAGCAGAACTGGGGCAAGATGGATCGGGTTCTGTCAATGATCGAGGCGGCCCGGCGCGAGGGGCTCAAGATCACCGCCGATATGTACCTTTACCCTGCCGGGGCTACCGGCCTCGACGCGGCGATGCCGCCCTGGGCGCTCGACGGCGGATACGAATCTCTCTTCCGGCGCTTGCAGGACCCCGCCGCCCGCTCGAAGATCTCGGACGCGATGCGCAAGCCGACCGATGACTGGGAGAGCCTTTACCAGGCAGCCGGTTCTCCCGACAACGTATTGCTGGTCGGCTTCAGGTCCGAAAAGCTGAAGCCGCTTACGGGCAAGACCCTTTCGGAAGTCGCGCGCATGCGCGGGGCGGACCCGGTCGAAACCATCCTGGACCTCGTCCTCGAAGACCGCTCGCGCGTCGGGACGGTTTACTTCCTGATGTCTGAAGAGAACATCAAGAAACAGCTCCGCTTTCCGTGGGTCTCCCTCGGCTCCGACGCCGCGTCGATGGCGCCCGAAGGGGTCTTCCTGAAGTCCTCGACGCACCCGAGAGCTTATGGCAACTTTACGCGGCTTCTCGGGAAGTACGTCAGGGAAGAGCAGGTCATCTCGCTTGCCGAGGCGGTTCGGAGGCTCTCGGGGCTTCCCTCTACGAATCTCGGCCTTGAGGGGAGAGGCTTCATTAAGAAAGGCATGTTTGCCGACCTCGCGATCTTCGATCCGAAGACTGTAGGCGACCGCTCCACATTCGAGAACCCTCATCAATACTCCGTCGGCATGAGGCACGTCTTCGTCAACGGAGTTCAAGTTCTGAAAGACGGCGAGCACACGGGCGCGAAGCCCGGCCGGGCGCTCTGGGGGCCGGGCAAAGTGAGATGAAGAGGCTGACGACTCCGCGATTCCCGCATGGAGATAATTCCGACGGCACATTTATTGCAGAAAGAACTCTTCACGATAACGGGCGCGGGCTTATCCAACGGGCCTGGCGCTCAAACTCTAAGCGGGATTGAAGAGGAGGCAGCATGGCAGTTAAGGGCGGGCGTCGGGCGGAATCCAGGGGTAAGCAGAAAGAGGCGGGCGCGAAGAAATCTCAAGCGGCGGGTAAATCTGCCGCTAAGAAGGCGGGAGCCCGGAAGGAGCCGGTCTCCCCTTTTCCCAGGCAGCGCCAGGAGAAGCCGGGAATCGAGTCGGAGCTTGATCCGAAGCCGAGGTATGAAGCGGCGCTTTATAAAGGATCGGGCAAGCTACAGGATAAAGTCGCTTTGATAACCGGGGGCGATTCCGGCATTGGCAGGAGCGTGGCCGTGCTCTACGCGCGTGAAGGCGCGGACGTAGCGGTCGTCTATCTGCCGGAAGAGCAAACCGACGCTGAGGAGACTCGGACGGCCGTGGAAGCGGAAGGCCGGAGGGCTCTGCTCCTGCCTGGAGACCTGACCGACGCCGGTTTCTGCCGCGACACTGTCGAGCGAACCGTCGAAGAGTTCGGCAAGCTGGATATTCTCGTGAACAATGCGGCGTTCCAGCAGAGCCAGCCGGGGCTCGATGAGATATCCGACGAGCAGTGGGATCACACCTTCAAAACGAACATCTATGCGTACTTTCGCCTCTCAAAAGCGGCCCTTAAACACCTGAAGCCCGGCAGCTCGATCGTAAACACGGGCTCGATCACAGGCCTTCAGGGCAGCAAAAACTTGCTCGACTACTCCGCGACGAAAGGCGCGATCATCGCTTTTACGAAGGCCCTTGCGCAGAACCTGGTGGAGAAGGGGATTCGCGTGAACTGCGTCGCTCCCGGACCCGTCTGGACTCCGCTCAACCCTTCAGACAATAAGTCTCCCGACGAGGTCGCCCAGTTCGGACAGAGCACTCCCATGAAGAGGCCCGCGCAGCCGGAAGAGATAGCCCCGGCCTACGTTTACTTCGCGTCGGAGGCCGACTCAAGCTACGTGACCGGGGAAGTCATAACCCTGCTGGGCGGAGAGACCACCGCCGGCTAACTGGAATCCGGGTATGTCGTGACCTGGAAAGGGCCGTGGGAGCCGCTCTTGACAGACATCGCCCTCATCCGGTATCTTACTCAGGTTTGCTTCACGGGCAGTGTTTGACAGGGAAGGCCGACCCGATTTCTCCGGCCACCCTATTGACAGGCGCCGATGCTTAATGTATATTAACTATTAATCGGCGTTAAGCAGCTGATTGCAAGCGGACGATTGAACGAGAAGCAGAAGCCGCCAAAGAGCAGGGCGGCCAGTTGACAGATATAGATATTTAAGCTATATTAATAATACAGCGACATTAAATAAATCGCTCCTGACGAAGACCGGGGAGGAATCCTACTCGGTCTTGTTTTTGCGCGAATGACGCTGGACGGAAAACGAGTGATCTTTGAAAACTGGATAGGAATTGTGTAACGAACCAGAAGAGTCTGAAGAGTTAGAGCCGGAGAGACCGACAGAAGAACGGTCAATCGGGGCCTTGGTCCCGATCGACCAGGAGTAATGACTGAGAGTTTGATCCTGGCTCAGAATCAACGCTGGCGGCGTGCCTAACACATGCAAGTCGAAC
>DATLMR010000108.1:0-12447 GCA_035537555.1 Blastocatellia bacterium
GTTCGACTTGCATGTGTTAGGCACGCCGCCAGCGTTGATTCTGAGCCAGGATCAAACTCTCAGTCATTACTCCTGGTCGATCGGGACCAAGGCCCCGATTGACCGTTCTTCTGTCGGTCTCTCCGGCTCTAACTCTTCAGAATCTTCTGGTTCGTTACACAATTCCTATCCAGTTTTCAAAGATCACTGCCTCATTTCATGGTTCAGAGGCAAATTACGATTATACCGATCTCATTTCGTTTGTCAATCACTTTTTTCGATATATCTCTGATTCGACATTCGTAAAAAGAATGATTGATCAATTCAGGAAAGAGCGGCTTCTCAAAGAGAGGTTGATTATGCCAGAAAAATCCTCGCTGTCAATCCCGGAAAGTCGAAAAGCTGCGCGGCCGGTAAATCTCTCGGTAAATCTCTCTTGGACTTGAGCAGGCTCCGTCCCTCAAACACGCGGCCCTATTGCCACATAGCCTGACATCGGGGCAGCCGGCCCTCGGAAAAGGCCCCGGCTGCCCCGCCCTGCCTGATCATCCCGTCTACTTAGGCTCGACCGCTCCTCCCGCCTGATTCCAGGCAGTCCAGCCGCCTTTAAGGGCCCGCACTCGGTTGAACCCGTTCGCCCGCAGGATCCGGGCTGCTTTTACTGCTCCCCCGTCGGTCGAGCAGGCGCAGTAGGTCACTACCTCTTTATCACGTGGGATCTCTTTAAGGTGAGCTTCGAGGTCTGCCGGGGGAATGCGGATAGCCCCCTTTATTTTTGTCTGGCTCGCGTCGTAATCACCGCCCCGGACATCCAGTATAACGACGGGCTCATTTCCGGCGAATTTCGATTTCAGCTCATCGACCGTAATGCGTTCTATCTCTATCGATTCGGCTTTTTCGTCCGCCCCGGCGGCGGATGCGGAGGAAGGCATCCCGACCGCCACAGCCCAGCTCAACAGGATCGAAGCCGATAAAAAAAGCACCCCTTGCCATCTCTTTAAGCTCATGAAAATCTCCTTCTGCGGTATTCCAGCTCACCGCTTGAGACACGAGGCTCGTGCTCAATGCGATAGACGCCCGTTATACGCGGGAGGAGGAAAGGCGGTTACACGTGCCCCGAATAATTCTCATTATTTCAGGGCCTCCGGCTGCCCGCCCGCGTCCTTCTGATCGGGGCAATTGCAATTCTCCTGAGTGACTATGGTGTCGAATTGCTGCTGCTGATCCGGCAGCAGGCGCTCGCGGATTCGCGTGCGGGCATGCTCTCGGAGCACGTTATAGCGGGGGCGCACTTCCGCGCAGACGGTCTTGTATTCGTTGCGAGTGTCGCTCAGGATTTGACTGATGGCCGACTCCTGTTCGGGGCTCAGCCTGAGATCACGCCTCAGAACCTGAAAGTACATCTCGCCGTCTCTGATCGAAGGGACGCGCGCGTCCACGCTGGCGCGCGACCTGTATATCCCGTTCAGGGCCGCGCCGGTTACGCACCCGAGGAAAAACACGCCTAATACTATGCTCCAGATCTTAAGCCACATCTTGTTTTGCGAATTCATTTCTGTACCTCCTGTCTCTCACCATTGACCAGAGTGGCGAGTACATCGTCGGTGGAAATGGAGCACTCGTCTTTTGTCGAAATAGCGCAGGCGCTGATAGGGGCCACCCGCTCTCCGTGGGGGTCCGGGTAGAGCACGGTATTATCGGAAGGGCGGTCGACCGGCCCGGCCGTCTGCAGATACCACGAGGCCCCGACCGCCGAGAGCGTAATTAGAATCATTACCGGGATGGCTCGGCGGAGCACAGGGAAGAAGGACATCCAGGCCGTCGTCCCGGTCTCGCGCCTCTCTTTTTCCGCCGCGATTCGAGCGCGAACGCGCGCAAGCAAAAAAGGGGAAGAGACGGCCTGGTCACACTCTTCGTCACTCATCGTAGCTACGCGCAAAATCTCCTGCCCGATGCGATCGAGCTCTTCCTGGGCATGATCTTTTTTACCGCTCAACATAAACCTTCTCTCTGAATAGATGGAAATCTCGGCCCGGCCCGATCGACCTCATAAGAACTCGATCAGCACGCGGCGCAATGCCAGCCGCGCCCGGTGCGCCCGCACTTTCACTTTCGATACCGACCAGCCTGTAAGCTCGGCAATGTCGGATACGGACATCTCCTGCGCATCAAGCAATGTAAGAACCATACGGTCGTCGGGGCTCAAACGTGCGAGAAGCTTCTGGGCGAGGTCGCGCGTAATGACGGCCGTTTCCATATCATTATTGCGGGCTCTTCCGCCCAACCGAGCCCCGACCAGTGCGCCGTCTTCTTCTGTAAAAGAGCTTTCCGCTCTTCTGCGGATGCGCCTCAGGTGATCGTAGCACGAGTTTATCGCTATCCGTGAAAGCCAGGCCGCAAAGGAAGGCCCGCGCTCCGCCGAGTAATCATCAAGCGCGAAATATACCTTCGTGAATACGTCCTGGACGACCTCTTCGACCCTCTCCGAACGATTGAAGAAGCGACCCGCGATGCGAGCGACCCGCCGACGATGACGCTCGAATAGCCGCTCGAACGCCGCCTCATCTCCCGATGAAGCATTAGCAGCAAGCGACTCATCGGAGCGCTCGTCATCGCTACCGGGACCGGCCATCGCGAAATCAAACTTATCGGAAGTTTTTTCCATTCGACACTTATGATCTCGCGATTCTCGTCCGGCTCGCGGCTTGAGGATGGCTTGACCGACAAGATAGAGCCCCCGCGCGGCCCGGCCGAATAACAGGGACCGTGCCATAAATGACCGGAAGGGCCTTGAGATACTTCGCCGATCATCGCGTACCGAGCTTACATCAAGACTATAAACGCGCCACGCGGCGGTTCGGTTACACACCGGCAGGCAAATTGATAGATTTGCCGCGCAGGTGGTATTATTTATGGTTCGTTCGGTCGCATTTTAGCTTTTATACAACCTGTACGCTCATCAAGCGGGGGAAAATGTCCGAAGAAGCCATACAAGTTCGCGGTGCCAGAGTGCACAATCTGAAAAATATCAGCATCGAGCTTCCCCTCGGCAAGCTCACCGTGATCACCGGAGTCAGCGGGTCGGGAAAGTCCAGCCTCGCCTTCGACACGGTTTACGCCGAGGGACAGAGGAGATACGTCGAAAGCCTCTCCGCCTACGCGAGACAGTTTCTTGAGCGGATGGATAAGCCCGACGTGGATGAGATCCTCGGGATTTGCCCCGCTATCTCAATAAGGCAGAAGAACTCGACTCGAAATCCCAGATCGACTGTCGCGACTCAAACCGAAGTCTACGATTACCTCCGCCTTCTTTATGCTCGAATAGGGATAACTTACTGCGCTCGGTGCGGCCTGGAGGTGAAGCGGGATACGCCCGAGTCGATTGCCGACCGAATAGCGCAGCTCCCTGAAGGCACCCGGTTCACCGTGATGTTCCCGGCCCACGCGGGAATGGAAGACCCGGACCCGGCTAACAATGGAAATGGTCAAAAACGAAAGAAACGGGGCGCCAAAGAGACTTCGGTGAGCCACGAGACCCGGATAAAGGCCCACTTGATGAGCCTTATGCAGCGCGGGTTCACCCGCCTGTTCAAGAACGGCGAGATCATCGAGCTTTCCACACCCGATAGTTACTCTGAAAGTAATTTCGATGATACCTACGTCCTGGTCGATCGGCTCGCGGTGCGCGAGGACGTGCGGGCGCGGCTGGTCGATTCGATCGAGGTATGCTACCAGGAAGGGCACGGGCAGGCAGTTATCGAAGTGCTCTCTGAGCCGCGAGAGCGCCTGCATTTTTCGGAAGGCTTCGAGTGCAAAAATTGCGGGCTCAGCTATGCCGCGCCCGAACCGAGGTTGTTCAGCTTTAATAATCCCTTCGGCGCGTGCCCGACCTGCCAGGGGTTCGGCAATACGATCGGGCTCGATCTCGATCTTGTCATCCCCAATTCCGAGCTGAGCCTTTCTCAGGGAGCTATCGAGCCCTGGATGAAGCCCCAGTACGAATGGGCTCAAAAGGAGCTATTGAAGTTTGCCAGGCAAGCGGGGATTCCGACCAATGTTCCGTTCAGGCAGTTGAGCCGGGACCAGCAGAAGTCCCTCATCCAGGGCCGGAACGGCTTTGAAGGAATCAAGGGCTTCTTCGACTGGCTCGAAACTAAAAAGTATAAGCTGCACGTCAGGGTCTTTCTTTCGAAATACCGGGGCTACACTCTTTGCCCCGATTGCGGAGGGTCCAGATTGCGACAGGAGGCGCGGCTTGTTCGCGTAGGAGGTAAGGCCCTGCCTGAAGTCTCTTCGATGACGGCCGCAGAAGCGGCGACGTTCTTCGATCAGATTGAGCTCGAGGCCTCCCAGATGGAGATCGCGGGCCGCCTTCTCCAGGAGATTCGGAGCCGCCTGAAGTTCCTGCTGGACGTGGGGCTCGAATACCTCACCCTCGACCGGCTAGCGTCCACGCTCTCGGGCGGCGAGTCCCAGAGGATACAGCTCGCGACGAACCTGGGCGCATCGCTGGTTGGAGCTCTCTACGTCCTGGACGAGCCCTCGATAGGCCTTCACGCCCGCGATAACGAGCGGCTGATCAAGATTCTCAAGAACTTAAGAGACATCGGAAATACCGTCTTAGTCGTCGAGCATGAGCCGGAGATGATGATGGCGGCGGACCGAATAATAGATATCGGGCCGGGCGCCGGGGAGCTTGGGGGCGAGGTTGTCTTCACAGGCACTCCTCAGGAGATCGTTTCGCGCGGCCATTCGCTCACGAGCAAATACTTGCGCGGAGAGCTCGAAATCAAGCAGCCCAAGCAACGGCGGCAGCCGACCTCGCGAACCCTGGATATTCGCGGCGCAAGCGAGCACAACCTTCAGGGCATCGACCTGGACATCCCTCTCGGCATGACCGTCTGCATTTCCGGGGTCTCCGGGTCCGGGAAGTCTACCCTCGTTCACGACATAATCTATGCCGGGCTCAAGAAGCAGCGCGGCGACTGGACCGGGCATGTCGGCTCTTTTGCGAAGCTCGACGGAGGCCAGTTCATAGACGACGTCGTTCTTGTAGATCAATCCCCGATCGGCCGAACGCCGCGCTCGAATCCCGTCACGTACATCAAGGTCTACGATGCTATTCGCGAGCTTTTCGCGCAGACGCGCGAAGCGCAGGCCCATGGCTTTGACGCGTCATATTTCAGCTTCAACGTGCCGGGCGGACGATGCGAGCGATGCGAGGGCAACGGGGTCGAGATCAAGGAGATGCAGTTTCTGGCGGATGTCGAGCTCGTCTGCGAAGAGTGCAAGGGCATGCGCTTCAAATCGGCCTTGCTTGACGTAAAGTACAAGGGTCGCTCGATACACGATGTCCTTAACATGACCGTGCGTGAAGCCCTGCTCTTCTTCTCTAACGTCAACAGAATCGCGACCCGTCTTCGTGTGCTCGACGACGTGGGACTCGGGTACTTGAGGCTGGGCCAGTCGGCTACCACGCTTTCGGGTGGAGAGGCCCAGCGCGTGAAGCTCGCCGCCTACCTCTCCAAGAGGACGAGCGAGCGGACGCTCTACATATTCGACGAGCCGACGACCGGCCTGCATTTCGATGATATCAACAGGCTCCTCGCGGCATTCAGGCAGCTCATAGACGCGGGCGGCTCCATAATCATAATCGAGCACAACCTCGACGTCATCAAGAGCGCCGACTGGGTCATCGACCTCGGGCCGGAAGGCGGCTTTAACGGGGGCCGGGTCGTGGCGCAAGGCCCTCCGGAAGCCATAATCGACTGCGAGGAGTCGCATACCGGGCGCTTCCTCAAGAAAGTCTTGAAGCGTTGAGCGAAACACGGGAGAGTTTTCAGTAGTCCCGCTATTTCAGAACAGGCCCCGCAAAGATCGAGACAGAACTCTTTGCGGGCCTGTTCCATCTTTATCCGCCGGAGCAACCCGTCTCTGTTAAACTACGTTCCGAAAAAAACTTCTGACCGAATGAGCGATCAACTCTATGTATATTACCGCCGAGACCGTCGAGGAGCTCAAGAAGAAGTTTGGAGCGCCCGAAGAGATAGCTTTGAGCTATGAGATGGCTCGAACCGAATTCGACATGGTTCGCAGGAGCCAGAAGCACGGCCGGGCGCATGACGTAACTCTTTTCATTATCGACCAGGGACGCGTGGTCGTTATCAAGAAGCCGATGTATCCGGAAGGGGCCTATCGTGCGCCCTCCGGGGGCATCGAGCCCGGCGAGCCCTTCGAAGAAGGGGCGCTCAGAGAGGCTTATGAAGAGACGGGCCTTGCGATCGCGCTCGCACGCTATCTCTTTAGAGTGAAGGTCAGATTCACCTGTGCCGGAGACTCGATCGACTGGACCTCTTATGTTTTCAGCGCGAGACCGGCCGGAGGCCACCTTCAGCCCATCGATACGCATGAGATTGTCGAGGCCCGCTTCGCATCGGTTGAGGAGTTGCAGGGTCCAATAAAGTCGGCCCTTCTGGCCAGCGGTTCGACCGGGCTCAGGTACAGGTCGGACCTGAACGACATGGTCCTTGGCAAGCTGGTGGGCGACGGCCTGCTTACGATCTCTTAAGGTCGGCTATTCTTATGACCTAGAAACTTAAATTTGCCCTCTGTTATAATCCGGCAGAATTGTTGTACAGGCCCGCTCTTAATTTGAGCAGATCCGGTTGAGCCAGGCTGGTCAATCTTTATGGCGCAGCCTTGCAGAGTAGTTCAAAGGAGTTGTGATGAGTTTCAGAACTGAAGAGACCGCAGCCGACCGCGTCGAGCGTATTTCAGTCCCTCGCTATACTCGTATCTTGATATTACTTGTCGCCCTCTGCTGTCTTTCGATCGGAGTTGCCATCGGGGCAATAGCCAGGGGGGTAGTGGGAGCTAAATCGGACGACAACCGCCTTTCGATCAGCCAATCGACGGCATCTCCCGACTCGCTTTCTGCCATATTCGCGCGCGTTTCGGCACAGGTCGAGCCCGCCGTGGTCAACATAAAGATATCCGAGGGCGAAGACCGGGCCGTATTTTCGCGTGAAGGAACTGGCTCGGGCGTCATCGTGAATGCCTCCGGGTACATTATCACCAACCAGCACGTCGTCGGGCGCGCTTCGAAGATCACCGTGAAGCTGGCCGACGGCCGCGAGTTCAAGGCCCGGGTGATTGGCGAGGACGCGGAGACCGATCTGGCCGTGATCAAGATCGATCCGAGCGAGCCTTTGCCGGCCGCAAAGATGGGCGACTCCGACAGGCTCAACGTCGGCGACTGGGTTCTGGCCATCGGCTCTCCCTTCGGATATGAACAGACGGTCACGGCGGGCATCATCAGCGCCAAGGAGCGGATCATTGCCCAGGGCTCATCCGCTTTTCAGCAGTTTCTCCAGACGGACGCGGCGATCAATCCCGGGAACTCCGGCGGACCGCTCGTGAACCTGCAAGGCGAGGTCGTGGGCATCAACACACAGATCGCAACGACGAGCGGCGTGTTCAACGGCATCGGCTTCGCCTTGCCCTCTTCAACCGGAGTCGATGTCTACAACCAGATAATCACGGATGGCCGGGTGAGGCGCGGTTACCTGGGTATATATCCGGCAGTCGTGCCCCCTCAGATTTCCAGGCTGAACAAGATTCCCGAGGGCCAGGGCGTGCTGGTAATCGACCTTGCCGGTGAAGCGAGCCCGGCCGCGCGTGCGGGGATAGAGATCGGGGACATCATCCTCAGCATCAACGGTCAGTCCGTCACCACGCCGCGCGAATTGATCCGAAAGATAGCGGCCCTCCCGGTCGGGAGCCTCGCAAATATAGTCGCCGTGCGCAAGGGAGAGCAACGAACCGCAGCCGTGAGGCTCGAAGAGCGCAAGGACGAAAGCAAGAAGCCGATCAATACCAGGCAGAGGCCGTTCGATCCTCGTAACCCGCAGGAGACCCCCGAGGGCGATTCGGAACGCAGCGAGAAACCAAGGCTGAAGCCGGGGCTCGGGCTTACCGTCAAATCGCTGCTCCCGGAGTTAGCCAGACTGAAGGGGCTCGAAGGCGTGCGCGGAGCCTACATCTCTAATGTCATTCCGGGAAGCGTCTCTGATGAAAACGGAATCGAAGTCGATGACGTTATAATCGAGATCAATCAAAAGCCGGTCTTATCTCTGGAAGACTACACGCGAATGACGCGTGATTTGAAGACCGGTGACGATATGGTACTGCGAGTCATTAGAAAGGACAGGGGCCCCCTGCGCCGTTCCCTGATAATCTCGTTCACTATGCCCTAAACGCCTGCGGCGGATCTTCCCGCCGCAGGTCAATCTCTGTTGCAAAAGTATTGCGGAGCAACCTTTAGGCGATCTGTGCTTGACCCATCAAAACTGCCTATTGTAAAATTTTTATTGCGAACTCAAAAACACACCGGTTTGGGCGAGATCAGCGGTTCTAAAATCGACCTTGCCCAATGGTTCGATCAAACCTTCCGACAAACGAGAGGTGTTCGCGCCTCGTTGTCAATAAGAGAAACTCTTATGTTTCAGGGTAACACACCCTCGGGTTCTGCATTCTGGGACCTTATTCCGCTCGAATCGCAATAAGGAGGTGTCTGTGAGCTTCAAAGTAGGGGAGAAAGTTGTCTATCCCAACCATGGCATAGGCGTAATCGAGAGCATCACCACTAGCGTAATTGCAGGCGCACAGAACAGTTTTTACTTGCTCAGGTTGAAGGCGACGGAATCGACGGTCATGGTTCCGGTTGCAAACGCAATGGATATAGGGCTCAGGTCGCTTATTAAATCCAACCAATGTGAGATGCTACTGAGCGCGCTTTCCGCCGATTTCACCAATCCCCCCCTCGACTGGAAAGACAGGTATAAAGATTTCCTTGAGAAGATGAAGACCGGGGACATCTTTCACGTTGCTGAAGTCTTAAAGAACCTTACATATCTCTCACAGAGCAAGCCTCTTTCATTTCGCGAAAAGAGAATGCTCGAACGCGCGCGCTATCTGGTGGTCAGCGAGCTGGCTACCGTCTGCCGCAAATCCGAGTGCAGTGTCGAGCCCATGGTTGATGAGGCTTTACGCAAGTGCTGCTCGGAGCATACGCGCACGGCGGGCGTCGGAAGGCACTTCTCGAAGCCTTCGAATACGGTTACCGCACACTGAGCTAGATCGCCTGGGCTCAAGGCATGGCCCGCTTTAGCCCATCAGTAATAAAATAAAAACTCTCCTTAAGCGATAAGAAGATCGTTCGGATTCGCGGAACAGCGGTGAACCTCCGGGTAATCAGCCCCGAGGTTCATCCTGTCTGCCTGCCCGCGCGGGTCCGGAGGCGCTCTTTGCGGAGCCGTCGAAGCTTCGCCCCTAAGGGTATTACTTTTCCCTTCCTCCGCTTTCATTAAAGAGGCGCGTTTGCTCGCTTCGCTATTGCGCGCGCTTTCTTCGCGCCTGAAAAGCCAATATAATTCAGATTTCGATAGGATGATTCCCGCCGTCCACTCTTTTAGAATTCCGAGTCGGCTCTCGACGATTGGACTCTCTGAGAAACGGCGCCACATTTATTCATGCAGAGAGTTGATATCCGTAAGGAATGCTCGAAGATGACGGTGTCCGCGAGACAGGAAGAGAGCACGGGCGGGCCTGAAGGCTCCGACCATCACGCAGGCGACGCCGGCCTGTCGGTCGAGCTTGCTTATAAATACTGCGAGAAACTGGCGAAGTCTCACTACGAGAATTTTCCCGTCGGATCGCTCTTGATTCCGAAAGGGCTGAGAAAGCATTTCTATTCCATCTACGCCTTCGCCCGGACCGCCGATGATTTCGCGGACGAAGGTTACGAGCGGGGAGAGAGGGCCGAAGAGCGGATAGCGAAGATCGAAGAGTGGGGACGGATGCTCGGGCAGGCTTTCTCCGGCCAGGCGTCGCACCCTATCTTTGTCGCGCTCGCCGAGACGCGGGCGCGGTTCGATCTGCCCCCCCGCCTCTTCGAGGCCCTGCTCTCGGCTTTCGCTCAGGATGTCACCCTGACCCGGTATGAGAGCTTCGATCAGCTTCTCGATTATTGCGACAGGTCGGCGAACCCGGTTGGGCGGTTGATCCTGCTTCTTTTCGATTACAGGGACGAAGGACTGCACGAAATGTCCGATAGTATCTGCACGGCTCTGCAACTGGCCAACCACTGGCAGGACGTAGGGATCGACCTTAGAAAAGATAGAGTGTATCTGCCTCTGGAGGACATGGAGAGGTTCGACCTCGCCGCCGAAGACCTGTTCCAGATGAAGGCCGACGAGAGATTCAGGAGGTTGATGAAGTACGAGGTGGAGAGGGCGCGCGAGCTCTTCATATCAGGCAGGCCGCTCTGTACGGAGGTCGGCGGACGCCTGGGCGTGGAGCTTCGAGTCGTCTGGCTCGGCGGCTGGCGGATACTGAACCGGATTGAAGAGAATGGGTATGATGTATTCTCTAAGAGGCCGGTAATCTCAGCGATCGATAAGATGAAGATACTCGCCCTCGCCCTGCGAAGGGAGGCCCTCAGGCGTTACTGATGTCTGACTACATGGCAGGAACATTTTCTCGCTTTCAGAGCGTTCAGGACCGCCTGGCCCATGCCGCCGGGTCGAACTTCTATTACTCGTTTCTGCTGCTCCCCTCGGCGAAGCGCAAAGCGATCAAGGACGTGTACGCCTTATGCAGAATACTTGACGACATAGTCGACCAGGACCACTCCGGCCGCGACCCGTATCAGGAGCTGCAATACTGGCGCGATGAGGTCGAGGCCTGCTACAGAGGCATTCCCGAGACGGCTTTCGGAGAGAGGCTCAGCGATACGATAGACCTGTTCGAGCTGCCCAGGCAGCCCTTCATCGACCTGATCGACGGGATGGAGATGGACCTGAAATGGCAGAGCTATCAGACCTTCGCGGACCTGCGCGAATACTGCTACCGGGCGGCTTCGGCTGTCGGGCTGATCTGCATCGAGATTTTCGGGTACGAGTCTCCGGGAACCCGGGAATACGCAGTCAACCTCGGCCTCGCGCTCCAGCTCACGAATATTCTTCGCGATTTGAAAGAGGATGTGGGCAGGGGGAGGATTTATATCCCGCTCGAGGACATGGAGAGGTTCGGATACTCTGAAAAGGATCTCCGCTCGCACCTCTACAACGCACCCTTCATTCAGCTCATGAAGTTCGAACACGCGAGAGCGCGCTCTTACTTCGAGAAGGCGGCCGCGTCTCTGCCGGAAACCGATCGCAACGGGATGTTCGCGGCAGAAATAATGAGCCAGATATATCGGGAGCTGCTCGGTTCCATAGCCGCCTTTCAATTCGATGTCTTTAGAAATCGGGTCACAATATCCAAGAAGCGGAAGATGCAGATCGCGCTGGCAATCTGGCTCAAGAGCAAGCTGAAGAGGTAACAGTTGCCAAAGCGCGTCGTCATCATCGGAGGAGGGTTCAGCGGCCTGGCGGCGGGGGTCGCCCTGGCCGAGCGCGGATTCCACGTCAGGCTGCTTGAGCGTCGCAACCACCTCGGAGGGCGCGCGTACTCATTCATCGACTCCCGCACGGGCGACGTCGTAGATAACGGGCAGCACCTCTTTATGGGATGCTATCGCCACACGATAGACTTCCTGAAAAAGATCGACCGCCTCGACAGGCTTCGGTTTCAAAAGAGTCCTCGCGTCGATTTTCTCGACCTCGATCACGAATTCTCCAGCTTCTCCTGCCCCCCTCTTCCGTCCCCCTTTCACGCCCTCGCGGGGTTGCTCGGTATGCGCGGGATTACGGCCGGAGACAAGCTGCGGGCATTCAACGTCGGGCGCGCGCTCCGGGTCGACGGGAGTCGGAGGGCCGCGCGCCCCGCGCCAGGCGGGCCGACAGTCGCTCACTGGCTCGAAGGTCTAAGCCAATCGAGCAGGATTAGAGAACGCTTCTGGTACCCGATGTCGATTGCGACATTGAACGAGAATCCAGCCACCGCGTCGGCCGCGATGCTAGTCAAGGTGCTTCAGGAAGCGTTCGGCGGCGGCCGAAGCGCCACGCGGATAGGTATCTCGCGGGTCGGCCTGAGTGATCTCTATACTGACGGCGCGCGGAAATTCATCGAAGATCGCGGCGGCACGATCAGCACGGGAGCGGCCGTGAAGAGGCTCAAGATAGAACGGGAGACGGTCCTGTCCGTCGAGCTAAAGGACGGAGAGGAGATCGGTGGCGATTACTTCATCAGCGCGGTACCGCCGAAGGCTTTACGCGAGCTCTTGCCGGAAGATCTGAGGGCAGGCGAATTCGCCTCCCTCGCGAGGCTCGAATCTTCTCCTATAGTCTCCGTCAATCTCTGGTTTGACAGGCCGCTGATCGACCGCGAGTTCGTGGGGTTGATCGGGACCAGAATTCAGTGGATATTCAGCAAGGACCTGACCCTCTCGCTCGAGAAAAAATCGCATCAGATCGCGGTCATCATCAGCGCCGCGCGCGACTTCGTGGACCGGACCAGGGAAGAGCT
>DATLMR010000109.1:0-13376 GCA_035537555.1 Blastocatellia bacterium
TCAAAGAGGCCTGGAAGCCTCCCGGCAGGTCGACGACGCCGCTGAAGGTAAAGCGGTGGCGCACGTCGCCCGGCAGGTTGCCGCTGTTGGCGAACCAGTTATTGAGGTCTTCAGTCGGGAAGAACCCTCTCAAGCTCGACAGAGCGTAGGACGCGGTGAACTGGAAGCGGCTCGAGAATCGCTTATCGAACTTCACGTGCAATCCCCTGTACTGCTCGCGCCCGTTGCTCGTGATGAAGCTGATCGGCCCGTTCGAGCACTGGGCCGTGGGATTGGCGGCTTCCGCCCCGACGCACTTGCGAATCTTCTGGCCCCCGAACGCGTCGGGCCGGTTGAAGTAGTTGTAGTCGAGGTTCGGCGACAAAAGGTGAACGCGATTGCGCGATACGAGATCGACGGAGATCGCCATGTTGTGGGGAAGCTGGTGCTGGAACCCGATCGTGAACTGGAGAGAGTAAGGAGTCACGTTGCCCTGATCGAGCAGGTCCGTGCCGGTCTTGAAGAAGTCGAGGCTGGTAAAGCCTGCGTTGCCGACGGTGTCGAGCACGTTCTCGATCAGAGGCACCTGCGCGTTGAGCAGGTCCAGGAAGTTCTGCCCCGTGAACTTGGTCGGGATGGTCTGGAAATCTATGCCCTTGCCCACGGGAGGGTTGATGCTCGCGAGCGGCTCGGGGATACCCGGAATGCGCGGGAAAGCGAGAGGGTTCTGGAAGAACGCGCCCACGACCTGCGAACGCCCGTTGTTGGCCGGGCCGATTGCCGAGCGCTCGCGGAGCCGGGTCACGAACAGAGACGTGTCGTAGAACATCCCCGCGCCGCCCCGAATGACCGTCTTGCCTTTGTTCGCCACGTCCCAGGCAAACCCTATCGCCGGAGCGATGTTGTTCTTGTCCTTCGGAGAAGGAGCCAGGGTGCCCGACAGCGGCTGAATCAGAGCGGGCTTGCTCAGGTCATGGTTGAACAGGTTGGTCTCATACAGGTAAGAGGCTCCATAGCTGAAGGTGAAGCCCTTGAACGCCTGCCACGAATCCTGCGCGTAGAAGCGATAGCGGTCGCTCCGGCGAGCTACGTCGCGATTGAACGGAGGCGGCTGCAAGGGATTGCCTATGCCCGCGACCGCGAACGCGATGGGAAGCTGGAGCAGGTCCTGATAGGTGATCGTCGCGCCCGGCGTGGTGAACGACGCGGGCAGAGGGATGGTGTAGAGCGGCCTGACGGGCGCGGGCAGGAACGTGTTTACCGCGAGGTTGGTCGCGACCACGTCGTTCGGGTTGTGCAGGACGATCAGGGCGGGCGTCAGGAACGCCCACGAGCCCGTGCCCCAGTCGTACTCATACTCGCCGCCGAAGCGGATGCGGTGCGCGCCCTTCTGCCAGTTCACGTTGTCCGTGAATTGATGCCGGTCGTTATCGCGGTCTTGCGGAGCCTGGATCTGATTGCCGAGCCGGAGCGAGCTGCCGTTGACCCGTATCTGGACGCCCTGCAAGCCTAAACACCCCGGGCATTCGGCCTCGGTCGGAAGCAGGCTGTCGTTCTTGATGTTCTGGAAGTTGTACCTGAAATCGTTCACCAGGTTGGAGGTGAAGATCGAGGTCAGGCCGAACTGATACTGGGTCGATCTGTTGCTGTTTATGCGCCAGTTGGACGGCAGCACGTTGGTCTCGACGGGCGCGAAGGCCTCATTGTCGTCGAGGCTGTAGCGCGCGAAGAGGTTATGCTTGTTCGTCAGCTTGAAGTCCCCGCGAAGGTTGAAGACCACGCCGTCATACGGGCTCTTAAAAGCGGTGTCGAACTGGCTGACGTCATTTAAAATTATGTTTGGATTTACAGTCGGGCCTCCGAATCCCGTATTAAAGGACGAGAAGACGGAGTCTTGATTGAGCCACTCGGCGTTGGCGAAGAAGAAGGCGCGGTCCTTCTTTATCGGCCCGCCGATCGAGCCGCCGTACTGTGACCGCCTGAAGTCCGGCGCGCCGAACTTGCCCACCCCCAGGGTCGGCACCGCCGAAAGTTCTTTGTCTCGGAAGAAGTATAAGGCGCTGCCGTGAATCCCGTTCGTCCCGGTGCGGGAGACTATATTGACCGCGCCGACAGACGTGACGCCGGTCGAAAGATCGAAGTTGAACGTCGAGATCTGAAACTCCTGAATCGTCTCGGTCGAGAAGTTCTGCCCGGCTCCACCCGTCACGTAATCGACGACGCTGCCGCCGTCAACCGTGATGCGCGTATCGGCGGAGCTGGCGCCGCCGATGGAGACGTTGAAGAGGTTGTTCGCGTTGCCCGGTGCGGACGTGGAGACGCCGACGCCCGGCTCAAGCATCGCGAGCTGCAAAAAATTGCGCCCGTTGAGCGGCAGAGCGTCTATCTTCTGGCGAGTGATGACGCCGTCGAGCTTGTAGTTCTCTTTGTCGATTATCGGGGCCTCGGCCACGACATCCACGATCTCGTTTCCGGCCCCTATTCGCAACTCGACATCGCCCGTGCTGGTGGTGCCGACCTGCACGACCACGTTGAGTATCTGCGTGGAGAAATTCTGGGCCTCCACCTTCAGCTCGTACTCACCCGGCAATAGTGTGCTTACCAGGTAGATGCCATCGTTGCCCGTATTAGCCTTCCTTACATCGCCCGTGGCCTTGTTGGTTACGGTGACGTTGGCGTTCGATATAACAGCCCCCTGCGGGTCGGTCACTGTGCCTCTGACCGATCCTGTCGGGTTCTGCGCAAAGACTGGGAAGCTCATTCTCACTACGAATGACAGCATCAGGGCGGCCATGAGTAAGAACCTAAACTTGTGACGCATACCTTCTTCTCCTTTCAACTCCTGTGAGCGGGTAGGGTTCGCCTCCTGTAATAAGGCCGATTCTTCAGGCTCCAGCATTCGCCCTTCTTGCTAGTTACTGGAGAGCTTCAGGCCAGCCGCTGAGAACCAGCCGGTCAATTTAAAAGGCCACGTACAGCGACAATGTTCGGGGCAGTAAATCTTCTTCCCGAACTCTTATGATTTATGACTTAGAATTAACTGCTTGAGAGCCTATGAACGGGCATATGATTGTTTTTTCAAGGAAGAATGTCAAGGGAATTTCGTCGGACGCCGGGGAGGCGGCGCGCGCGGGCGATTCTCCGGCGGGCCGCCTATCTCCTGAAGAGGAAAGGGTCGGACACGTTGTCGTCGGGATTTTTCACCCGGAGCTCGACCGCCTGCCCCGAAGGAATGTTCTTCCTGGCTTTCTTGGAGAACAGTACGGCCGAAGGATCCTCGCCGCTATTTTTCGTGTTGGCCTGGGCCGCGCCGTTTATGAGGATGAGGGCGCCGGGCTGAAAGTTCTCTCCCGTCACGACGAGCTTCTTTCCGCTCAGCGAAGCGCCCGTGATTTCCGGGCGGCCCGGGACGATCTTGACGATGAACGTATCGGTCGCCCCGCCGCCGTAAAACGGCTGGACCGCCCTGAACAGGGGGAAGCCGCCCGAAGCCGATACGCCCGCGACATAGATGCTCCCGGAAGGGTCGAGCGCTATCGCATCGGCCGTCTCGTCTCCGTCTCCGCCGAGATAGGTGGAGTAGAGCAGCTCCCTGCCTGACGCGCTAAGCCTCGCCACAAACCCGTCGCCGTTGGCGCCTTTCGCGGGTTGGAGAGCCTTGAAGACCGGGAAATCGGTCGAGCCCGTCACTCCCGTCACGTAGGCGCTGCCGGATGAGTCAACCTTGATGTCGTATCCGGTATCGCCGCTTTGGAAGGGAGTGCTCGACGTGCTGCCGCCGCCGAGATACGTAGAATAGACGAGGCCCGAGCCCGCCGGATTCAGCTTCGCTGCGAACGCGTCGGTGCAGTTGGAGAATATGCCGGAGCAATCGCCCGCCTTGGCGGGCTGAAAGGCGTTCGACGTGGGGAGGTCGGTCGAATCGACCGTGCCCGTTATGTACGCGCTCCCGGCCGCGTCGATCGCGATGGCGTGCGCGATCTCGCCTCCGCTTCCTCCGAGATAAGTCGAGAAGACGAGGGCCGAGCCCGCCGCGTTCATCTTCGTTATATAGGCGTCGCCGAAGAATTGCGTCCCCCCGCCGAAGGCGGGCTGGAAGGCCTGCGGCGAGACGGGAAAATCGAGCGACGTCGTCTCGCCCGCCACGTAAGCCTGGCCCAGGGCATCGACCGCTATGTCGAGCCCCTGGTCCGTATTGCCGCTGCCTCCGAGATACGTCGAATAGATGAGCGTATCGCCCGACGCATTCAGCTTGGCCACGAAGCCGTCTTCAAACCCTCTCAAAGCATCCTGAAAAGCGCCTTCCCTCCTGGGGAAGTTGAGGGAGGTCGTCTTCCCCGTTACGTACGCGTTTCCCGACAGGTCCACCGCGATGCCGTTGCCCCGGTCCTGGCCCAGACCGCCCAGGTAAGATGAGTAGGCGAGGCCCGCGCCCGACGGGCTCAGCTTAACGACAAAGGCGTCCTCGCCGCCCGAGTTCGAAGTCTTATGCGCGCCCTGAGTCACGGGAAAGTTCGTCGAGGACGTGTAGCCGGTCACGTAGGCGCTGCCGGTCGAGTCGACCGCTATGTCGAGAGCGAAATCAGAGCCCGTACCGCCCAGGTAGGTCGAGTAGATGATGGCGTCGCCCGAGGGGCTCAGCTTGGCGATGAATACGTCTTCGTTGAAATTCGGGCCGCGGTAGGTGGGCTGAATCGCGTTGCGCGTCGGAAAGTCATTCGAAGTCGTGCTGCCCGTCACGTAGACGAAGCCGGAGGAATCGACCGCGACCCCGGTCACCCTATCTACATTGATGCCGCCCAGGTAAGTCGAGTAGCCGAGCACGGGCCCGGACGCCTGGAATGAGGCCGGAGACGGCGAAGCCGAACCGGCCGCGGTGAGATTTGCCGTATGCGATGCGAAGAGGGAGAGAAGGCCCAGAAGCAGGCCGAATCCCGACGCGTGCCTCGCGGGCCTCTTCGCATTTTTCATAAATCCTCTCCTGACCCGCTCAGCATAGCAGAAAAGCCCGCGACCATTAAGCGCTTACCGGGAGGGCTCGCGCCTATGCTAGATTACTGGCGATGGCTGGCGAAGAGCGAAAAGAGATCGAAGCGTTCATCGAGATGCTGCCGGACCCCGCGGGCGCGCGGATGTTTCTCGACAGGCTTGAAGACCTGCGACGCGAGCGGGCCGCCATCCACACGGGTAACTCTCTGCTCCTGTCGAGGCTGCTCACGATAGCGGCCTACAGCCCTTTCCTGGCCGAGAGCCTGCTCAGGCATCCCGAATACATCGACTGGCTGAAGCGCGAATCCGAAGGCGATCTCGGGCACACCAAATCGGTCGAGCAGCTCTCGGAAGACCTCGCCCGCTTCAATGCGAGGATGATCGACCCGGAAGAGCGGATTCGTCTCGCGGGCTTCAAGCGAAGAGAGCTCCTCAGGATCTACCTGCGCGACTGCCTCGGCGTGGCGACCCTCTCCGAAGTGACCGAAGAGCTGTCGAGCCTCGCGGATGTCATCCTCGCGGACGCGCTCTCGCAAGCCTACAGAGAGATGGTCAACAGGCACGGGGCGCCGCAGGCCAGGGACGAGCGCGGGCGGATCGTCTCAGCCGAATTCGCCATCGTCTCGCTCGGCAAGCTCGGGTGCCGCGAGCTTAACTACGCTTCCGACATTGACCTGCTCTTCCTCTATTACGGCAAGGGCGAGACGGCGGGAGAGAATCGCAAGCCCGAATCCGTGATCGACAACAAGGCCTTCTTCACGGCAATCGCGCGCCGGATCGTTCAGATGATCGGAGGCAATGCCGGCGACGGGTCGGTCTACAGAATCGACCTAAGGCTGAGGCCGTACGGCCGGGACGGGGACCTGGTATGGGAGGTCGGGCGCGCCGTGGATTATTACCGAGACCGGGCTCAGAACTGGGAACGCCAGGCGCTGATCCGCGCCCGCGCCTCCGCCGGAAGCGACGCCGTGGTCGCCCGCTTCCTCGATTCGGTCCGGGACGCGATCTTTCAGCCGGAGGCCTTGCCTAACACCCTCGCCGAGGTTCGACGCTCTAAAGAGCAGATCGATCGCAAGGCGGCGACGAGCACGGGCGGGTTCAACGTCAAGCTAGGCATCGGCGGAATCAGGGAGATCGAGTTCATCGCGCAGGCCCTGCAACTCGCGCACGGAGGGCAGGAGCCCTGGGTCCGCTCCGCACAGACCCTGATAGTCCTGGCGAGGCTCGCGGAGAAAGGGTTCCTGTCGGAGGCCGAAAGGGCGCGCCTCTCCGCCGCATACACGTTTCTGAGAACGGTCGAGCATCGCCTGCAGATGGAGCAGGGAGTGCAGACCCACTCGCTGCCGCTCTCGCGAGAGCGGCTCGAGCTGGTCGCGCGCCGCTCGGGCTACCAGGCCGCGCGCGACCCCGTGGCGGATTTCCGCCGCGACCTGGAGGCACACGCCGCAAGCGTGCGGGCCGTCTATAATCGCGTCTTCGTCGACGGCTCTTCGGTCGTCGACAAGGAGCCCGCCGGGGCGCGAGCCCATGCGGAGATCGGCGAGCTGGACGACGAGACTGAGCGGCTCGTCAGGCAGGCGGCGGCCGCGCTCGGACGCGTGAAGGCGCAACGCCCCGACGAAAAGCTATCCTCTCCGGGCCGGGCCGCCGGAGTCGAGCCTCTCATCCTGCGGGCGCTCGCTCCCGCGATCGATCCCATACGGTCGCTCAGGAATTTCACCGCGTGGGCCGAGTCGCTTGCGACCTGTGACTTCTCGCGGTTTCACGCGAAAGGTCAGATACTCTCGGACGGTCTGCCCGGATTCCTCGAGCGCATGATGCCGATGATGAGCAGCCAGTACGTGTCGCACATACTCATATCGAGGCCGATGTTTGCGGCTGCCCTCGGCGAGATAAGGGCTCCCCGCGCAAGATCCGACATGCTTCGCCTGATGCGGAGCGCGCTCGAAAAAGAGAGCGGCGTGGCTTCGAAGTCCGACTGCCTCCGGCGCATGTGGTACAGGCTGATTCTCGAGATCAGTCACCGCGACATGGCCGGAGGCGAGGGGACCGCCGCCGGGGTCGGCGGCGCCGGGCTTCGAGAGAACAACCTGGAGCAGACGGCGCTCGCCGAAGTATCGCTCGATCTCGCGCTTGAGATAGCGCTCGAAGCGCTCGGCATCCAGGGGTTGCCGCCTTCCGCTTTGCCGTTCGCGATAATGGGGCTCGGGCGGCTCGGCCACACCGGGATGGATTACGGATCGGACCTCGACCTGCTGATGATATTCGATGAGCGCGCGGGCTGGCCGCCTCCCGCGCTCGGAGAGTGGGCTGGGACCGAAGCGGCGCGCGCGGCCGGGTCCCCCCAGGAGTTCTACGCGAAGCTCACGTCTCAGCTGGTGCGGGTGTTGTCGGCCGTAACGCGCGAAGGCTTCCTCTACAGGATCGACCTGAGGCTGAGGCCGGAAGGCAAGAGCGGCCCGACGGCGCATAGCCTGGGCGGGCTGCTCGCTTACCTCGAAACGCGCGCGAGCGCATGGGAACATTCGGCCTACCTGAAGGCGCGCGAGGTGGCCGGAGACCCGCAGCTGGGAGCGCGGGCCCGCGCGGCGATCTGCAATGCGACCTTCGAGGCGGCCGCGCGCAATCATTCGCTCAGGCAGGATCTCGCCGCGATGCGCGCCCGCCTGGAGGCGGAGAAGGCGCGCGGCAGCCGCCACAATATCAAGTGGGGTCGCGGAGGCATGACGGACGTCTACTTCGTCACCCGCTACCTCCAGCTCCGCGACCGTGTGGACTACCCTCCCGAGCATGGGACGACCCGCCTGATCGAGCATCTTGGAGCGCTCGGCACGCTCGACCCCGAATCGGCGCGCGTGCTTCTCGAAGGGTACGGGTTCCTTAGGAGGCTCGATCACTGGCTGCGACTGCTGCTCGACAGGCCGGGGCCGGACCTCCCCGCCTCGCAGGCTTCTCTACAAGACATTGCCCGCGCCACGGGCTTCGCGTCGATCGAAGAGTTCGAGCGCGCTTACGCCCTCCACACATCAGCCGTGCGCGAGGTCTACGAAGAAGTGATGGGCGACTCAGCGCGCGGCCCGCGCGAGTAAATCCCGCGCGGCCAGGTAGACGTCATCGACCTCGACCCGCGTCATGCAGCGGTGATCTATGGGGCAATCGCGATACATGCAGGGCGAGCACTCGACGTCGTGGCGCACCACGACGGCCGCGTCCGAGAGGGGCCGGGTCGCGAAATGCTCGGTGGGTCCGAAGACGACGACCGTGGGAATTCCGAGCGCCGAGGAGACATGCGCGGGGCCGGTGTCGTTGGAAATGACGAGAGACGAGCAGGCGAGCGCGCCTTTAAGCTCACTGATGCTCGTGCGGCCCGCGAGCATCAGTGCCGGAGTCCTCATTGACGAGGCCGTCTCTTCAGCCGCCTCTCTATCGCCTTCCGCCCCGACGATTATCGTCTGGAAGCCGTCGCGCTCGGCCAGGCGGTCGGCCGTCTCGGCGAATCGCCCGGCGAGCCACTGCTTGGCGCGGCTGTTGGTCGCGCCCGGATTGAGCGCGACGATAGGCCTGTCGCCGACCGCGACGATGGGCCTGTCGCCGATGGCTCCGGCGCTTGCGCCCGCTTGCGCGAGCAGCCGGCGCGCCCACTCCACCTGCTCGCCCGTGGCGCGAAGGCGGGGGCGCGCGGCCTCGACCGGGACGAGAGAGGTGCCCGTGAAGCGGCGCTCGACCTCCGCGGCGATCCTCGCGTAATAGGAGACCTGATGATCGGTCCTGTAATCTGCATCGAAAGGGACGACCAGGTCGAGCAGGGCGCGGCGGCCGTCGGAAGGGTATCCCGCGATCATTCGGACGCGGCCCGCTCTCGCTATGAGGGCCGCGCCGAACGCGTTTTGCAGCAACACCGCGAGGTCGAATCTTTCGCGCCTCACCTGCGAAGACTCGCGAAAGAAACGTGACACGGATTGAGTCAGCCCGCGCGCGTCGCGGACGGCGATCAGGTCGTCGGCGAGGTCTTCGCCCTCGAACAGCCCGGCGACCCAGGGGCGCGCAAGCATCGTGATTCGCGCGCCGGAAAATATTCGGCGTATCTCGCGTAGAGCGGGCTCGGCCATAACGGCGTCCCCGACCCAGTTCGGAGCGCGGACCATCACTCGTTTGATTGAATCAAGCTCCATACAGGCCCGGCTTCAGGCTCGCCGCATCTATTGATCGCCGATCTG
This sequence comes from Blastocatellia bacterium, assembly GCA_035537555.1. Lineage (GTDB taxonomy): Bacteria > Acidobacteriota > Blastocatellia > UBA7656 > UBA7656 > DATLMR01. The sequence goes on from DATLMR010000109.1 coordinate 9,186, forward strand.
GCTGTAATCGGTGATGACCGACTTGTCGCCCAGTATTGAGCCCTGGCCCACCGTGACGGCCCGGCCTATGTGACAGCTCTTTCCGACGACGGCCCCGCGCACGACCGCGCCCTGGCCTATGCGCGTGCCGCCGCGCACCACGGAGTTCTCTATTCGCGCGCGGTCTTCCACGTAACAGTTGCGGCTCACGACCGAGTTGATTATCTGGACTCCCGGCTTCAACGTGCACGTGGGGTCTACGACAGAGAGGCCGTCAAGCTCGGCCGTCTCGTCGAACTTTTCTCCCCGGGTCGCGCGAGCGAGCGGAAGCAGGTTCACCTTTCCTTCGAGCACGTCGAGGTTTGCCTGTCGATAGCTTTCCGGGGTGCCGATGTCGCGCCAGTACCCGTTCCAGGTGAAGGCGTAGAAGGGCTCCTTCAGCTCCAGGAGCCGGGGGAAGACCCCGTACTCGAACATGAAGGGCTCGCCCGGGGGAATAAGATCGAGCACGCTCGGCTCGAGGATGTAGATGCCCGCGTTGATCGTGTTGCAGCTCACCTCTTCGGGCTTCGGCTTTTCGAGGAACCGGCCCACGCGCCCGTCCTCGCTCGTCTCGACCAGCCCGTAAGCCGTGGGGTTCGGCACGGGCGTTAGCACGATGGTAGCCACGGCCCGGCGCTCGCGGTGAAGCTCTATGACTTCCGACAGGTCGATGTCCGTGAGCACGTCGCCGTTGAAGATCACCGTCGTCTCTCTTATCAGGCCTGCCGCGTGCGCGTATGCGCCGGCCGTGCCGAGCGGCAGGGCTTCGACCGTGTAGCTGATCCTCACGTTGTAATCGGTCCCGTCGCCGAGCCTGTCTTCTATCTTCTGCGGCTGATAGGAAAGCGACAGGATGACATCCTTGATGCCGGCCCGCTTCAACAGCTCGAGCTGGTAGAGCAGGAAAGGCCTGTTGGCTATCGGAACGATAGGTTTCGGTGTGTGCATTGTGAGAGGGCGAAGGCGCGTGCCTTTTCCGCCCGCCAGTATCAGAGCTTGCATTCGATATTCCAGCCCCCTGAAACGGAGTGATTCATTAAGAGTTGTTGGAGTTTATCACCGTCCTGCGATGTTTGACAAATGGAGCTCTCCTTGCGCCTCAATTCATGACGGGCCTATAATTGACGGGATTTTCGCCCGGCCGGCCGCCCGCGCTCGAAGGCGGGCGCGGCCTCACGGCGCAACGGAGGCAATCGATATGAAGGATGTAGTGATACTTTCGGGCGCGAGAACGCCCATCGGCAAGCTGCTCGGGCAGCTCAAGGATTTCAGCGCGGTCGATCTCGGAGTGATTGCCGCCCGTGCCGCCATAGAGCGGGCGGGCGTCGACCCGGAGATCATCAACGAGGTCATCATGGGAAACGTCGTGCAGGCGGGCAACGGCCAGAACCCCGCGAGGCAGGTCGCCTTGCGCGCGGGCATTCCCAATGCCGTCTCCGCCCTCACGATCAACAAGGTTTGCGGCTCGGGATTGAAGGCCGTCATGCTCGCGGCCAATTCCATCAAAGCCGGCGAGTACGAAGTGGCGGTCGCGGGCGGCATGGAGTCGATGACGAACGCGCCTTACCTGCTCAGGAATGCGCGGCAGGGCTACAGACTCGGCAACCAGGAGATGGTCGATTCCATGATAGCCGACGGCCTCTGGTGCGCCTTTGACAACTGGCACATGGGGAACACGGGCGAAGTCGTCGCCGAGCGGTACGACGTCTCGCGCGAAGAGCAGGACGAGTTCGCGCTCAGCTCTCATCGCAAAGCGGTCGCCGCGATGAAGGAAGGCCGCTTCGACGCCGAGATCGTTCCGGTCGAAGTGCCTCAAAAGAAGGGCCAGCCGCTCCTCATCCGGACGGACGAGGGGCCGCGCGAAGAGACATCGGTCGAAGCTCTGTCGCACCTTAAGCCCGCTTTCAAAAAAGGCGGCAGCGTGACCGCGGGCAACGCGCCCGGCGTCAATGACGGAGCTGCCGCCCTGGTCGTCACTTCGGCCGAAGCCGCGCGCCGCCTCGGCCGCCAGCCCCTCGCCCGCGTAGTCGCGCAGGCGTCGAGCGGAATCGAGCCCAGGCTGGTCATGATGGCTCCCGTCATCGCGATTCGCGCAACGCTCGAGCGGGCAGGCTGGGACCTTAACGACGTCGATCTCATCGAGCTGAACGAAGCCTTCTCGGTCCAGGCCGTCGCCATAACGCGCGAGCTCGGCATCGATCCCGCGCGCTTGAACGTCAACGGCGGAGCGGTCGCGCTCGGCCATCCTATCGGAGCGAGCGGCGCGCGCGTGCTCGTCACGCTTCTTCACGAAATGCAAAGGCGCAACTCGCGGCGAGGCCTGGCCGCGCTCTGCCTCGGAGGCGGGAACGCCGTCGCCATGGCCGTCGAGCGATGAGCGGGTGCTGGCGGTCCTCTTCTCTTCCCCGGGAGCGCCGCATGAATAGATCATGAATAGAAAAAGAACCGCCCGGGCCTTCGACCCCGGCGCAATAGAGCTAAACGAATTCGAGGGCGCGCGCGCCGAGGATTTCAGCATCCCCTGGAACAGCCTCTATCCGATCATCCCGATGTTCGCCGCCCTGCTCGTCTGCGTCAACACGCTCCGAAATGACTTCGCCTTCGACGACCTCGCGCTGATCGTTCAGAACGGCTCTATCAAAGAGCTTCGGAATATTCCCTACTTCTTCGCCGACAGCTCGTCGCCCATTGCGCTCGAGAGCATCTGGAAGTCGGATGTCTACTTCCGGCCCGTCTTCCTCTCCCTGCTCTCGATCAATCACGCCATATTCGGCGTCGCCCCCTGGGGCTGGCACCTGGCGAGCCTCCTGCTTCATACCTGCATCACTCTTCTGGTCTTCCTCGTATGCAGGGAAGTATCGGGACGCAACTGGCTCGCGCTCATTACGGCGACTCTGTTCGCGGTCCATCCGGCCCACGCGGAGGCCGTCGCCTGGGCGTCCGGGTCGAGCGTGCTGCTTATGTCGCTCTTTTCTCTGGCGGCTTTCTACCTCTACCTGCGCTACAGGAGGGCCGGGCGCATGCGATTGCTGGCGCTCGCGCTCGTCTGCGCCCTGCTCGCTATGCTGAGCAACGAGACCGCCCTGGCCCTCCCGATATTGATCGCTTACCGGGAATTTGCCCGGCCCGGAGAATCGTCACGCAAGCATCGCGTCGTCGATTCGCTGCGGTACGCGGGCGCCTTCACATTTCCGGTAATCGCATACATGCTGCTCAGGCGCGGCACCCTCGACCCGGCGGTGTTCGGGGGCGGGGGCAGCCTCCTGGGCTCGGGACTTTTGATCCTGCCGCTCGCGCTCGGGAAGTACCTCCGCATGCTGGTCGTGCCGACAGGCTACAGCATCCAGCACTACACGGAGCCGATCGCTTCCCCGGCGAGCCTCGCCTTCATCGGCCCCCTGCTTCTGATCCTGGCGCTCGGCGCGGGGGTCTATTTCAGCCGCTCGCGAATGCTCCGGTTCGCCGCCGCATGGTTTATCATCTGGCTCGCCGTGCCGCTCCTCTCCTGGCGAATACTCGACCCGGTCTACTTCATCCAGGAGCGATACCTCTATATGGCGTCGATGGGTTTCTGCCTCGCGCTGGCGCTCGCGATAGAACGGCTGGCCGGTCTCCGCGTACCGGCCGTGGGCGGGAGGGTCGCGGCCGCTTCGCTCGCGGCCATCGTGGCGATCGTTCTGGGCGCGATCCACGTAAATCAAAATCGCGTGTGGCGCAATACGGTCACGCTTTACCAAAACAGCGTCTACGTGGCCCCGCGCTCGCCGTGGGCCAGGTCGGCGCTCTCGGCCGCCCACTTCAACGCGGGAGACACGAAGGCCGCGCAGTACCAGTCGGCCGCGGCAATCGAGGTCGACCCGAATTTCCTCGACGGCTACCTGAACCTGAGCCATTTCGCGCAATCGACCGGAGACTACAACCTGGCGCTCAATTATCTCGAGCGCGCGAAGGCCGTCGCGGCCAACCTCTCTCCGACCGCGACCGCCAGAGTATACCGGTCGCTCGGGACGGTCTACGAGACGCGCAAGGACTACAAAAAGGCCGAGGAGAATTACCGCCTCGCCGTCGAAGCTCTGCCTTACAAGTCAGGCCCGAACTGGTACGTGCTCGGAGATTTTTATTATAATCGCGGCCGGTACGAGGAGGCGCGGGAGGTGCTGGAGCAGGTGA
>DATLMR010000110.1:0-2235 GCA_035537555.1 Blastocatellia bacterium
TCAAAGAGGCATACGACACGGCCGGCAGCGTCAAGATGGTCGTCGAAAACGGGCGCGGAGATGAAGCGGCCGTCGCGAGCCGTTCGGCCGCGGAGATATACGACGCCCGGATCATCGTCGAGGGAATAGAGGACAACCCCCGGAATTACACGCGGTTTCTCCTGCTCGCCCTCCCGAATCACCCCCTCGAAATCCCCGAGAGCCGGGGGCCCGTCGCGCGCAAGACCTCGCTCGTCTTCAGCTTCAAGAACAGGGCCGGCGCGCTCTTCCGCGCCCTCGCCGCCTTCGCCCTCAGAGACATAGACCTCACGAAGATCGAGTCGAGGCCGATCGAAGGAAGGCCCTGGGAGTACATGTTCTACCTGGACCTCGTCGGCGATTCGCAAGCGCCGAACGTCCAGCGCGCGCGGGACCACCTGGCCGAGATGGCCGAAAACATTCGCGTGCTCGGCTGTTACCCGAGCGCTTCAAAAGTGGCCGAAGAGTAGTCAGCAATTTCTAACTCAGGAGACGCAATAATGATCATAGCGATGAAGTCGGACGCAACAGAGGAGCAGATCAACGACGCCTGTGAAAGCGTTCGCCACCTGGGCTACACGCCGCACCTGATTCGCGGCGAAGAGCGGGTGGTGATCGGGGCCGTGGGGAGCGGGGAAAAGGAAGAGCACCTTCAGGCCCTGCGCTGCGTGCCGGGGGTGGCGGATGTCTTGCGAATACTTCAGCCCTACAAGCTCGTGAGCCGCGAGCTCAAGCCGCAGAAGACCATCGTGCGCGTGGGCGATCTCGAGATCGGGGGCGATGAATTCATCGTCATGGCCGGCCCCTGCTCGGTCGAGACCCGCGAGCAATTGATGGAGACGGCCGTCGCCGTCAAGGAGGCCGGCGCCCAGATCCTCCGAGGAGGCGCGTACAAGCCGCGCACCTCGCCTTACGATTTTCAGGGGCTCGAAGAGGAAGGGCTGAAGCTTTTGGCCGAAGCTCGCGAGCATACCGGCTTGAAGATCGTCACCGAAGTCGTGACGAGCGACGACGCCGAAGTCGTGGCCGAATACGCGGACATACTTCAGGTCGGCGCGCGCAACATGCAGAATTTCGCGCTCCTCAAGAGGCTCGGGCGCGCGGGCAAGCCCGTCCTGCTCAAGCGCGGCATGAGCTCGACCATCAAAGAGCTGCTCCTGTCGGCCGAATATATCGCCTCGCACGGCAACGATCAGGTGATCTTATGCGAGCGGGGCATACGGACTTTCGAGACCGTGACGCGCAACACGCTCGACCTGGCGGCGGTCCCGGTGCTGAACGAGCTGAGCCACCTCCCCGTCGTCGTCGACCCGTCGCACGGCACCGGGAAACGGAGCCTGATCCGCCCGCTTTCGAAAGCGGCGGTCGCCATCGGAGCCGACGGCCTCATAATCGAAGTGCATCCCCGCCCGCAGGACGCCTGGTCGGACGGCCCGCAGTCGCTCACCCTCCCCGATTTCGCGGAAGTGATGGTCGAGATTCGCCGCTGCGTGGCCAACGAATCGCGCTATATCAACTGAGCGGCGGTCTTCGGCCCTCAGCCCGGCGCGCGCCATCGAAACGGATGGGCAGAAGGGCCGCCCGCGCGTTAGAATTGATGCTGAGAGCGCAAGACTGAAAACCGGGAACCGCTTATGGCTTTAGTCGAATTGAGGCGAGCTGAAAACGTCGAGGGAGATTTTTACGTCGATAGCACGTGCATCGATTGCGATCTCTGCCGCCAGATAGCTCCGGATACTTTTTCGGACATAGGCGACCAGTCGATCGTTCATCGACAGCCTGCCTCTCCCGCGCAGGAGCTCTCCGCGCTCAAGGCCCTCGTCACCTGCCCCACCGCGTCGATCGGCGCGCTCGGAAGCCATGACACGAGGCAGGCTGTAGCGGCCTTTCCCGAAGAGGTCGAAGAGAACGTCTACTTCTGCGGCTTTGCCTCCGAGTCGTCCTACGGCGCGTCGAGCTACCTGATAGTGCGCCCGGAAGGCAACGTGCTCGTCGATTCCCCCAGATTCAATCGCCCCCTCGCGCGCCGCATAGCGGAGCTCAGAGGCGTGCGGACCATGTTTCTCACGCATCGCGACGACGTGGCCGATCACGACAAGTGGGCAGGCCTGTTCAAGTGCGAGCGCGTCCTGCATCGCGACGACATCAGCCGTTCCACCCAGGGCGTCGAGCATCCTTTAACCGGGAGGGAGCCCGTCAGGCTGGCCGAAGACCTGA
>DATLMR010000111.1:0-6471 GCA_035537555.1 Blastocatellia bacterium
GAGTGCGGTAATTACAAAGGCGCAGGGCATAGGCACTATCACCAATGATGACCTCTGAAACATATAGGCCTACGGAATATCCGGCAGCGGGGGCAGCAATCGCCCGGCAGGATTCTGATTCTCATTCTGAGATCGATTATGATCTGCATGGATTAGTGGGAGTCCGGTTGCTGAACGCGTCGCGGCGCGATGCCGCTGCGGTATCCCGGCAGCTAGGCCCCATTCAACAGCCTCTCACGCGAGAGCCTGATATTGTCATCAGGTTCGTAGACAGCCTGCAGACTAGCTCACGGTTGCGGCTCCTGGGCCTGGATGATGCCGGGTTCACGGATGATGCCTTCATGGTGATGCACGGCAGGAATGGCTCGCGCGCCAGAGTCAAGTTAGCCCTCGAACAGATCGGTGAGCGCTGTGAGATCACATGCGAATCCGGGCTCGAGAGAGTGCCCCTGCTCATACCGATCCTCAACCTGACGGCCCTGAGCAAAGGCGTTCTTCCTCTGCACGCCTCGGCCTTTGCATACGGCGGCCTCGGGGTGCTCACTCTGGGTTGGTCGAAGGGCGGCAAGACCGAGACGCTGCTCGCGTTTATGAGCGAGGGCGCGACCTACATAGGGGACGAGTGGGTTTACATCAGCGCCGACGGCCGGCTTATGTACGGCATCCCGCAGCCGATTCGGGTATGGGACTGGCACCTCCATTGCCTGCCGGAATACCGGGCGCTTCTCGGTAAGAGCGAACGGGTGCGCCTGGGGGCCATTAAGACCTTTCTCTCCATCGCGCGCAAGATGCCCCGATGGCCCGACAGCGGGTTCGCACGGTCGATGGCTCTGGGCCGGGTGATGCCAGTGCTCGAGCGACAGCTCTATGTGGACATGCCTCCGGATCGCCTGGTCAACGGCAACCTGGGCTCGCTCGATGGAGCGATCGACCGCGTATTCTTCGTCGTCAGCCACGAGCAGCCCGACGTTACATTGAAGCCGATTGAAGCGCATGAGATCGCGCGGAGGATGGTCTTTTCACTGCAATATGAGCGGCTGGACTTTATGTCCTACTACCACAAGTTCCGGTTCGCATTTCCGGAGGCAAGGAACGAATTCATCGAACAGGCGGAAGATCTGCAAAGGGAGATGCTCTTGCGGGTGCTGACCGGCAAGCGGGCTTACGCAGTCTATCACCCGTACCCCGTGGCGCTCTCTGCCCTGTTCGATGCTATCCGCCCGTTTGTCAACGGCTGAATCAAACGCCAGATTCACAGCTTTAGCGAAAAAGCGGGATGACATGTTTACAGTAGCCTTGATCGGCCCTGATGGAGCGGGCAAGACCACTATTGGCCGTAGGCTCGAACAGACGCTCCCCGTGCCGGTCAAGAATTTGTACATGGGAGTAAACCTCGATTCGAGCGATCACATGCTGCCGACGACACGCCTGTTCCATGCGACCAGACGCCTTCTGGGAGCAAAGCCGGATGCGGCAGGGCCGCCCGACCCCGACAGGATGGAACCGCGGCGTTCTGGAATCGTCAGACGAGTTATCTTCGGTTTCAAGTCGAATCTCTATCTGTTTATTCAGGTATCCGAGGAATGGTGGCGGCAAGGGCTGTCCTGGTACTACCGACACCAGGGCGGGCACATAGTCCTCTTCGACAGGCATTTCTTCTGCGACTACTACACGTACGACATAGCGCCAGGCGAAAAGAAGCGCCCCCTGAGGAGGCGAGTTCATGGACTCATGCTCGAGCGCGTGTACCCGAAGCCGGACCTCGTCATTTATATGGATGCGCCGGCCGAAGTGCTCTTTGCGCGGAAGGGCGAGGGTACTCTGAAAGTGCTCGAACGGAGGCGGCAGGATTACCTCCGAATGCGGGCCGTGGTGAAGAACTTCGCCGTCGTCGATGCGAGCAAGCCCGAGGATGAGGTGGTGAGCGACGTGACGAAGCTGATCATGGAGTTCTACCGGAAAAGAAGCTCCAGCAGGTGAAGGTGGTCAATGCGCGAAGGTCTCAGAGCTCCAAAGGATGCGACCATTCTGGTAACCGATAGCAGGAGAGGCAGCGCAATCGCCGTCATACGATCGCTTGGCCGCAGGGGGTGGCGGGTGATTGCGGCCGACTCTCTCCCGTCCAATCCGGGCTTTAGCTCGCGTTATGTCCGGGGTCGTCTGGTCTATTCTCCGCCCGAGACCGCGCCGGGCGAATTCATAGATGATCTCTTACGCGCCGCGCGAGAGAAGGCCGTTGATCTCATCATTCCGGTTACCGATGATGTCATCCTTCCTCTCTCTGCGGCGCGCTCGCGATTCGACGGTGTATGCAAGCTGGCCCTGCCGCGAGCGACCTCGCTTGACGTGGTGACAAACAAGCTCAAGACGATTCAGCTCGCGGCGGAGCTCGGCGTGCCGACGCCGCTGACTCGCCTCGTCCACTCGACCGAGGAGGCGCTGGATCAGGCCCGGAGCCTGGGCTGGCCGCTCGTATTGAAGCCTTTGGCTTCGCGGCTATACCGTGACCGGGCGGCGGTAGAGGCTTTCGAGGTGAGCTACGCGGAGAATCGAGAGAGGCTCACGAAACAGATGCGCCTTTTCGAAGGGAAGTGCCCGGTGCTTCTTCAGGAGTACTACCGGGGCGTGGGCTACGGCGTCGAATTGCTCATGCACGAGGGCAGGCCTCTCTCCGCATTCCAGCACAAGCGGCTGCGCGAGATACCGATCAACGGAGGCGCCAGCACTTTCCGCCAGAGCGTGCCTCTCGACCCGGACCTGTACCGCCACTCGATCCGCCTCCTGCAGAATCTGAGGTGGACCGGGCTGGCGATGGTGGAGTTCAAGGTAGGCCGGGCAGGCGCGAGATTGATGGAGATCAATGGCAGAGTCTGGGGCTCTCTGCCGCTGGCGGTCCATAGCGGGGTCGATTTCCCGGTGCTCCTGGCAGAGATGTACCTCTCGGGGCCGCCGGACCCTCAGGCCCCGCCCGCCGCGCCCTACAAGGCGGGCATTCGGTCGCGGAGTCTTCTGCTGGATATGGTCTGGATCGGACAGGTCCTGCTCGGCCATCCGCGATACCCCTTCCTTGAGATGCCGAGCAGGAGGCAGGCTCTCACGGCCCTGCTCCAGCTACTGAACCCGGCGTACAAGTTCGACATACAATCACTCGATGACCCGCAGCCCGGAATCGTCGACATTTTCAACATCGTCGGCAGATTCGCCGCCGAGTTGAAGAAGGCAATGTAGGCCCCGACCGCCAGAGGTCGATCTGATAAATCACGCATCTTGCCCTCGTTAGCGCGCGTGTCGTTTGAGCACGGAAAGGCGTAGATGGAATCGGCGATAAAGTTTTCGGCAGCGAACGCTCCCCGCGTGACGAGCTCCGCGCCCGCCAGGCAGATACGTGGCTCAAGCCTGCTTCTGGCCGGGAGGATGGTCTCGGCTGCGATAGGATTCGCTTCTCAGCTTCTTATAGTTCGTCACCTTTCGAAGACGAGTTACGGGGCGTTTGAATACGCCCTTTCAATCGTCTTAATGGGCGAGATGGTCGTGACCCTCGGGCTGGACCGCGCGATCAGCCGCTTTCTCCCCATCTACCATGAGCGCCGCGACTTCGATAATCTTTTCGGTACGATCATACTGGCCGTAAGCTCGATCCTGTCGCTAGGAGTCGCTCTGGTTCTGCTCGTATGGGCGTTCCAGGGCTCGATCGTGCGGGACATGGTGGACGACCAGCAGGTAGTCACCCTGCTGTTGATCCTCGTTGCGCTCTCGCCCATTCAGGCCCTCGACGGGGTTGTATCGGCGATGTTCGCCATCTTCGTCGGCCCGCGCTCGATCTTCTTCCGAAAGCATCTTCTTGCCCCGGGAATGAAGCTCGCGGTCGTCGTATTGCTGGTGCTGCATGGCAATGGAGTCTCCTTTCTTGCGGGCGGGTATGTCGCAGCCGCCGCCCTTGGCCTGGTGATATACATCGCGGTCCTTTTCCGCGCCCTGATGCGGCAGGGGCTGTTTCGCCATTTCCGCCTTAAGACCACGACCTTGCCTCGCCGCGAAATCTTGCTTTTTACCATTCCCCTGCTGACAAGCGACCTGATGCATATTTTCATGAATTCTATGGACGCGTTCTTCTTGAAACACTTCCATAGCACCGTTGAAGTCGCCGCCTTCCGCGCCGTCCAGCCCGCCGCCAGGCTGAATCAGCTGGTGCTGGCCAGTTCTTCGCTCATGTTCTTGCCTCTTGCTTCGCGCCTCTTCGCGCTCAACGACCGGGAGGGCATAAGCAAGCTCTACTGGCAGACTACCGCCTGGATAGCTGTAGTGTCGTTTCCGCTCTTCGTCATCACCTTTTCGTTCGCCCGGCCGGTAACGGTACTGCTTTATGGAAAGGAGTATGAAGAGTCGGCTGCCGTATTGGCCATGCTTTCACTCGGCTACTATTTTAACTCCGCCCTCGGCCTCAACGGGTACACCCTCACAGCCCTCGGGAAGATGCGCTTCGTGGTCGCGGCCAACGTCGTGTCGATGGCGGTCAGCCTGGGCATGAACCTGCTGCTCATCCCCCGCTACGGGGCATTCGGGGCCGCCGTCGGCAACTGCGGAGCCGTGGTCGCCCGCAACATCATCTTCCAGACCGGCCTCCGGCGAAGCACGGAAATCAACCTGTTGGAGTGGCGGTACCTGAAGATCTACCTCGTGATCGGGCTCGTCGCGCTCGGGCTCCTGGTCCTGCAATCGTCCCTCTCTTTGCGCATCCATTTCAGCCTTGCGCTCGCGGCGCTCGGGACCTTCGTCGTATTCAGACTGAACCGAAAAGCGCTTGGGGTCGGGAAGATATTTCCCGAGCTCCTCAGGATTCCCCTGGCCCGCCATCTCTTCAGAGAGTGAGAGCGAAAGAGGCAGCAATGCTCGACACGACGCTCGCATCTTCGTTCGATCCCGGCTCGGTCCGAAAGGGTGGATTCTGGGGGGCCAACTGGCTGTTCCTGATGCCGAGTCTCGATCTCGGAAGGGTCTTGTGTATCGGCCCTCCCACCACAACGGCGCTCGCGACTCTCTCTCGCCACGCGGACGATGTACTGGTTGCCTGCGGAGATTGTAAGCAGGCCCGGGAGGTACGGGACCTCTCGCGAAACCTGGGTCTAACGAACATACATCCATTCCTCCTCGACAGCGTCGATACCGAGGCCGTGCTGCCGCTTTCGACCTGCGATACCGACTTGATAGTCATGGGTCGATTCGGCCTCCAACTGGTCGATCAGAACAGCGCCCTCGCCGCGGAGCTCAAGAGCTATCTGAAGCCCGGCGGGTCGATCTATGTCGATTACGTCGGGCGGGTCGATGGATTGCTCAAGAGCATGAAGGTCTTCGGCGCGCCTGACGTATATTGGTTTACGCCGCTGTTCGGCGAGACGCGCTCGGCGGTCCCCTTGCTGAATCAGAAGGTGATCCGCTACTTCCTCGCGCAGGAGCTGATCGACGCTTCAGTCACAAAGCGCTGGCTCGCGCCCGCCACCAGGATGCTAAAGACATATCGCGCGTTAGGCCGCCCCACTCGAGAGAGGCATATCGAGGCGGGACAAGCCGCCTCGGTGCTTCTCGCCCATGCGCCCGGGCCGGCTCGCCTCACTCACAAGCCTGCCCGGGCTCTCGCTCTGAATACGGCGTTCGCCGTCAAGCAGGCCGTCGATCGCGCGGAGAGATTCCTGAGCGATAAGGGGTGGATCAGCACGCGCTACGGCGCCGTGCTGGGGCAGGAGGCGAACGGCGGGGCCGTACAACCTCCGGAGTATTTGTGCGCCCTGGCCCGGCGCGAGGGTGTAGAGATAGAGGGGCTCGGCTGGGGGCTTTCAGCCCCGACGGAATACCCGGCGCGCAAGATCGTATTCTTTCTTTTCGAAGCGGAGCAAGCGTCTCCGAGGTACATCATTCGGCTGGTCCGCGACCCTGCCTATAACGCGCGGCTCGAAAACGAAAACCGCGCGCTCACTCTGTTGCGTGAGGCGCGAGCGGTGGGCCCTGAGACGATCCCCGATGTCGCCTTCTTCGGCTATAGCAGAGGCCTGGCGATAATAGGGCAGAAGGCCATTCAAGGCATGCCGTTGCGCCGGTTGATCCGCCGTGGCGACGATTGGAGTCACGCCCGCTCGGTGATCGAATGGCTCACAGGCCTCGGAGCCGCCACGGCAAGCTTCGCGCAGACGCCCGCCCCGGAGGCCGCCTATATTCTCGACGGCCTGCTGCGACGATTCGCGCAAATCTACAGGGTCGAGCCAGCCTACCGCGATTTCCTGGTCCGGCAGATCGACACGATAGCGCGGAGTTCGGCGGCGTTCCCCCTCGTCTTCCAGCACGGCGATTGCCACACGGGAAATATACTTATCACACCGGCCGGGCGGGCCGCCTTCGTCGACTGGGAGAGGGCCGAGCCCGCCGGCATCCCGCTCTGGGACCTGCTCTACTTCTTGCGAAACTATAGCTCCGAGCGCA
>DATLMR010000112.1:0-10430 GCA_035537555.1 Blastocatellia bacterium
GTACCTTTATCACGATTACGCGGTCGTGCAGTGGCACCTCTGGTCATCCTCTCTTCTCGTAACGCTCGCGGTCTTTCACATGGCGGTCCACTTCAGGGAGTCGTTTCGCAGCCGCGCGCGCAAGCAGAGGGAAGACTCGGCGAGCCCCGACCGCGCGGGCCTGCGCCTCGGCCGCCGCGCCGCGCTCGGAGGCATCATTGGCGCGGCGGCGGCCCTCGCCCTTTCCGCCGCGCAATGGCCCTGGCCTCGCCTTTCCTGGCTTTCGAAGCACCACGACGGAGAGGGCCCGCTCGCCTATCCCGTAGTAAACTATTTCGGCGGAGGCACCAGAGTGGACGCGGGCAAGTGGAGGTTGAAAGTGACGGGAGCCGTAGCCACGCCCCTGGAGCTGACCTACGAGGAGCTCTTGCAGCTCCCGAGCGTCGAGGTCGACCTCCCGCTCCAGTGCGTCCAGGGCTGGCGGATAGAGAGAAGGTGGCGCGGAGTTCCTCTGAAGGCCCTATACGAGATGGCCGGCGCGAATACCGGATTCCGCAGCGTCTACGTGCACTCGGTATCGGGCTATCACTTCACCAATCACGCGTCTCAGCACCTCCGCGACGAGGCCTTGCTGGTAACGCACGTGAACGGGGCGAGGTTGAATGACGAACATGGGTTTCCGGTTCGCATACTGTTGCCGGGGCTGCCGGGCCAGAACTGCCCGAAGTGGGTCGACCGCCTCGAGCTCCGCATGGAAGAAGCGCCGCGTTACTACGGCCCGAATTATTACGGGCAGGGCAGCCCCGTCGGCGCGCTCACGGAGCCGACCAGAGAGTACCTGGCTCCCGGAAGCGCGGGGCTCGAACCCTAGGGGCGCGGCCTGAGAGCGCGGGAGTCTCGCCCGCGAGGCGGCTCTGTGGAACAGGGGAGATTCATGATAAGAAAATCGCTTCATATAATCCTATCGCTCGCCTTGAGTATTCACGCTGCCGGCATCGCGCCGGGAGCGGCTTTTGAAGCCGCGCATTCTTCAGCGAAGGAGCAGGAACCGATGTCGGCATATGATGGAAAAGTGAACGCGCCGGACTTCCCTCCGGATGTCGAATGGCTCAACACGGAGCGCCCGCTCAGCCTGCGCGACCTGCGTGGCAAGGTGGTGCTGCTCGATTTCTGGACCTACTGCTGCATCAACTGCATGCACATAATTCCCGACCTGAAGAAGCTCGAAGAGAAGTACGCGAAAGAGCTGGTGGTCATCGGCGTGCACTCGGCCAAGTTTCCAGGCGAGCGCGAGACCGAAAATATTCGCCAGGCCATATTGCGCTATGAGATAGAGCATCCGGTCATCAACGATTCGCGCATGGACATATGGCAGCAGTACGCCGTGCGGGCGTGGCCCACTCTTATGCTGATCGATCCCGAGGGGAAGGTGATAGGGTACACGACCGGCGAAGGCGTCTACGAGCCGTTCGATAAGCTGATCTCGAAGGTGGTCGAAGAGTTCGACGCGAAGGGAAAGATCGACCGCCGCCCCCTCGACTTGAAGCTCGAGCGACAGAAAGCGCCCGCCTCCATGCTTGCTTTTCCCGGCAAGGTGCTGGCGGATGAGAAGAGCGGGCAGTTGTTCATCGCGGACTCGAATCACAATCGCGTAGTGGTCCTGTCGCTCAAAGATTCTTCGGTCATAGACGTGATCGGGACGGGCGAGATAGGGATGAACGACGGAGGCTTCGAAAGCGCCACCTTCAATCACCCGCAGGGCATGGCCTTTGACGGAAAGGCGCTCTACGTCGCCGACACCGAGAATCACGCCATACGCCGGGTCGATTTCGACAGCCGCGCGGTCAAAACGATCGCGGGAACGGGCAAGCAGGCGGACCGCATCGACCAGCTAGGAGGGCCGGGCGCCACGACCGCGCTCAACTCGCCGTGGGATCTCGTCCTGCACAACGGGACGCTCTACATCGCCATGGCCGGCCCCCATCAGCTCTGGCGAATGAACCCGGAGACCGGCGGCATAGTGCCGTACGCCGGCACGGGCCGCGAGGCTCTGATCGACGGGCCGCTCGCAAGCTCGGCCCTCGCCCAGCCTTCGGGCCTGACGACCGACGGCAAGAAGCTCTACTTCGCCGATAGCGAGGTCAGCGCCATACGCTCGGCCGATCTCGATCCGGGCGGCGATGTCGAGACCATCGTAGGCCTCGGCCTTTTCGATTTCGGAGATCGAGACGGGCGCGGAGCCGAAGTGCGCCTTCAGCACCCTCTGGGCGTCGCCTATCACGAGGGGTCGCTCTACGTGGCCGACACGTATAACAACAAGATCAAGCGAATCTCGCCGAAAGATAAGTCCTCCGTAACGTTTCTCGGCGGCGGCAAGGAAGGGCTCGAAGACGGCGGCAAAGCCACGTTCAACGAGCCGGCTGGAGTGAGCGTCGCTTTCGGCAAGCTCTACATCGCAGACACTAACAATCATGCCATCCGCGTCGCGGACCTCAAGAGCAAGCGAGTCGAGACGCTTCAGATAAAGGGGCTCGAAAGACTTCGGCCGCGCGCGCGGATGGAGAAGTTCGCGGGCATAAGCCTCGACCTTCCGGCTCAGGAGGTCGAGCCCGGAGACGCCAGCCTCTCTCTAAGGCTAGAGCTTCCCCCGGGGTATAAATTGAACCCGCAGGCTCCGTCCTCGGTCGCCGTCGGCTCTTCCAAAAAACAGGTAGTCGAATTGATGGATGGCGGGGGCGAGCCGGAACGGGTCTTCCGCAGTCCCCGGTTCCCGCTCACCCTTCCGATCAGAGTCGGGGAGGGCGAAACGACAGTGCAGGCAAGGTTCGTGCTCTACTACTGCGAATCCGAAAAAGAGAGCCTCTGCTACTTCAAGGAAGTCAGGCTGACTCTTCCCGTAAAGGCGCGCAAGGGAGCCGGCTCTCGCCAGTTGACCGCCACGTACAGGCTGAGCCTGAAGTGACGAGAGGTGAGTGGACAAGAGGCGAGTGGATAGCGCCGCCCCCGGTCATTTGAAGCTCGCTTTAAAGAATCCTCTTTACTCAACCGAAGGGCTGAGCATTATGCCTTACCCCTGTCAAAATGACCTAATGACTGAATAGAACAAATCAGGCTGACCGAACCCTCGACCCGGGCATCGCGAGCCATCGCGTGCGTAAGAGAATTACCCTATTTAATTACTAAATTTAGCTCGCCCGGGCGCTTCTCCTCTCATGTGGCACTGAGGTTGTATATCCCTTACCGGGTAGGATTGACTCTGTTGACCCCCTCTAAAATTTATGAAGTATAGCAGGAGAACATTAATGCAATTCAAGGGTCTGATGTCTGTGATCAGTTTTACGCTCGTGCTGGTCATTGCTGTCAGCCTGACTTCACCGGTGCTGGCGCTCAGCGCGGGGTATTCGCAGGCCAACGATTCTTCGACCGTCAGTAAGCTCGCCCCGGAGCTCGAGTCTCTCAGCGATCCCTCGACGACTCATCCGGAGGGCACGGTCCGCGTCATCATTCAGACCAGGGCAGATGAAAACAGTCTCGCCGATGCGGTCGGCGCAAAAGGCGGGCGTATTACCAAGAGCCTTCCTCTCGTGGGGGGCTACGTCGCGGAGGTATCGCCCGCGGATCTGCCCGCGCTCGCATCCGAGCAGGATACGGTCTACATATCACTCGACCGCCCGACTTCCCTTCTCCAGACCCGGTACGATTTCGACTTGCTGCGCGCGACCACGGGAGCGACGAACGTAATCGGAAACAACGGCATCGATAAGAGCAAGGGGGAGAGGGCCGTCTCCGACTATATCAGGAGCCTTCCGGCAGGCCCGAACGGCGGGAACATTTCGATAGCCATACTCGACTCAGGCATATACGACTACGACTCGGAGCACGAAGACCTGCGAGTAGTGAACGACCCTTCGGTGGCGCGCGTGCAAGAGCACAGAAATTTCGTGTCGAACGAGAGCCTCTCCGAGTCCGACCTGAGGCGAGGCTACGACCCCTACGGGCACGGGACCCACGTGGCGGGAGTCGCGGCGGGCTCGGGCCGCGAATCGATCCAGGCTCGCAGCCAGGTGGGCAACCTCTATTCGGGCATGGCCTTCAACTCGAACCTGGTGGACCTGCGAGTCATAGGAAGAAGCGGCACGGGGGTAGTCAGCGATACTATCGCGGCGATAAATTGGATGATTCAAAACCGGCAGCGCTACAACATTCGCGTAGCGAACTTCTCGATAGGCGCCGCGGTGACCCAATCCTACAGGACCGACCCGCTATGCCAGGCTGTCGCCCGCGCCGTGAGCGCCGGGATAGTCTGTGTCGTGGCCGCCGGAAATTTCGGGAAGGACGATGCGGGCAACACGGTTTACGGAGGCATACTGGCCCCGGCCAACAGTCCTTATGCGATCACGGTCGGCGCGGTGAACACGCAGGGCTCGGCCGCACGCTCGGACGACACCATCGCAAGCTATAGCTCGCGCGGCCCTTCTCTTGTCGACTTCGGGATGAAGCCCGACCTCGTAGCGCCGGGAACGATGATCCGCTCCATCGCGAGCGATAACAACTACCTCACGGAAAACAACGGCCTGACGGTCTACTCCAGCCAGGGCAAGGACGTATACATGTGGCTCAGCGGCACGTCGATAGCGGCCCCCGCCGTGGCGGGAACGGTCGCCCTGATGCTGCACGCGAACCCGGGGCTCACGCCCGCGATGGTCAAGTCCATCCTGCAGTTCACGGCCCAGCCGCTTCCGTCGCTCGCGAACGCGAACCCCCTCGTGAACCTTCTGACGCAGGGCGCGGGCAATCTAAACGTAGACGCCTCCGTCCGCATGGCGACGGCCTTCAGGCCCGACGCGGACAGGCTCAACGCCGGCTCGTCCTTGCTCAGAGATGACCAGAGGGCGTTAAACCAGCTGCTCTACGCATCGCGCAACGGGGCGACCGGAGAGTTAACGAGCGATATCGCCGGCGAAGTCATACCCTGGGGCAACCGGGTCTTTTACTCGCACGGCCTCGCTTACTCTTACGATTCGAGCCTCAAGCTGTCGGTCTTGAAGACGGCGGGCTGGAGGGTGACTCCCGCGATCAATCTGGTCAACGGCTACCTGATCACGGACGCCCGCATGCTTGCCGACGGAGTCATGATGGTGGACGGGCGGATGCTCGCCGACGGCGCCATGATGGTGGACGGCTGGCTTTTCGTCACGGCCGAGCGGGGCATCACCAACCCGTCGGCCATCCAGCCCACGTGGGCCGCGAACCTTCTGAACCAGAACCTGCTCACGTCCGGCACGTTCGATCAACGCGCCGCGAGCGAATCGGTCATGGTCTGGGGCGACCTCGGCCCGGGCCCGGCGGTCCAAAGGATCGACTCCGGGACACAGGCGCTCTTTCCCCGAACCAAAGAAGATTAGAAATTAAACGCGACTTGTGGTATGAAAGGAGATCATAAAATGAATAAACCTGGCGTATGCACGGGAGTAATCTGGGAAATGGATTGCTAGCTGATTGTCTCTGCCCCTGTTAGTGTTGAATCACCAGCTATCAATTCGCCAGATCGAAGAATCACGCGTCGAAGGTGAATACTGGTGACCGTCCGTTAAGCGTGGCTATTATGGAAGCTCTGAAGAAAGACCTCGGGCGATACGGAGTGAACAGCCTGGCTCTGATCGCCTGCCTCGGTGTCATCGCGTGCGTGGTGCTTGTGACCGCGGTCATCAAGGTAGGCTTTACCGGGAATGACTCGCTCTTGATATGGAGCCTGCTAGCGTTCGTCATCGCTCTGACCTCGGCCCGCCACCCCCTGCGGTTCCCCGGGACGGTCTGTAGCGTCTCGATCTCCGAAGCCCTGACCTTCCTGGCCATAATGATGCTGGGCCCGTATCACGCGGCTCTGCTCGCCGCCGTCGATACGCTGCTCGTCTGCCACCGCCTGAAGCTGAAGCCGGGCCTCTACCTGTTCAACATCTCGAACCAGTCGGTCTCGATCTACACGGCCGGCCAGGTTTATTACCTGACATACGAGTTCATCAAAGAGAATCAACTGACGGAGGGGACGGGGCAGAAGCTGCTGGCCATGGCTCTGCCGATCCTCGTCATGTCGATGGCCCATTACGTCCTGCACGTGGCGGCCGTGGCCCTGTTGTCGCGATTCACCTTCAATACCAAGATCGCGACCTCCGTGCTTTATACCCTGCCGTGGGAGCCCGTGACCTTTCTGGCCGGAGCGAGCTTCGCCGGGGCCATCAACTACGCTTTCCGCGAGCACGGCTACCTCGTCACGGTAGTGACCCTGCTGCTTGCCATGCCTGTTCCCCTGATCATCTACCTGACGATCAAGACCTATCACGACAAGATGAAGGAGCAGGACAACCATTACCAGGAGATCACGAGCATCTACGATTCGATCCTGGAGATGCTGGCGATGGCCATCGATGCGAAGGATGACGTGACGCACGATCACATCCAGCGCGTCAAGCTCTTCGCCCGAAGAATGGGCGAGATCGTCGGCCTGTCCGAGCTCGAGATCGAGGCGCTCAAGGCCGGAGCGCTGCTGCACGACATCGGGAAGATCGGCGTGCCCGCGCACATACTCAACAAACCCGGCAAGCTGACCGAGCACGAATTCGAGCAGATGAAGATGCACACCATCATCGGCGCAGACATGCTGTCGAACGTGGACTTCCGCTACCCCGTAGTCCCCATAGTCCGGCACCACCACGAGCGATGGGACGGGCGCGGCTACCCCGACGGGCTCAAGGGAGAAGAGATCCCTCTCACGGCGCGCATACTGACCCTGGTCGATACCTACGACGCCCTCCGCTCGGACCGGCCGTATCACAAGGCCATGAGCCGCGAAGACACGCTCGCTTACGTCAAGCAGAACGCGGGCACGTTCTACGATCCGAACCTCGTGGAGATGTTTCTCTCCGTGGTCGATCAGCTTGAGGCCGAGGCCGCGAACTTCAAGTCGCCGCACCAGAAGCGGCCGCAGGAGAGCTCCGCCGCCATGGCGTCAGCCAAGCCCGCGGCCGGGCTCGACACGACTCCCGAAGTAGACAGGGCGACCGCGGCGCTCAACTCGATCGCGGAGGCGAACCAGAGGGTCACGGCCCTTTATGAGATGTCGCGCACGCTGTCGAGCATACTGTCGGTCGAGGACACGGTAGCCATCCTCGCCAATCGAATCTCGAAGCTCATACCCTTTACCACCTGCGTCATCTACCTGGCCGACCCGACCAGGTCGGAGTTTGAAGCCGTGCACGCGGTGGGCCGCCACGCCGAAGCGTTCTTCAAGCGCCGCCAGCCCGTGAGCGCCGGCATCACCGGGTACGTGATCACCAACCAGCGGGCGATGTACAACACGAACCCGCTGCTCGATCTCGGCTTCCTCGGCACCGAGGCGGGCGGCGAGTACAAGACTGTCATCGCCTTTCCCCTGATAAAGAACCAGGAAGGCATGGGCGCGATCGCGCTTTACTCCGCCGACTTCGAGAGCTACGGCAGCGAGCACATCCAGCTCATGGAAGCCGTATCTCAGCCCGCGGCCGACGCGATCTATAACGCCCTGGCCTTCGAGCAGGCGCAGCGCGCAGTGCTGACCGACCCGGTGACGGGCCTCGCCAACATGCGCGCGCTGACGACGCAGTTCGACCGCGAGCGCACGCGCAGCCATCGCCTGGGCACCCCCCTCTCTCTGATAGTCCTCAGCGTGAAAAACTCTCGCGACGCGGCCTTCGAGACGGGCCACGTCGAGCAGTGGTTCTCGTCCGTAGCCAGGATCATCAAGCAGCAGGTCCGCGAGACGGACCTCGTCGCGCGCCAGGCGGCGAACTCGTTCATCGCGCTGCTGCCGGACAGCGGGCAGGCCGAAGCGAGCGAAGTGCGCGGGCGCATACGCGAGGCGATCAGCCGGACGCCCCTCTCCGACAGGGTGATCGTGAGCCTGGGGTCGGCCACGAGCCCCGGCGACGGGAACAGCTTCGAAGAGCTCTTCCAGGCCGCGCAGGTTGACTGCATCGCAAGCAGCGACAGCATAGATATCTCGACGCCCACCCTCGAAGAGATCATCTTGAATCAGACGCTCTGACACCCTTAGAGGGCCGAAATATTGCTTTATTATTATTAAAGCGCCCTCGCCGCGCTTTCGGCCGCCCGTAGCGTCGATAACTCTTGACGCGCGGGCGGGCGAGAGATTAAAGTCCAAGGCGTTGGAAGGCGAGGCCCCTTCTCAAAATCCTGATAAGAAAATATTAAAAGGTATCAAGACCCGATGTACTCATTCGAATACCTGCTCATGATGAGCGACGTGATGTTGATATTAAGCGGAGTGACGATGTACTGGTTTTCTCCGAGGCTCAAGCGCAACTGGGTGCTCGGTTACGGCTCGCCGCGCTCGATGATCAACGACAGCACGTGGCAGACCGCCAATCGTTTCGCGGGGATGGCCATGGCCCTGATCGCCCTGACCGCCATGGCTTTTCACGTGACGCTCTGGCCCCTGATCAACGGCAACGACAAGGTCCAGGCGCTCACGGTCGCCGCCCTTCTCTCCGTGCCGCTCGCGGTGATGTATTTGACGGAGAAGTACCTCTCGCGGGTATTCAGAACCTGAGCGCCTCCCGCGCCTGACTCGATAGCTCGCCCGGTCGCGCCGCTTCAGCCCGCGGCAAGCCCCTTTTTATATCATGGCGCCACCCCCGGCCTTGAAAACGGCCCATTTCGCGGGAAATTTCCGCAAGGTCGGCCTCATCGCGCGATCAATAGGAGGTTGCTCGCGCCCGGCTCGACGCGGCGCATTTGAGCCTCGCAAGCATGTGTGCTAATAATTTAGTGAATGTGGGCACGGGGGAAGCTTATGAAAATCCATGTATCGGCATTATTATTACTTTTGACGTCTTCCGTCGCAGCCGCGCAGAGCGCTCCGTACTCTCCTACCAGCAACCCTCCGATCAGGACCGAGGTTAAAGATCCGCGCCAGCAGGACGTGAGCGTCCCCGACGACATGCGAATCCGCCTCGCCATAGAACGCGCCGAAAGCGAGCACCGGAAGGTGATGGAGGATGTGAAGAAGCTGAACGATCTCTCCGAAGATATAGCGAAGCGCTACAGGGAAGAGGGCAAGTTTTCCGGCGAAGAGATCAAGAAGGTCGGGACCATCGAGAAGCTGGCCAAGCGCATTCTGAGCCACGCGGGCGGCAGCGAGGTGAGCGACAAAGAGGGCGACGCGCTCCGTCTGTCGATAGCCGAGGCGGTCGATCAACTGAGCGTCGCGGCCTCCAATATCAGGAAGAGCATGACGGAAGAGACGCGCTTCGTGGTCTCGGCGATAGTGATCGCGAATTCGAACGAAGTCATCAACCTGGCTCAATTCATTCGCCGTCAAAATAAACAGACAAATTGATGCCTAACGGAACCCGCAAACGGATCGGATCAGCCTCGGCCGCGCTCGCGGCCCTGATCGCGATCGTGCTCACCGCCCACCAGATGGCCGGGGCGCAGGAGGAGAAGGCCGGCGAGCCTCATCGCAAGCGATCCCGGAATGAGGAAGCGCAGAGACGGGACGCGTCCGGCCAGGACGAGCCCGTCCAGATCCACTCCGATCTGGTCGTCGTCAACGCGACGGTGATCGACGCGGGGGGCCAGTACGTGCACGGGCTGAAAGGCAAGGAATTCACGATTCAGGAAGACGGCACGACCCAGCAGGTGGACTCGTTCGTCGCCGAAGAAGCGCCCTTCGCCGCCGCCATACTCATCGACATGAGCGGCAGCATGGAATATAAGTTCGGTCTCGTGCGCGGGGCCGCGGCCTCTTTCGTCGATCACATCCGCGACAGCGATCAGGTCGCCGTTTACGGCTTCAATAACGAGATCCAGACGTTTCAGGATTTTTCGAACTCGCGAGACATCAGCGAGTATGTGTGGGACGCGACGGCCAAAGACGTTACGCGCATGTACGACTGCATGGACCTGGCCATAGAATCGCTCAAGAAACGCCCGGAGAGGAGGCGCGCCCTCGTCCTGATCTCCGACGGGTGGGACTCGAGCAGTAAGGCGTCGCTCGAGTCGGTGATGAGGAAGGCCCTGGCCGAGGGCGTGACCATATACACGGTGGACCTCGTGGATGACAATCTCCTGATAGGCAACGCGAGCTACGTCACCCCCCTGCGCAGGGGGCGGGCCATCATGCAGAGCTTCGCGACGGAGACGGGTGGGCAGTACCTCCACACGCCTCAGGGAGAAAAGCTCGAAAGCGGCTTCACCAACATAGTCGACGAGCTTCGCAATCAATACACGCTGGCTTACTACTCGAATAACGACAAGCGAGATGGTAAGTGGCGCAAGCTGAGAGTCGATGTCTCGCGCGGCGGCCTCATGGTTCGCGCCCGCCGCGGCTATTACGCCCCGAAGGGACGTTGACGGAGCAGGCTGTCCCCGCGAGAGCAAGAACGAACGAGCGA
>DATLMR010000113.1:0-7354 GCA_035537555.1 Blastocatellia bacterium
CATCTCTCGAATCAGGATGTTCATTGACCAGTCGTCCGTGATGATGTGATGCATCGTGTAGATGAGCTCGTGCTGGCGCTCCCGCCTCCTGATGAGCCTGACCCTCATCAGCCTCCCCTCGCTCAGCTCGAACCCCTCTCGCGCCTCCTCCTCTCTTATCCTCCTGCTCTCCCGCTCTCCTGCCTCCTCGTCCAGCTCACTCAGGTCTATCTGCTGAAGGCTCCTGTACTCCCACTCCCTTATGACCTGAACCCCCTTGCCTCCCCTCGTCTGTATGCTCGTCCTCAAGACCTCGTGCCTCCTCTCTATCTCGTTCAGGCTTCGCTCCAGGGCCTTGACGTCGAGCTCACCGGAAAGCCTGGCAGCCGCGGGCTGGTTATACAAAGACGAGCCCGGCTCCATCTGGTCTATGAACCATAGCCTCTGCTGGGCAAATGAGAGGGGGGCATTTTCGCGGTCGTGAAGCCTGGGGATCGCATCGGGTCTTTCGACAGGCCTTATGCCATCCTTAAGCGTTTTCATCAGAAGCGCACGCTTTGCCGGGGAAAGGTTTTTGAGCCGCTCACTTCGATCAGACGAGTTCATTCAATTAACCTCTGTTCAGGCTTCGGATAATACGGATTGCTTCTTCAGATCAGAACTTCCGGACGAGTACCTACCGCACAAGCCGCTCGGGCTCGCAGGGGAAGTTGTAACAATGACTGATCTATGATGTCTCTTTAGACCGTGTGTCTTTTTAGATCGCGTGTCCGGGCAAAGGCCGGTGATGGATGCCTACGCACGAGGATTACCTATCATCGACCAGAGGGTCGGAAGCAGATAATCTGGCTGCTTCGTTGTCATCGATCTGCTCGAGCAGGTCCAGTAACTGATCGACCTTGTCCGAATCCGACCTGGCGACAATACAAGCCGTCAATACTTCCGCCAGGTCCTTAATAGTTGGAGAGGCGAAGAAGTCTTTCAAACTTATCTCCACGCCGTTCTGCAATCTCACGCGAGAGATAAGGCGTGTTGCTAACAGCGAATGTCCGCCCAATTCAAAGAAGTTATCGTGAATGCCTATTTGCTCGATGCCAAGAAGCTGTTGCCAAATCCCGGTCAGCGACCGCTCCAGCTCGCTGCTCGCCGGGGCGTAAGAGCTCTTGAGAACCGGACGCGGGTGCAGTTCGCGGGATGAGTGCCTTTGCTCAAGCTCCTTCAAGGCGACGGTGGCCGTGAAGGTATTACTGTCTTCGACCAGGGGCATGAAATCGACGGGCGATACTACGATCTGTTTAGACCAGCCCTGGCGCAAGATACGATCAAAAACCTCGACGCCCTCTTCGACGCTCATTCCCCCTTCGAGCTCTTCCCCGGTAAGCTCTTTATGCCCCTCTTCGACGCCGGCGGCCATGCCCACGGCTTTCCATCTATCCCAATCGATAGCCACAGAGAATGTATTAAACTTGCCGGTATAATAATTGACATAGGCATCGAGGAATGCGTTTGCCGCGCAATGGCCGACGAGGCCGACCCCGCCTAGAATGGCGTTTTGCGCCGAGCATAGCACCATGAAATCGAGCTTTGCTTCTCCGAGCGCCGATTCGAGCACGCGGGTCCCCCTCACTTTGGCGGAGAGAAGCCTTTCTATTTTCTCAGAGGTCTCAAGCTCGATTATGCCACCTTCGGCGATACCGGCCGCCTGTATGACTCCGTTAATATCGCCGAAGTGCTCTCGCGTTTTGCTCACCACTTCCGCCATCCGTTCCGCGCTGGTGACATCGGAGCTCAGGACCAGTATTTTCGCGCCCAACCGCTCGATCGCCTGCAATTTTCGTATCCGGGCGCTCACCTCATCTCCTTCACCGTGGGCCGAGAGCCAGCCATCCCACTCGTCTCTACCGGGGAAAGGAGAGCGCCCGACAAGGACGAGCCTGGCCCGCACGGCTCCGGCCAGGAACCGCGCCAGCTCAAGGCCCATACCTCCCATCCCGCCGAGGATCAGATAAACGCCGCCCGCACGTAGACGAGCGTTCGGGCCTTCTTCTCTATCCAGCCGTAGCGGCTCGAAGATGCGCACCCACCTGTGGTTGCCCCGGTAGGCGATGACCGGGCCGGGTAGCCGCGCGTGGAGTTCGGCCAGGAGGTGACCCGCCGCCTTTTCTATCTCCAACGGCCTTGATTCATCAATCGTCAGGTCTATACTGCGGCAAGTGATGTTAGGGTACTCTTGCGTGATGACCTTGCACGGGCCCAATACGAGAGCCTTTTCAGGGATCAGGTTTTGCTCGCCGCCCACCTCATGCATATCATTCGAGACGACCTCAATGCGCAGAGGGTGCTCGACGTCGCGCTCCTCCAGCGCCTGCACGAGATAAATCAGGCTGTTGAAGTAAAGGCACTGCATCTCGCGCGCGACGTCGTCGGTCATTTGGGGGCTTGCGCTTCCCGTGACGGCCCACAGGTGGACTATTGTGTCGACGACTTTGCCCAGAGCTCGAAGCTCCGCAAACAGGAGGCGATAATCGTTCGGCTCGTGAGGATCGATCTGGTATCGATCGCGTCCGTTTTCGGCATACCCATTACCGCGCGTCACGTAAATAAGGTTTTGCCCCTCTCCCCCCAGCCGCTCGGCTAAACTCGCGCCTAATCCGCACGAATCTGTAAAGACGACCCAGCATAGCTTCCGGCCCGCGGGGTCAGACGCTTTGGCGGCCGCAGGCGATACTGAGCGTTTCCACGAAGGGACGTAGAACCAATCGGTGATATCCTTTCTTCGCTCTCCGGCCGCTGAATTGCCTGCGCGTCGCTCGGCCCGCGGGCGGGCCTCGACCCAGAAGCGCTTCGGCTCAAAAGGGTAAGTGGGCAAAGGGACCCTTACACGCCTTTCATCAGCGTAAAACGCGGCCCAGTCGACTCCCACGCCCGCCACCCAGAGCCGCCCCAGCGCACTCAATAGAGATACGGAATCCGACTGTTGATCCTCGGGATGGCGCATAGAGGTCAGAACTTCGGTCTCCATCGTTCCGGGGTGCTGTCTGATGAGAGTGCTCAAGGTGCGGCCCGGCCCCACCTCCAGGAAGACTCTATCCCCCTCTTTCAGCAATTCTCGGGCGCCGTCGGAAAATCGCACCGTCTGACACAAATGCCTGGCCCAATAACCGGGATCGGTCACTTCTCCTGGAGTTACCCACGTGCCGGTCACATTAGAAAGGTAAGCGATAGAGGGCTCACAAAGATTCAGTCTCCCGATGAAACTGGTGAACTCGTCTCGAACCTGCTCGACCATGCTCGAATGGGCGGCGACATCTATGTGCAGCCGGTGAAATTCTTCCCCCTTTTCGGTCAGGGCCAGCGCCAACTCTTCTATGGCGTCCGCCGGGCCGGAAACCGAGCATAACGACGGCCCGTTGATTGCGGCCAGAGAGAGTCGCCCGCCGAGGAGCGGCTCTACTTCGTGCGGAGCCATCGGCAAGGCCAGCATCGCGCCCGCCGGCAGCTTCTGCATCAGCCTCCCTCGCTCGGAAACAAGCTGCAAGGCATCTTCCAGAGAGAAAACCCCGGCCAGGCAGGCCGCCACATACTCTCCGAAGCTGTGGCCGATCACCGCTTCCGGATAAACTCCCCACGACATCCAAAGCCTCGCAAGCGCGAACTCGGTTACAAAGAGCGCGGGCATAGCCACGGAGGTCTGCCTGAGCCGCGCGGCGACTTGCCCGGCCGCGTCCTCGCGCGGATAAAGAAGGTCGCGAAGATCATATCCCAGGATGGCGCCAAGAAGTTGCGCGCACATATCGACGCTGTCGCGGAAGACGCGCTCAGACCTGTAGAGATCGACCCCCATGTTTACGTGCTGCGCTCCTGCGCCGGGAAACATGAATACGACGGGGCGATTCTTCGATTCCCCGCCACTTGTGAAGACCCGC
Source organism: Blastocatellia bacterium (assembly GCA_035537555.1). Lineage (GTDB taxonomy): Bacteria > Acidobacteriota > Blastocatellia > UBA7656 > UBA7656 > DATLMR01. Next base: position 3,906 of record DATLMR010000113.1, read on the forward strand.
CTGGGGTCCAGGCTCTCCAGCGCGGCGGCGGCTTCCTGCCTGTCCCGGCACAATGCCGCGCGTCTATGCCCGAAGGGTCTTCTTCCCATCTGCAACGTGTAGGCTATATCGGCGAGGCTGGCGCTCTCTTCTCGATTCAAATGCTCACGCAGGTGAGCCGTCGCCTTTTCAAGCCCGGAGGCCGTCCTGGCCGATTGCAGCAGGAGGTGATAGGGCCTTGAAGGCCCCGAAGATTTCGGCCTCGGAGCTTCCTCCAGAATAACGTGCGCGTTGGTTCCGCCGATTCCAAGCGAGCTTACCCCGGCCCGGAGCGGCGTCCGGCCGGCCTGCCAGCTTCTCAGCTCGGTATTGACGTAGAAGGGGCTGCTCGCGAAATCGATCTTGGGATTCGGCCGTTCGAAGTGGAGGCTCGGAGGGATCTCTTTCCGCGTCAATGCGAGAACGGCTTTGATCAGGCCTGCGATCCCCGCCGCCGAATCCAGGTGGCCGATATTCGTCTTAACCGATCCCACGGCGCAGAAGCGCTCTTTTGTCGTGCCCGCGCGAAATGCTTTCGTGAGCGCGGCGATCTCAACCGGGTCGCCGAGCTGTGTCCCCGTGCCGTGCGCCTCGATATACCCGATAGTCTCGGGCTCGATCCTACCGATTGCGATGGCCATGCTGATGACCTGCGCCTGCCCGTCAACGCTCGGAGCGGTAAAGCCCACCTTGACGGAACCGTCGTTGTTGACGGCAGAGCCTTTGATGACGGCGTGTATGTGGTCGCCGTCGGCCAGCGCGTCCTCCAATCGCTTCAGGACCACGATGCCCAGGCCATTGCCCCGGACGAACCCTTGCCCCCTCGCGTCGAAGGCGCGACAATGCCCGTCAGGCGATTCGATCCCATCTTTCTGGAACATGTAGCCCGCTACTTGAGGGGTTCCTATCGACACGCCCCCGGCCAGGGCCATCTCGCACTCCCCGGCAAGCAATGCCTGGCCCGCGACATGAACGGCGACCAGAGAGCTGGAGCAGGCGGTCTGAATTGAGATGCTAGGCCCTTTGAGGTTGAGCTTGTAGGACACTCGCGTCGGCAGAAAGTCTTTTTCATTGCCCATCACCACATGGAAATCGCCTGCCGACTCGATAAGGCGGGGATGTGTATAGAGATTCATGAGGTAGGTCGAAATACTCCCGCTCGCGTAGACGCCGATTCGGTCAGGATACCTCTCGGGGTCATACCCGGCGTGTTCGAGCGCCTCCCACGCGCACTCCAGAAAGAGCCGCTGCTGCGGGTCGATTATCTCGGCCTCCCTCGGGCTGTAACCGAAGAACGAGGCGTCGAACATCTCTATGTCTTCAAGCACGGCCCCGGCCTTCACATAGTTGGGGTCGCGCAGCAGGGCCGAGTCGATGTCCGAGGATAAAATCTCTTCATCCGAGAAGAAGGTGACCGACTCGACGCCCGTTCTTAAATTATTCCAAAACTCATCCACATTGCGGGCCTTCGGGAAGCGGGCCGACAGGCCGATAATTGCTATCTCATCTCCGTGGTAGGATAAGTCCGGCTCGTTCATCTTTGCCTCTCTTCAATTTGTAAACCGACGTGCCTCGAGCATGAAAAGGGCCGGCGCGGTTCCGGGCGAGCCGACCGTCACCCGGCTCGCCGACCCCATTCGCGAGGCCGCAGACGCAGCGCCAGGAGAGTATTCACGGCGCGCGCGGCGACACGATTCAGAGCAAGAAATCGACACCGACGTTATGGATTGAGGAAGATCAATCCGGCACTTTAAAGCCCAATGTCTCTTCGCAAAAGGATATCCATTCAGGCGTTACTTCGTCGAAGATTATGTCCTGGTCAATGAAGATTCCGTCCGTGACCACATGGTTCTCTTGAAGGTAGAAAAAATCATCCTCCCTCAAGTCTCTCACCGTTTGTACCTCTTCGCCGTCGACCTCTCGTTTTTCTTTTCTGAGGTTCTGAAGGTTCTCAGTCCACCCCTCGAATTTGCGAAAACTGCTAACCGGATAAGCCTTACAATATCTTCCCATCTTTCCCATGATCCAGCCTCCTGAAATTCCAGAATTATTAAGGTAGATGTCCGCTCCCAGCCGAAACCTTCCCACCCCGGCGGTCGGGTGAACCTACGTCTCTTCTGCCGGAGCGTCCCTTCTGCCGGAACGCTTCTTCTGCTGAAACTGCTTTCTGCGCTTTAACTTTTCTTGCCGAATCTCGCCTTCGGCGTTCACATCTTCGCCAGCCGCACCCTCGTTCCCGTGCCTGTCGGCCAGCATGTCCGCGAGCGCTCTCGTCGTGAGCACCTCATAGAGGCTGACGACGGAGAGCTCACGCTTGAACGCCTTCTTTAACTCCGCAATAACCTGCAGAGCCGTGAGGGAATCGCCGCCCAGGTCGAAGAAGTTGTCATATACGCCTATCTTCTCAATGCCGAGCGATCTCTCTAAGATGCGAGCGATAGTCGATTCGAGCTCATTGTCCGGGGGCACGTATGGAGTCTGCAGGTCCGGTCTCGGGTGGGACGGCGACGAGGTACCGGCCCCCTGTCGCGAATCGCCGCGCTCGCCTTCGACGCGGACACGCCGCGCAACCCTGTCGGAAAGGTCGCCCGTTGAAACGATAATTTGCCCCATGTCCCGGTGCGAGTAGATGCGTCGGGTGATTTCAACCGCCTCGCGCGCGGTAATGCCATAGGGGTTCGCACCCCTCCCGGCGGCCGGCGTATGCGCTCGCCTGCTCTCCGGACGCCAGACGTCCCAGTTGATACTGAGCCACCTCCTCTGGTCTCTCTTATTGAGCGCAAAGTAATCCATAAACCTGCTGGCGGCCGTATGAGCAACATATCCCGGCCCCCCAAGCTCGGAGGAGAGAGATGAGCACAGCAGGCAAAAATCGACCCGCCTGCTTCGTAAGGCCTCCTCCAATACGTAGAGTCCGTACACGCTCGATTCAAAGACTCGCTCGCTTTGAGCGAAGGTCATGTCTTCGATGGGAGTGAAGAACTCCTCGGCCGGCTGCCCCGGAGAGAATATAACCCCGTTAAGGACCCCGTATCGCTCGTACGTTTTGGCGAGCGCGGAATTCATGCCGGCCACATCCGACACATCCGCGTGGCACCACATAACCTCAGCCCCGAGTTTCTGAAGAAATCGCGCTTTTGCAATCTTTCGACTGATCGGATCTTCTTCATCGTGCGCGGACAACCATCCGGGCCATTCCTCGCACGGCGGAATCATGGCTTCATCTGCTATTGAGAGCCTTGCTCCAGCGCCTTGCGCGAGGAATTCGGCCACGGCAAAGGTGACACCTTCCATCCCGCCAAGAATGAGATAGACGCCGCCTTCCGTGAAGGCCCCCTCCCGCCCTCCCACCTTCACCCTCTCGTAGCACTTCACCCATCTCCTGCCTCCTCTGTAGGCCACCTCCTCCTCTCCCACGCCTCCTACTATCT
>DATLMR010000114.1:0-5862 GCA_035537555.1 Blastocatellia bacterium
AAGCCCTCCCGCGATCGATGTGTGCACGCCTATTATTGGAGCAATCTGCTTCTCCATAAAATCCACGTGAGTCTTAAAGTGAAATCGTTGCGCGGTAAGACGGCCCGACAACGATTTAAAAATAACCGCCCGAACCGGGTAAGTAAAGCAGGCCGGGCGGGGAGATCGGAGCATGCGGCCTCAAATACGGGCGAAAATCGGAGGCGGGCCGCCGCAAGCGTTAAGAGAGGCGCGGGGGATATGGTAAACTCTGGCGCTTATGAAAGTGGACCCGGTCAAGCTCGAAATCTTCAAGTCGCTCTACACGTCGGTCGCCGAAGAGATGGGCGTGAGCCTGCGGCGCTCGGCGTTCTCTCCCAATATAAAAGAGCGGCGCGATTACTCGTGCGCGGTCTTCGATCGCGAGGGAGTGCTCATCGCGCAGGGCGACCACATGCCGGTCCATCTCGGCTCGATGCCCATGTCGGTGCGGGCGGCGCTTGCGGCGGTGGACCTCGGCCCCGGCGACGTGGTCGTGCTCAACGATCCGTACGCGGGCGGGACGCACCTGCCCGACGTCACGATGGTCGCGGCGGTCTACGCGGAGGAGCCGGGGGACTCGGCCCCGCAAAACCCGAAGGGCCGGAAGCCCCGCAAAGCGCGGCCGCTCTTTTACGTCGCCAACAGGGCGCACCACTCGGACATAGGAGGCGCGACTCCGGGCTCGATGGGGCAGGCCGACGAGATTTATCAGGAGGGCTTGAGAATTCCTCCCGTGAGACTGATGATCCGAGGGCGCGTGAACGAGGACGTGATGAGGCTGATCTCTCTAAACGTCCGCCTGCCCGAAGAGCGCGAGGGCGATCTCACCGCACAGCTCGGCGCCATCGGGACCGGCCGGGCGAGGCTGCTGGAGATCACGGAGCGGTATGGATTCAAGGAAGCGGACCTCTACGCCTCGCACCTGATCGATTACACGGCGGAGATGATGCGCCGGGTGATACGCGACCTTCCGGACGGAGTCTACGAGGCCGAGGACTTCTTGGACGACGACGGATACTCGGATAATCGGGTCCGAATCTTTGCGCGAATCGAGATTCGAGGCGAAAGGGCCGCAGTGGACTTTACCGGGAGCGATCCACAGGTCCGGGGGGCTATCAACGCGGTCGAAGCGATTACCGTGTCGGCCGTCTACTATGTCTTCCGGTGCCTGATTCCAGGCGACGTGCCCGCGAGCTGGGGCATCATGAACCCGATCAAGGTCGTCGCGCCCGAAGGCACCGTCGTCAACGCGAGGCCTCCGGCGCCCGTCGCGGGCGGGAACGTCGAGACCTCGCAAAGAATTGTGGACACGCTGTTGAAGGCTCTGGCTCTCTCGGGGGCAAGGGTGCCCGCCGCGAGCCAGGGGACGATGAACAATCTCACGATCGGGGGGATCGACCGGCGAACCGGCGGCCCGTTCGCATACTACGAAACGATCGCGGGCGGAATGGGGGCGCGGCCGGGACTCGACGGGCTGTCGGCGGTCCACACGCACATGACCAACTCCTTGAACACCCCTTCGGAAGCGATGGAATACGCCTACCCTATGCGGGTCCGCGAGTACTCGATCCGGCGGGCGTCGGGCGGGAAAGGCGAGTTCAGGGGAGGCGACGGGGTCGTGCGCGAGCTCGAGTTATTGACCGACGCCCGCGTGACTCTGCTTTCAGACCGCCGCAAGACCCGGCCTTACGGACTCTCGGGAGGGGAGCCGGGCGCGCCCGGCCGCGCATGGCTTGCGAGCGGAGGGTCTAAGCGGTCGCTCGCGGGGAAAGAGTCCGCGCATGTGAGCGCGGGCGACCGGATCCGCATAGAGACTCCCGGCGGCGGCGGCTATGGCGTTTCACGGGATCAGGCCGAAGCAGACGCGGGCCGGATCAAGAAGGCGAATGAATCGATGAAGCGATGAGGGCGAGGGCGCGGCGGCCCGCACCGCGCGGTCTTGGGTCCACTTGCCGCTTTTCTACTTCGACTTTCCTTGGTAAGATTTAGCCCGTAATGGCCGAAGAAATACGAGAACGGCTCGCACGCGTTCATGAACGCATCGCGCGGGCAGCCGAGCGCGCGGGTCGGAGCGCCGAAGAGATTACCCTCATCACCGTCTCCAAGACATTCGATGCAGATATAGTCCAGCAGGCGGTGGATGCGGGGGTCCGCGACCTTGGCGAGAACAAGGTACAGGAGGCCTCGGGCAAGGCGCTGAAGGTGCGGGCGGAGAATCTGAGGTGGCATTTGATCGGGCACCTTCAAGGGAACAAGGCCCGGGCCGCCGTGGCGACCTTCGATGTCATCCATTCGATCGACAGCCGCCAGCTCGTCGAGCGGATCGACCGCATCTCCGGCGAAGAGGGCAGGACCCCTTCGGTCCTTATTCAGGTCGATCTCGGCCACGAAGCCACGAAGTCGGGGGCTTCCGAGATGGAGCTGCCCGCCATAGTCGAGGCGCTCGACGCGGCGAAGAATATCGAGCTTCGCGGGCTGATGACCCTGCCTCCGTTTTTCGATGACCCGGAGCAGGCGCGGAGCTACTTCGGCAGGCTGCGCGAGCTTCAGGAAGGGTTGAACAGGTCGCGGCCGCAAGAACGAGCGCTCAAGGAATTGTCTATGGGAATGAGCCACGATTTCGAGGTCGCGATTGAAGAAGGCGCCACGATGGTGCGCGTCGGGACCGCGATCTTCGGCGCGAGAGAAGGCGCGAAGCGTTGAAGCGCTTTGACGGGTGCGCCCACTCTTGAACGTGGAGTGTTTTTGAATTAGCTTACGGTGAGCGCCTTCGCGGTTGAAGCGGCTCACGCAATCCGAGGGAGTCTTGAATCTTATAGCTGTCGGTCTCAACCTTCTTGCCTACGTCGTGTTCTGGGCGACGATAGCCGCCGCGTCTCTCTTCTTCCTTAGAGTGATACTGACGTGGCTCGGCGCCAACCCGTTCGGGCGTGTCAGCTATTACCTGACGCGATACACGGAGCCGATGATCCGCCCGATCAGGGCGCAGTTCGGCGGCGGATATATGCGGTACGATCTGGTCCCGCTCGTTATGGGGGTGATGATACTCGTCACCGGACTATTCATATCGAGCATACTGGGTCAATTCGCGGCCATCTTCATAAGCGTGGGTATGAGCACGTTGAACGGGCGGGTCCTGCTGGTCAACCTGATCAATTTCCTCGGGCTTCTTTACGTCGTGGCGATCTTCCTTCGCTTCTTTCTTCCGTTCTTCGGGGTGGGATATAGTAACAATCTCATGCGGTTTCTGTTCGTCGTCACCGAGCCGCTCCTGAAGCCGCTTCGCCGCATCTTCGTCGCCGGTATGTTCGATTTTTCGCCGCTTATAGCGATGCTCATCGTGCAGGTGACGACCTCCATTCTCGTTAGCCTGGTCACCTAGACCATTGCGCGGAGAGGTCGGTAAGAGCCCGTGGTGGAGATCAACGAGAAAGAAGGCGCGGCCACTTTCAGGGTGAGGGTACAGCCCCGCGCTTCTCGAAGCGAGATTTCCGGAGAGCATGCGGGCGCGGTAAAATTGAGGATCACCGCGCCGCCCGTCGACGGCAAAGCGAACGATGAGTGTCGCCGGTTTCTTGCCCGGCTGCTCGGCGTGCCCGGTAATGCCGTTGAGATCGTCGCGGGAGAATCATCGAGAGATAAAGTTATTCGTGTTCGAAATATGAGCGCCGAGCAGGTTCGCAAGGCGTTGTGGAGGTAATCTGAAATATGTCGGGACACTCTAAATGGCACTCAATCAAACATAAGAAGGGAGCCATCGATGCCAAGCGCGGCAAGATGTTCTCAAAGCTGATCAAGGAGCTTACGGTCGCGGCCCGCGGCGGCGGCGACCCCACGGGCAACTCGCGCCTTCGTAAAGCCATGGATGATGCGAAGGCGCTCAACATGCCCAAAGATACGATGATGAACGCGATCAAGCGCGGCACGGGCGAAATCGCGGGGGCCGCCATCGACGATATCACGTACGAGGGCTACGGGCCGGGCGGGGTCGCCGTCTTCATCGAAGCGCAGACCGATAACCGCACGCGCACCGTTGCGGAGATTCGCCACATCTTCTCGAAGAACGGCGGAAACCTCGGCGAATCGGGCTCCGTGGGCTGGATGTTCCAGAAGAAGGGAACCATCATCGTAGACAAGGGCGCGGCCGACGAAGAGCGCATAATGGAGCTCGCGCTCGAAGCCGGGGCCGAGGACGTCAACGACGACGAGGTGGCATGGGAAGTCGTGACCGCTCCCGAAGATTTCAGCACCGTCCTCGACGCGGTGAAAGGCGCGGGAATAGAGCCCGAGTCATCGGAGATCATCATGCGGCCGACGAATTCAGTGGAGGTGCGCGGGGCAACTGCCCAGCAGGTCCTCCGCCTGATGGACCTCCTCGAAGACCACGACGACGTCGCGAGCGTAGCGGCCAACTTCGACATACCCGCCGACGAGATGGAGGCCACCGGTTGATCGAAGAGGCCGGAAATTCGCCCGCCAGGGAGAGCCCCGGCCCGAGAGGCGCACTCGGCGCGCGCTCGTTTCGTGTAATGGGCGTCGATCCCGGCACCGAGACGACCGGATATGGAGTCGTCGATAGCGACGGCAGCCATCACAGGCTGGTCGAATACGCGGGCATTCGCGCTCCCGCCCGCTTCGCATTTGCCGAGCGGCTCCTGATAATCGCGCAAAAGCTGGAAGAGGTGATCGAACGCCTGCGGCCCCAGGCTTTCTCGGTTGAAGAGACCTTCTACGCGGCGAACGTAAAGACCGCGCTCAAACTCGGCCACGTGCGGGGCGTCATCCTCGTCTGCGCGGCCAGGGCGGGCGTCCCGGTCTTCGAATACTCGCCTCTCGAGATAAAATCGGACCTCGTCGGGTACGGGCGCGCGGAGAAGCAACAGGTGCAGCATATGGTGCGGGTCGTCCTCGGCCTGAAAGAATTGCCGGAGCCCCTGGACGCCTCCGACGCGCTGGCCGCCGCCATCTGTCATATACACCGCGCTTCGACGCAGCGCATGCTCGACGCGAGCGACAGGCGAAAGTGATCGCGCCCGCCGCGCCCCGGTTCGCGGATTTTTCTTCTCCCGAGGCCTTTGAGTAAATACTTGAGCCGGGAGCTTTCGCGTAGTAAGATAATTTCGTTCGCAGGGCCATCGACTCCCGGGGCAACGGTAGTCGCTTTCGGTTTCAGGTCGTTGCAGGTATTGGAAACTTGGCCCCTGGTCGCCCGTTTCGACCTGCCGGTGTGACCGAAAGGCCTTGAGGTAGAGCGCCGCACTTCCGTAAGAATTTAATTAGTCATGACGGACCTCTATCGAATCCTTGGAGTACCGCAGCGTGCGACGCCAGCCGAGATCAAGTCGGCATACCGGGCCCTCGCGCGCAAGAACCACCCTGACGTCTCTACTTCGCCCGACGCGAACTCTACTTTCGCGCGGATCAACGAAGCCTACGAAATCCTGATAGATCCCAAGCGCCGCGCGGCGTATGACCGGGGCGAAGCGCCGCCCCCGAGCCGCACTTTCTACGCGGCGCGGTCGGCGGAGGTGGTCGCGCTCCAGCGGGAATTCGACCGCATGGTGGACGAGATGATCGCCCACGACAGGCGAGAGACGGCCGAGCGCAGCCACGCGGTCCTGCTCGTCGTACCCCTCTTCCTTTCGGCCTTCTATGTGATGCTGACCAAGCCGCGAATCATAGAAGAGCTCAGCCTGATCGGACGCCTCGTCATCGTCGCGCTGGCGCTCTACGGGCTGATATATCTCGTCAGGAACCTGTCGGTGGCGCTCTCCCGCTACACCTACGAGCCGCCCGATCCTCTGACATCGGTATTCAAACCCGAGAAGCCGCGCGATAAGT
>DATLMR010000115.1:0-4027 GCA_035537555.1 Blastocatellia bacterium
AGGCAGCGAAGGCGTGGAATGAGAGCATTATGATCGCAGCCAGGAAAGCCAGCCTCCGGCAGTTAGAATAGTCGAGAGCCAGGAGGAACGTGAAGCCGACTATAAGCATTCCCATCAGGGAGCAGACTATCCTGATCGCGAACAGGTCTCGGAGGCCGAACGGCCGGGCGAGGGCGATTGCGCCCGCCCCAATGTATGCAGAAAGCGGGCTCTTGATGTTCACGACATCGATGTATGGCTTGCCGCCGCGAGAGACTACCTGTGAAAAGTAGTCCCAGTTGGCGCGGTCCTTCCGTTCCGGCTGTTCCCAGAGGTGGTACTGGGCATAAACGATAGATGCTATGGCGAGCGTGGCGATAAAGAGCATGCGGCGGTCGAGCCACGAGTAAGGCTCGCGCTCCGCCATTGCTTCGACGGTCGCGATTCCCTTATCCGTTTGCGTCGCCTCTTTCAATCGGCCACCCGCCTTGCCTTGCGTGATCTTTAATTCTTACGCACGTAGTAAGAGATAGCCTCGCCTTTAAAGCTTATGTACTCTTCGCGAGCCCACCTCATAAAATCATCTTTGCGCCCGACGGGATTCAGCCGAGAGAAGCTGACGATCTTCGGCTTGCGAGCTTTCAAGCTCTCGAACCACGCATCGAATCCTCCGGGCTCCACCTGTGCTAAATACTTATCCTCTTCCCGCGCGAGATAGATGTACCTGCTCGCATTCGGCAGGCCGGATAATACGAGTATTTCGAGCGGACCATTGATGAAGATCTCATCGCCCGGCATAAGCAAATCCTTCATCCGCGCGATCTCCGCATCTTGATCGAGAAGGGACGGCGTCCGCCTGTGCCCGATCTTATCGAACAGACTCACGACACAGATTAAGCAGATCAGCCCGATGAAAGCCAATTGCCTGACTCTTTCACCGGACCGCGCCGAAGAGTGACGGGCGACCATCCCGGCGATCCATGATATGAACGACCAGAGCGCGAAAGCTGAAAATATCGCTACGAAGGGCAATAGAGGTATGAGATCGGCCGCGCCCTGCAAGTTGATAAAGCAGAAGGCCAGATAGATCGACGGCGCGACAAGAATTGCCTGTTTCTGAGAGCCGTGGAGGGCCGGAGCGCTCTTTCGGTAGAGAGCCGCGAAGATCGCCATGATGTAACCCGCCAGCCCGATTGAGAAGTAAGCGGCTTCTTTGGAATACGACCTTAATAAGGCCCTCAGGAACACTTGCAAAGTTCTATCAGGGCTGCGAAGTCCGCGCGGCGCGTAGACCGACGTGTTGTAATCGATTGTCCAGGTGTAAAAATCCTTGAGCGCGCCCGCGGCCTTGAAATAGATTATGCACGCCGCCAGCGGAAGCAAGCAGCCAAGGGCCAGTGCGGCGATTCTGCGATTCCGCCATCGCCTGAAGTAATCTGTCTCCGCGATAAATGCCGCCGCGTTGAACAGCAATCCCGGTTGCCAGCACAGGGCGGAGCACATACCGGCCGCCCCGCTTGCGAAGGGACGGTCCTTCACAGACGCGCATAGCGCCACCAGGCCGAATAAGACCATAACCGTCTTCGGCTGAATCCCGGTCGAGTTCGATATTATGAACGAATTGAAAGTGAGCATGACCAGGGTCGAAAGAATGGCAATACTGCGGCTTTCAAAGAAAAGCATCGCCGCAAGGAACGTCGCTCCGACGGTGAGGGCGGCCAGAAAAATATAGGCCAGTCTCAACGCGTAAATATCGCGCAGCCCGAACGGCCGGGCTACGAGGATGGCGGCAGCTCCGATGTAGGCCGATAACGGGGCCTTATTATCGACCACGTCCCTGTAGGGAACGCCTCCTCTTGAAATCACCTGCGCGATGTAGTCCCAAATCGCGGTGTCGCCCTTCTCGGACAACTCCGTGAACCGAACCTGAGAATAGACGACCCCCGTGGCCACGACCACGATCAAAAACTGTGCCCGGAGGCCGCGCAGGAAAGGCTTAGTCTCTTCTGCCATAAATGCCGATGTCCGTGACGGCGCCCACGCGCGAGTAATTCGCGTCGACCGATTCGTGAATGCGCCGGTCCTTGAGACCGTCCTGAAGTAGAATGAGTTTCGGGCGCTTCCCTTCTATCATCTGTAACACCGACTCCCTGTCTTCGCCGCTGATCCCCACGTTGCGCCACCAGACAAATCTACTCGGGTTTTTCCTTCCCGACAGGAAATAAAAAGCGGTCCCTCTTTGTGAGAAAGAGAAGATCTCGTCTCCCTCCGCGCTGTTGCTATCGATCAGCGAAGCGAAGGATTCTATAATACTCGCCTGTTTCGGAGGAACCAGCATTCCGCGCGCGCGCTCGACGGCGACCGGGCTTCGGTCGGCCAGGCGAAGGCCTGAAGCGAAATGCGGCCTCCAGGTTTGTTGAATCCCGATCCCGGCAAGCAGGACGAGGGGAAGGGTGAGCGTCAGGGTCGCAGCCCTCTTCGGACGGGTTGAGACGCTCTCCATATACTTCAAGAGAGACGGGAAAGACCGCTTGACCAGAAGAACCAGGAGCAGGAAGACCGGCGGCAACGTCCGAACAAGATGATAGTAATCCGCCCGGGGAAAGACTTCGAGATAGGCTCCCGCGGCGAACATCGTGACTACGATTATCGCGCCGTTATCCTGCCACCACCGCTGCCTCGACTCCTTCGCCTTCAACTTTCCTTTGACCTGGAAGAGGCACAGCGCCGACGCGATCAAAAAGAGGGTGATCGGCAGGTAAGCGACCGAGGCGAGCGCGGAGGCCTTCATAATCTCGGCTCTCGCCGGAGTATGTAGGACCGCTAGAACGGTCGCGCCGGCGAGCGCGAGATAAGCCGCATAGTATCGCTCGAACCGACGCAGAATTATCCACGCGCCACCCGCGATAAGAATTATGGCGAGCGCGGATGGCATCACGAGCTTCCATAAAGGCAGCTTGACCGCGCGTTTCTCGCTGTACTCTCCCGCGAAATGGATGAAGTGGTCAAGCATCGGAAGCAGGCCGCCTCGCGCCGCGAGATAAGCGAACATGGCAAAGACCACAACCGCAACTCCCAGCCAGAACCACGCGGCCCGCTCAAAGGCTTTTGAAAGCGCCCTTCGCGCGCCGAACGACCAGTCATTCAACATCAACTCCCGTATGATTACGGATGCGCCACCCGAAAGGCCCAGGAGGACTCCGACGTTGTACTTGATCGCGAGCACCGCCCCGACCGACGCTCCGGACAGGACGAGCCATCGCAGTTTTTCGCTCTCGTCGAATCTCACCATGCAGGCGAGGCCGGTCAGCACGAACAGCATGGAGTACTGGGTCGGGTAGACGCCGAAGACGTACTTCCAGCCGATCCAGGAGAGCGCGAGCCCAACCGCCAGGAGGCCCGCCCAATCTCCGCACAGCTTTCGAGAAACGTGATAAAGGGCGACCAGCGCCCCGAGCTTGAAGGCAAACAGGCCCGCGCTGACCGTAAGCAGCGTCGGGCCGAACATTCGCATCAAGCCCGCGTTCAGCCAGAGAATGCCGGGCGTGTAGTTGTATAAGAAATCCTTGTAAGGGACCTCGCCCTGCATCACTCTTTCCGCCGGGGAGACGCTGTAGCCGATGACGGAAAGCCAGATGCCGCGATTGTAGAAGAGGCCATAGCAGATACCGCCCGCCGCCACGGTCAGGATGTAAGGCAGGAACCTGCCCGGTTTCAAGCGGCGGCCGGGCCGGGCTGAATCACGCCCATGCGCCGCCTGGGCGGGCTTTGCTATTGAGGCATCGAGCATTGATCAGACCCGGAGCGGGGGTCAGGTTCCCTGCTCCGTTCAAGAGTGTTATTTGACCGACTCGCGGTTGATCACCTTGCCTTCCATATCTCCCGGCACGTCCTCTCCCATAAGCGACAAGATTGTCGGGGCGACATCCTTCAAATTCATGCCATGCCCCTCGAAGGAGCCATGCCCCTCGCCGTCCCTCATTATGAAGATCCCGTGCCAGTCGTGGTTGGCATCGTCGGGGCCGGTGTCGTTCTCGAACGTGTAGAT
>DATLMR010000116.1:0-15033 GCA_035537555.1 Blastocatellia bacterium
CCTGGCGCCCCGGCCGGGCCCCCCGCGCCCGGCTCAGAGGCGCCGGAGCCGGGCGCTCAGGCCGCGATCACGAGCGGGCAGAAATTTCTTCAGACCATGGCGAGCGGCACGCTCACGGGCGGCATCTACGCCCTGATCGGTATCGGGCTCACGGTAATCTTCGGAGTCATGCGCGTGGTCAACTTCGCTCACGGCGCGCTCGTGATGGTCGGCATGTACGCGACCTATTTTCTCTTCACATACCTCGGTATCGATCCGTTCCTGTCGCTTGCGGTGGTGATCCCCGTGATGTTCGCCGTGGGCGTGGCCCTCGAAAAGACGTTGATCGAGCCCGTCTTGAAAGCGCCGGAGCGCAATCAGATTCTCCTGACCGAGGGCATAAGCATCGTGCTCATAAACACCGCCCTGCTCTTATTCACGGCCAACTACCTTACGATGACCACGAGCTACGCGGGCGCGACCGCCCGCTTCGGAGGCGTGTCGGTGAGCCTCCCTCAGCTCGGAGCGTTCGCGGTGGCGCTCGCCATCACCGCGATGCTCTACCTTTTCTTGATGAAGACGGACACGGGCCGCCAGATCCGCGCCGCCGCGCAGGACGCGGAGGCCGCGCAGATCCTCGGCATCAACATCAAGCGCGTGCAGGCGCTGACGTTCGGCCTCGGGGTCGCGGCGGCCGGCGCGGCGGGGTCGCTCCTGATGCCCATCTACTACCGCGTCGAGCCGACGGCCGGGGTGCCCTTCTCCTTGAAAGCCTTCATAGTCGTCGTGCTCGGAGGGATGGGAAGCGTTACGGGCGCGCTCGTCGGGGGCATAGTTCTCGGCATCACCGAATCTTTGGGCGCGGTCTACATCTCGACCGGGTACAAGGACGCAATCGGCTGCGTCATCTTCCTTTTGATCCTGACCTTGAGGCCTTCGGGATTGCTGGGCAGGTCGCGCGTATGAAGAAGGCTCTCGGGCTCTCTCTGCCTCTGCTGGCGGTCTTTCTGCTCGCCGCTCCCTTCCTCTTCCGGGCGCGATACGCGCAGCACGTTCTGATACTCATCCTGCTCTACGTGGCGCTCGGGTCGGCGTGGAATATACTGGGCGGCTTCGCGGGACAGCTCTCGCTCGGCCACGCGGCCTTCTTCGGCATAGGCGCGAACTCGACGGCCGTCCTCGCCAGCAAGAGCACGCTCTCGCCGTGGCTCGGCCTCGTGGTCGGCCCCGCCGTCGTGCTGCCCGTGGCGCTCGTCGTGGGCTGGGCCTGCTTCCGGCTGCGCGGGCCATACTTCACCCTCGCCACGCTCGCCATAGGGGAGATGGCGCGGCTGGTCGCGCTCAACTGGCGCGATCTGACGGGCGGCGCGGTCGGCATCGTCATCCGGCCTTCGGTCTTCAGCGGGACCGACAAGGTGCCGTATTACTACATCATCCTCGCGATAGCCGCGGTCACGGTCGCGCTTTGCCGCCGGATCGGCCGGGGAAAGCTCGGCTACTTCCTGATGGCCGTTCGCGAAGACGAGGCCACGGCCGAGTCGATCGGGATCGACACGACCGGTTATAAGCTGAGGGCGCTCGCGATCAGCGCGGGCATAACCGCGATCGCCGGAGCCTTCTACGCGAACTACTTCCTCTTCGTCGATCCGGCCATAGTGCTCCCGCTCGCGCTCTCGGTGGAGATCGTGCTGATCTCCATAATAGGCGGGCTCGGCACGGTCACCGGCCCCGTCCTCGGCGCGGTGCTCTTGAAGCTCTCTTCGGAGGTCTTTCGCAACTACTTCAGCGACGCGAGCCTCCTGATTTACGGAGCTCTGTTGATCATCGTCATTCTCTTCATCCCCGACGGGCTGACGGGCGGTCTCGGGAGATTGTCGGAATTCAAGCCCGTCAGACGGCTCAAAGCGATAATGGATCAGAGGTGAATCGAAGTGGCGCTGCTTGAAGTCAGGGATTTGACGAAGAGATTCGGCGGGCTCACCGCCCTGGACGGGCTCAGTTTCGAAGCGCGCGAGGGCGAGACCCTCTGCATCATCGGCCCGAACGGCGCGGGCAAGACGACCGTCTTCAACCTCATCACCGGATTTGCCCGCCCGACTCGCGGCGAGATCAGGTTCGAAGGCGAGAGCCTCGCGGGCAAAAAGACTTACGAGATCGCGCTCTCGGGCATAGGCCGCACTTTTCAGATAGTACGCCCTCTCCGGGGCCTGACGGTCTTCGAAAACGTACTGGTCGGAGCCTTCGCCCGCACCGACGACCGCGAGGAAGCGAGCCGCGTCGCGGAAAGCACGCTCGCCTTCACGGGGCTCGCTTCCTTGCGCGACGCGAAAGCCGTGAGCCTTCCCATCGCGATGCGCAAGCGCCTGGAGCTGGCCCGCTCGCTCGCGACGCAGCCGAAGCTGGTCCTCCTGGATGAAGTGATGGCCGGCCTCAATCCGACCGAGGGAAAAGAGGCCATCGACCTGATAAAGAGGCTCGGCGCCGAGCGGGGCGTCACGGCGGTCGCGGGGGTCGAGCACGTCATGCACGTCGTGATGAGCGTGTCGGATCGCGTGATCGTCTTGAATCACGGGCGCAAGATCGCCGAGGGAAGGCCGGAAGAGATCGCGTCGAACAGGGACGTTATAACCGCTTATCTCGGAGAGTAGCGGCCGGGGCCGGTTGGAAAGGGGAGAGGCTTATTAAGGCCTCTCCCCTTTCCCGGCCCCGGCCATTGTCCTGTTACTGCACCGAAGCGTCGTCGATACGGAAGGTCGTAAGGAGCGAAGAATCGGTCGTGCCGCGGAACTGGATGCGAACGGTCTGACCCGCCCACGTTGCCAGGCTGAAAGGCCCTCTCAAGGTGTACGTGCCGCCCGATGCCACCTTGTCCAGGTTGCTGAACGTCGCGAGCGTCCCCAGCAGAGTTCCGGAAGTACTCCGCACTTCGATAAACAGTCTGTCGAACTGCGTCGTGGTGGTCGTCTCGCTCGACGTGACGTTGAGCCAGAAGGTCAACGACTTCGCCGGGCCCGCCGGTATGGTGATTTGCTGGAAGGCGGACCCGCTGGACGTGGCGGCGCTTCCGAACAATATATAACCCGCGCCCGTGTGCGGGAAGCTCCCCGTGCCGGTCCAGGTGAAGACCGAAAGCGTCCACGGCGAGGCGCTTCCTTCGAACCCTCCGTTGATCAGGAGCTGGGCACTCACGGCGTTCACGGTGAGAGTCACGGGCACGCTCACGGGCGAGTTGGTCGCACCGGCCGCCGTGATCGTGATCGTGCCGTTATAGGTGCCGGCGGCGAGGCCCGAGGTGTTGACCGACAGGGTCACGGCCGAAGGCGCGGTCCCCGATGTCGGGCTGAGGGTGAGCCACGTCGCGTCATCGGTCGCCGTCCAGCTCAGGGTGCCGCCGCCGGTGTTGCTGATGTTGAGCGTCTGGTTGGCCGGGTTCGCTCCGCCCGCGGTCGCGGAGAAGCTGAAGCTCGACGGGCTGACGCCGATCGAAGGCGAAGAGGGGACGCCCGCGGTCGCGTTGTAGACGACGACGGCGAAGTCCTGATCGGTCGTGTCGGCGTTTCCGGGCACGCCGTCTCCGGCTATGTTGGTGCCTCTGACGGTGACGGTGAAGCTGCCCGAGACGCCCGCCGGAACGAAGACCGATTCGTAGTTGTTCCTGGCGTCGGCGGTGCCGCCGGTCGCGGAGTTCGCGCCCGAAAAGACGTTGCCTTTATAAGTAACTCCGCCCACGGTCACTTCGAGGTCGAGGTTGTTGACATAGGGCGCGCCCGTGGTGGGTCCGGGAGCGTCCGTCCACGCGAGCGTCACGCGGAAGGGCTGAGAGGTGGTCGATACCGTGCCGGTGATCGTCGAGGTCTGGCCGGTCGTGCCGAGAGTCGTGCTCTGATCGACGAGCAGGCGGTCTACGCCATCGAACGCGCGGCCCAGGTTCATGCGGCCCATGCCCTGATTATTCGACGGCAGGGTGTCGTTTGCGCCCGTGCCCGTCATGTGAGTCGTGGAGTTGATGAGGTACGCTTTGATCATCGCCGGGCTCGGAGCGGCGAGGCTGTTGTTGAGGAAATTCTGATAGACGAGGGCCGCGCCGCCGGCGACGGCCGGGCAGGAATGAGACGTTCCGCTCGACCAGCCGTAAAGCGTCTGGCCCGCCGGGAAGAACTGGTTGCACACGCTGCTGCCGTCGTAGTTCGACTGGGGAATGCCCGCTTCGATGTGCGTGCCGGGACCCATGATATTGGGCAATATGCGAGCGTCGCCGCCCGCCGAGTTGACCGGCCCTCGACTGGAGAAGCCGATGATGTCGTTCGCGCTGTCGGCTCCGGTATTGGCAACTCCGCAGCCGTCGCTCCCGGTCTGTCGCACGTTCTCGCCCGCGCCGACCGTGATGACGTTCTTGGCGGTGCCGGGCGTGCTGACGGTGTTGGTCCCCGGCCCGTCATTTCCCGCCGCGAAGACGATGGTCATCTGCTGGAGCCCCGCCGTCCCTGTTTGAGCGTCGCGCACGATCCTGTCGAATTCCTGCGCGTTCGTGTCGTACCTGGGAATAGGCCCGCCCGTCGCGGTCTGGAATCCCCACGAGTTGCTCGATATGCGAGCGCCCTGCCCATAGGCCGTGTTCTCCCACGTCGTTCCGGTGGCGGCGGTCCCGCCGAAGATCGCGGTCGAGCCTACCCTCGCGAACGGAGCGATGCCGAGGCCGTAGTTGAAGCCGAGCGCGTCTTCGAGCGCCGCGCCCGTGCCGCTGTTGAATCCGGCGATGATGCTGGCGTTCAGGAAGCCGTGGCCGCCCTGCGCGCCGGTCTGTCCGGTCGGGTTGTTGGTGAAGGCTACGCGGGCGGTCGGCAGGTCGGGGTGACCCGTGAGCGTGAGCGCGTCGTCGACCACGTTGACCGAGAAGGACGTGAATTGCGCGCTCGTGAATCCCTTGCCGGCGAGCCACGTAAGGTAGCCCGGCCCCGAAGGCGAGTTGCCCGTCAGGTTCCCCGCGAGTATCTGGCCCTGCGCTTCGTCGAACTTCCTGATCTGTCCGCGCTCTTCGACCGCGAATACGTCGTCGAGCAGCGCGATCTCGTCGAGCCTCGACGCCGCCACTTTCAATTGAACGTTGTGATAATTGAGCACCTGATTGACCAGGACGACCTCTTTGGCCAAGGCTTTCAACGCGCCGATGGCCTGCTCCGCGTCGGGGCCGTCGATCACCTGCACGGTTATGTCAACCATGTCTTCGGCCGGACCTCTGCGGCGGGACTGCAAGTCGGGCGAGAGGCGGAAGGCCGGCTCGTAGCCGCCGAGGAACTGCACGAAAGAGTTGCCGTTCTTGAGGTTCTGGAGATCGCCCGCCGAATTGCCTCGCGCGCGCACGACGTAAGCGTTCATCGGGAGGTAACTCACGACCTCGACGCCCGTGCCTTTCAGAGCCGCGAGCCATTCGTCGCGAACGGGGCCGGCGAACTGGACGATATATAGACCTCCGCGCGCCTGCGCGCCCATAAGCCGGGCTCCGGCGTTCGCGCGCAGCTCGGAGGGAAGCCGGTCATAAGTCGCTGCCGGGTCAGAGGTGTCTAATACGTAGCCGTTGATCGGAATAAGGTCCTGCTCGTCGCGCACGCCGATGGGTAGGGCCATCAGCTCCGCGCGCCCGCCCACGGCCTCTTCATCCACCGTGACGAGCTTGAAGCTGCCGTAGTCGATCACGTCCACGACGGCGTTCTTACTTAGCAGATTATTATAGACTTCGATGTCCGCGTCGCTCAGTATCAGCTTGTGCCGCGAGGTGCTGTTTATATAAGTCTGTGGTAAGGCCTGGATCTCGGGAGCCGAGCCGTTCTGCTCTCCGATCTCCTGTTGCAGCTGCTTGCCCGCGCCTTGCTGCATCAAAGCGCTGGAACCTCCCAAAAACACGGTCAGGGTTAGCACTGACAAGAACAGAGATGGACGTTTCATTCTTTCTCTCCTTACTGGTTTCACTTGCATTCACCCACAAGGGAAAGCTGAAAAGTCACAGGCATCCCTTAGGGATTTGCTCTTGATTAGAGCGAAGGCCGCCACTGCTCGCTCTTTTTCTTTTGTAAGCAATGCCGCAAAAGATAATCCACTTTCGTGCGGGACGCAACTCTTTTTTCGACATGGGGATTGCGAAACGGTTTTCGGGCTCGGATCGGCGCGAACGCGAGCGCGCCGCGCGCTGAGCCCGGGGGGAGTGCTAATCGGGTGAGGAATCTATTTATGAGAGACGCCCTTCGTCGGGGCGTCTCCGATTATTCGGATCGAATAATAATCCGATAAAAAGTCCAACGCGGGATCGTTCAATCGCCGCCGGCCGCCGGTTGAAGGCGGCGATTCACGAGCAGCTCCTGTTGAGCGGGATTGAGGGCCGCTTTCATCCACTGGAGCTGCACGAGCGCGTTTTCAGGCACGTTTAGAGGGTCGCACACGCCGCAGCGAATGCAGGGGTCTATGGCCGGGCACGGCTTCGTGATCCGCTCCGCCATTGCGCGCCGGTGCTCTTTCTTCATGAACTCTTTGGTGAGCCCGATGTCGACTACGTCCCACGGCAGCGCTTCGTCGAGCGAGCGCGGCCTGAGCGCGTAGGCGCTGTAGTTGCGCATGGCCTGTCGCCAGTTGCCCGTCCGGTCAACTTCGAGTATGAACTCGGACAGCCTGCGGTCGCCCAGAGAGAGCATCGCCTGAAGCAGCGCTATGCGCGACGACATCGCGCGCACGTCTACGTTGGGCATGTTCTTGAAGGCGCGCGTAAGGTACTTGATCTTCCGATCGAGCACGCGCTCGGGCATGACGGGCTCCCACTGGAAGGGGGTCTGCGGCTTGGGCACGAAGGCGTTGAGCGAGACGATGATCGTGCCGACACGCCCGCGCGGCTTCGCTACTTCCATCATCCGCTCGCGTATACGCTCGGTCAGGCTCACTATGGCGTCGAGGTCTTCATCCTCTTCGGTGGGCAGCCCTATCATCATATAGAGCTTGAGATTGAATATGCCGCGCTCGAAGATCATCCCGGCTATGTCGACTATCTGTTCGTTGGTGAGGTTCTTGTTGATGACGCGGCGCAGGCGGTCGGAGCCGGTCTCGGGCGCGATGGCGAGCTGTTGATCGTTGCGGCGCACGAGCGCGTCGAGCAGCTCGGGAGAGATCTGGTCCAGGCGCAAGGAGGAGACGGAGACCTGGTAGTCGAGCTTCTCAAGCCCGTCCAGCAGCTCGTGAATCTCCGGGTGATCGCACACGGCGGTGGCGACGAGCCCGATCTTATCGGTGAGCTTTCGCATCTCTGCCGCGCGGGCAAGGAGCTTTTCGGCCGAAAACACGCGCGGCGCGAGATAAGAGTACCCGGCCCAGCAGAAGCGGCATCCCATCGAGCAGCCGCGAGAGATCTCCATCAGGTAGCGGCCGCTCATCTCCGTGTTGTCCGTGAGCACTTCGCTTGCGGGGATGAAGTCGTCGTCGAACTTGCCGGAGCCTTCCTGCTTGCGCATCGGATTACGCATGGTGAAGACGCGCGCGGGCGCGCCGTTGGTGGGGACCATATGGCCCATGCTGCCGTCTTCGTGATAGTGGACTTCGTAGAATTTCGGGACGTAAAAACCCGGCTCGGCGGCGAGCCTGACGAGCAGGTCTTCGCGAGAGGCGGCCTCGTTCATCACGCGGACGAGCGCGGGCACCAGGACTTCGCCTTCTCCGACGCAGACGACATCGACGAATTCCGCGACCGGCTCCGGGTTCAAAAACGCGGCCGCGCCGCCCATGACTACGAGCGGGTGCCAGTCGTTGCGGTCTTTGGCGAAGACGGGGATCTTCGAGAGTCTCAGCAGCTTCGGAATATTCAGGTAGTCGGTCTCGAACGAGACGGAGATGGCCAGCACGTCGAAGTCGGAGACGGGAGTTTCCGATTCAAGGCTGAGAAGCGGCGCGCGGGTCCGCTCAAGCTCTTTCTCGATATCCGGGTCGGGCACGAAGACGCGCTCGCAGCTTATCGCGCCGAAGCCGTTCAAGAGCTGGTAAACGGACTGGAAGCCCAGGTTCGACATCCCTATGTAATAGGTGTTCGGATAGGCCAGCGCGAAATCGAGCCCCAGCCCGCGCGGCTTGTGGTGAACAAGCCCGGCCTCTTCATTCTTTATCTTTCTATAACGGTCTTTGATTTTCTGCATACAGCTAAACTTGATACCGGCGGCCGGGGTGCTGCCCGGCTCCTTTCACGCCTGCGCTTTTCGCGTCCCGGCGTCAGGGGATTGTAATTCGGGTCATTCGAAAATATCCAGCAGCGAATACATCGAACCTGCCATGTAATCCGGCCTCGCGGCTTCGAGCGCGGCGCGCGGCGCGGGGCCCCAGAGGGCCGCGACCGTGCGGACTCCCGCCGCGCGGCCCGCTATGATGTCGTTGTGGCTATCGCCGACGTAGGCCGCGCCCGACCTGGCCGCATTCAATTTCTCAAGCGCCGCGAGTATCGGCTCCGGCTCCGGCTTGTGCTTTTCGGTGTCTTCGAGAAAGACGGCCGCGTCGATGAGGCCGTCGAGCGAGCAGAGCGAAAGGCCCCGCGAGGCCAGCTCCCGGCCTTTCGACGTGACGACTCCTATCAGGTATCCTCTTTCCCGAAGCCGCCGAACGACTTCCTCGACGCCTTCGAAGGGCCGGGCCAGGGCGTCGTGATTGGCGACGTTGAAGGAGCGATACTCGTTGAGCAGCCGGTCGATCAGGTCAGCCTCCGACATTTCATCGAGGCGAGGGCTGAGATCTTCCGACGAGGAGGCGAGCGAGACCATCGCCGCGCGCAGAGGCGTGCCGAACGTTTCGATGAGCGCTTCCCGCGCGTGGCCGCGCCCGCAGACGGACTGCCACGAATGGTCGAAGCATCGCAGTATGAGGTTCGTGGTATCGATAAGCGTCCCGTCGAGATCGAACAGGACAGCCCGCGTTTCAACCATTCAACTTGCCCATGTCCTCTTAAAAGAGCATTGCGGAAACCCTAATTATAGAGTACTAGCTCGGAAATAAGCAATTACCCGTTCCTTGCGCGCCGGGGACAACCTTTAAGCCCCGCGCCGCGCCCGGCGGAGCGCCGCGAGTATCGCCAGGCTCACGAGCAGGGCGAGGAGCCCGCGCACGGCGAACTTGATGTAAAACAGCAACAGGGTGCTCGCCGCGAGATAGAGCCTGGCGACCACGAAGGCCGGCGCGTAAGCCCAGGACTTCGCCATGAAGAGGGCCGAGCCGGAGACGATGGAAGCTATCCCGGCTACGACCGTGACGACAAGAGCCGCCGATCCTTCCGGCACCCCGACGTAGCTTCGCACGAGCGGCAGCGCGGCGCCCGCAATCAACGTCAGGCCCGCCAGCACGAGCAGTATGCCCGCCGATTTCACCAGGGGCTCTCTCAGATCGACGCCGTTTCTGCGAAAAGCGGTGTCGCGCGACCTGTTGAAATTCCCCATGAGGTTTTCGTCGATCGACAGGGGGTCCGGGCCGAGCAGGGTGAGGGCAAGGGCCATGGCCAGAAGCGCGAGCGGGAACTCGAAGCTGCCCTGCCCCATCAATCCCGCGGCCCAGTGGACTCCCAATACCGCCGTGCCCATGACGAGGATGTGGCTGAAGGCGCTGAACCTCACGAGCAGCCCCGAGAGCAGCAGCAGGCCGCCTCCCACTTCTGCGACGATGACCAGATAAGCGAGGAGCACGGGGATGCCGCCCATCGCGCGTTCGGCAAATCCTCCCGCATCGGCGATCTTCGGCAAGCCGTGAGCAAACAGAATTGTACCTGCGATGAGTTCCAGAGGCAGCGCCGCCCACGCGCCCCTGAAACTGCCCGGTCCTGAAGCCATTAATATATATCCTCCATCTTTGACGCACCCGCACATTCAATCGGGCAGAGAGACCTCCACGGCCGCGTGTGGGCGCGGGCCGCTGCAATCGTGAGTTTCACAAAAAGGCCCGCAAGCCGAGAAGGGGCGAACGGCTGCGCCCGCTTTTATCACGCCTGCCCGGCGCGGCTCAAGAGTATATAGCACGACCACGGCTTTATCCACGACGGCGCGCCCGGTTTTCGGCACTCAATGGCGCTTCGCGCCCGAGCGCCCGGCAATTTATAAAGCCCATGCGGCGCCGGTCATTTGCAACTGAAACCTGTTGAAGATGAGCGGTAGGGTAAGTAAAATGTGACCGAAATCGAGTACGGCAGCTAGAGATGCCCTCAAACGAAAAAGATCCTATTAAAGTACTGCTCGTAGACGACCACGTAGTCGTCCGCACGGCCTTGCGGATGCTGATCCAGAGCCGGCCGGGCCTGACGATGGTCGGCGAGGCCGGGAACCGCGCCGATGCTCTGCTCCTGGCTGCCCGCGAGCTGCCCGATATAATACTTCTCGACCTGGAGCTCGACGGAGAGAGCGGCCTCGACTTTCTGCCGGAGCTGCTCAATACCTCGGCCGACGCGCGCATAATCATCCTGACCGGCGTGCGCGACACGGAGGCGCATCACCGCGCCGTGAGCCTGGGAGCCGTGGGCGTGGTCCGAAAGGATAATGCGGTCGATGTCCTCATCGAGGCCATCGTGAGGGTCCACGCGGGCGAAGCGTGGCTCGACCCGTCCCTGACGGCGAGGGTGCTTTCGGGAATGTCGCGCGGGGGCAAGGCCAGGCACGCCGACCCCGAAGCGGCCAAGATCGCAACGCTCACCGGGCGCGAGCGCGAGGTGCTGTCTGTCGTGGGCGAAGGGCTCAAGAATAAAGAGATCGCCAGCCGTCTCTTCATAAGCGAATGGACCGTCCGCCATCACCTCACTTCCATATTCGACAAGCTTCAGGTATCGGACCGCGTGGAGCTTATCCTTTATGCTTACAGGCACAATCTCGCGAAGCCTCCCCGCTGATCTCTGAACTGCTATCGAAATTCCCGCGAATGGCGAATGGATCGTGCGGCCCGCTGAGCGAAGATATAGCTGAGCGAAGATATAAAAGCCGTGGAGCGCCTGATCACATCTGCTATCATGCTCATCAAAGGCGGCCTGGGAACGCATTCGTCGATCTGATGAATGGGTTGAACCGGAACAGTCTGGATGGCAGCCGGGTTACGCGCAGAGGGCGGCCCGCGAAAAAGGAGAAGAACAGATGAATAGAGTTACGACCGGAAAGCCGGACGCCTCAAAGGCGAGCGCCTTTGCCCTGATATTTTTGCTGGCAGCCGCGCTCATCGCCGGATTGACCTCGCCCGGCCCGGCTTACTCGCAGAAAAAGCCTGCGGCTAAAAAGCCCGCCCCGGTCCTGAAACCCGCTCCGGCCGCTCCCACTCCAACCCCGTACAATCTCGGATACCAGAAGGGCTACTCGGACGGGTTCACGGCGGGCGGCAATGATTGGAATCGGGGCGTGCCCCGCGATTATGAGAAGTCGGATGCGTACCAGAGGCGCGAGAGCGCATATGATCCCGCGCATGGCGACAATGAAGAGTATCGCACGGCTTACCAGCTCGGCTTCGAGCTCGGACACACGGACGGCTACTACGGCCGGGCCCGCAATGCGGCCGTGCCGGCCAACGCCGCCGTGCTTGCAAAGGCCGCGGCGCTCGCCAGGGCGCAGAAAGAGGGGGATCAGGACCGCGACCGGGGCCGCAATCAGGATCGGAGCCGCAACCAGGACCGCGACCGCCCGCAGGAGCGGGACCGCTCGCAGGAGCGCGACAACGCGCCCCCGCGACAGCCGACTCCCTCAGGCCAGCTCAGTATCCCGGCCGGGACCGATCTACAGATCAGGCTCACGACCCCCATCAGCACCAAGACCAATCGCGTCGGCGACCGCTTCTCCGCCGTAGTCGTCTCACCCGCGGCTTACCAGGACGCGGAGGTTGAGGGCCACATCTCGGCCCTTGAACAGTCGGGCCGCGTAAGCGGGCGCACGGAGATGTCGCTTCAGTTCGACACCATCACTTTCACGGACGGAAGACAATCGCCTCTCACCGCGGACCTCCAGAGGGTCATAGAGTCGGAGAGCGTTAAGAACGTCGACGAGGAAGGCCGCGTGCAGACCGGCAGCCGGACGCGCGACTCGCAGGTGCGCGGCGGAGTGGGTGCCGCCGCGGGAGCCGTCATCGGCGGCATCGCGGGCGGGGCCAAGGGGGCCATACTCGGCGCTATTATCGGAGGCGCGGCCGGCGTCGGGACCGTTTACGTGGAAGGGAACAAGGAGCTGATTTTCGGTGCGGGCACGGAACTGGTGATTCGCACGGCGAATTCCAGCTCTCGGTAGCCGGTCTTCCGATCTCCGAACTTTGACTCGGCGCGGGACTCGCTTACCGGATTCATCCGGCGCGATTCATTCTGGAGCCTGTATCAGCTCTCTCCGAGGGCAGCTCTCTTTTTTCTCCGGCTTCAAGAAGCTCGGTCGTGTGCTCGGTTACGTTGGGCGCCGCCGGTATGCTCGGCACTCTTATGCCAAGCTCCGAATCGGTATCTCTTACCCTGCCGGGGGGAGCGTACAAAGCCGCTAATGGATCTCCTTCGGTCAGCTCCGGCCTGTCGTCCGGCAGCTCGATTCGCCCCCTCCCGGTCGGGTCTTCCCGGTCGAAAAATCCCCTCATCACGATTCCCGAGAATCGTTGCCAGAACAGTATGAGCGGGATTAGAACGGCGGCAATCAGAGCAATGCCCGCCGGTCCCAACGTCCCGCCCGCGACCGCTGCCACCAGTGACCCGAGGAACATCAGCGTCGCTCCTAACGTGAGCCCCCTTTGACGCGGCGATAGCTGAGAGAGGAGCAGCACGACGGCGAAGCCGACGGATAGCACAAGCATGCCCAAAATAAATGCCTCGCCCCTGGGGCCGGAGGAAAGCGATACCCATAGCGCAGCTTTTAAAGCGCCTATGAGCATCACCCCCGCGCCTATGTTGATGTCCATCTGGCGCAGTCGCGGGCCTCCCGCAGGAGAGACTTCTCCCGAAGAGATCATTTCCTTTATTACGGCGAGCTCGATTCCGCAGCGAGAGCAGAATCGATTCTTCTCGGAAGGTTGTTGATGGCCGCATTTCGGGCAATACATCATGCACCTCTCAGTTCGCAATGGTGAGCATACGCTGAGAGCTACGGACGACGGAGAGAAAAAGTTCTACGCCGATAGCCTCGCCCTGCTTGGTCCGGCTTCGTTCGAGAGCCGCCGCGCCTATCCCGATCGACTACGGGCGCCATTTCGAGCGAGCCGCGGAAGCTTGAAACCTTTGCCGGGGAACGTTAACGTGAAAGTGGAAGAAGGTCGCGCGGCGGCGGGCCTCGGCTCCGGGCGCGACAGGAATCGGATGGCTGTGGCGAGCCGTCGCGGAGAAGGCGGATTAATCTTGCGGTGGCGGCAACGGCGCGCGGTCGCCGCCACCGAATCGAGGCAATGGAAATCGCTCTTGCGGAGGTCTCGAAAGTCATGGCGAAGGAAATGCCCAAAGAAATGCCCGAAGCACAGTTGATTCGTTGCGGCTCCTGCGGTGCGACCAATCGCGTGCCGCGCGAAAAGATAGAACAGGGCCTCGAACCCGTGTGCGGGCGGTGCAGGACGCCTCTGGATGTCAGCGGCCAGGCGGTGACGCCGGCTCCCGTGACGGTAACCGACGCGACGTTCGCGGACGAGGTGGAGCGCTCGCCTCTGCCGGTGCTGCTCGACCTCTGGGCGCCGTGGTGCGGGCCGTGCCGGATAATCGCGCCGGTATTGGAAGAGCTGGCCTCCGAGATGGCGGGGCGCGTGCGAGTGGCGAAACTCAATGTGGACGAGAACCCGATGACGGCGAGGCGCTTCAACGTTCGAGGCATCCCGACTCTCCTGGTGTTTAAAGGCGGCAAGGAGGTCGATCGCATCGTGGGCGTGCAGCCCAAATCAGAGATAGAGCAGCGGCTGAAGCGGGTGACGGCCTGACGAGGCATATGATGACAGCCACGGTGACGGGCCGGACCGCCGCGATACTCACCGGCGGGCGCGGGCCTGCCTGACAAATAGGTGTACCAGAGCCCGCGGTCCTACGCGGCAGGGAGACGCCCCGCGCAAGTAAGAAACAGGGAGACTAGATCATGGATATAGATACTCTCGCCGATCTCTACCGGCACATGGAATGGGCCGATGCAACGGTGTGGGCATCCGTGCTCGCTTCCGAGGCCGGAGGGACGGACGCGAAGCTCCGGGATTACCTGGGTCATTTGCACTACGTTCAGCGGGCGTTTCTGCGCGCCTGGCGCGGCGAGCCTCTCGACACCCCGTACCCGTCGTTCGAGGACCCGAAGGCGCTGCTTCAATGGGCCCGCGCTTACTACGGCGAAGCGTTCGCCATGCTTGAGACTTTGAACGCCGAGAAGATTTCGGAGCCGATGATAATGCCGTGGGCCGGGATGGTCGAGAAGCGGCTCGGCCGCAAGCCGGACGCGACCACACTCGGGGAGACTCTGCTTCAGGTGGCGCTTCACAGCACGTACCACCGAGGCCAGGCCAATGCTCGACTGCGCGCCGTCGGCGGGGAGACTCCGATGGTGGATTACATCGCGTGGGTATGGGCGGGCCGCCCGGCCGCCGCCTGGCCATCGGTCGAGCCATGAGCTGCCGCCGTTTTTTATTCGAGAATTAATTCGAGGCCGTCTTCACGTCGAAATAGATTCAAGCGGCGGAGTTACGTTTGCGCCCGCTCAAATCACTATGCTAGCATCGGCTCTTGGTGAGTTATGAACGAACAAGCGATCCCCATACAGAAGACTGTTCTTGAGAATGGACTGACGATCATCTCGGAGCAGATGCCCCACGTGCGCTCGGCTTCCGTCGGCATCTGGGTCCGCTCCGGCTCGCGCCACGAGCCCGCCCCCCTCAACGGCATCTCGCACTTCATCGAGCACACGCTGTTTAAAGGCACTTCCAGGCGCACGTCGCGCGAGATCGCGGTCGAAAGCGACGCCATAGGCGGCCACGTCGATGCTTTCACCAGCCGCGAAGTGGCGAGCTACTATGTCAAGGTGCTCGACCAGCACCTTCCGCGCGCTTTCGACCTGCTCGCGGACCTGGTCACCTCGCCCCTGTTCGAGAGCG
>DATLMR010000117.1:0-16523 GCA_035537555.1 Blastocatellia bacterium
GCTGATAGGCGATCTCCAGGCCGGTCGCGACCGGCCGAAACGAATTGCGGTCGGTGACGATGATGTTCACCCCTCCGCACTCTTCGCCCGTGAAACGGGATTGCCTTGGGGTGAAGCGCACGGGGACGAATCTGACTCCCGCAAGCCCCGCGCGATTTAGGGCTTCGCCGAGCTTCATCTCATTTATCCAGGGCGCGCCCACCACCTCAAAGGGCGAATCGGTCCCTCGGCCCACCGAAACGTTGGTCATTTCGAGCAGCCCGATGCCCGGATAGAGCACGGCTTGCGTGAGCGACCGCATATTCGGCGACGGGTTCACCCAGGCCAGGCCGGTCGCGTCATAATAATCGGCCCGCCGCCACCCTTCCATCTTTATCACCGTCAGGTCCGCGCCGATTTTGCGCTCGGCGTTGTAGAGGCCCGCGAACTCTCCTACGGTCAGGCCGTGCCGCACGGGCAAGGCGTAAGCGGTCGTGAACGAGAACCCGGGATCGGTGGTGAACTCGGGGTCCGCGACCGGGCCTTCGACGGTGTAGCCGTCAATCGGATTCGGGCGGTCGAGCACGACGAACTTTATCTTCTCCCGCGCGGCCTCTTCCATCGCGTAAGCGCAGGTCGTTATGTACGTGTAGAATCGCACGCCGACATCCTGTACGTCGAAGACGACGGTGTCCGCTCCGTTCAGCATCTCCCGCGTGGGCCGCCTGCGGTTCCTCGCATAGACGCTGTAGACCGGAAGCCCAGTCTTTTCATCGCGGCCCGCCTCTTGAATCGGAGCGTCCTCGGCGCCTCGCAATCCGTGCTCGGGCGTGATGATGGAGACGAGCTTCAAGTTCGGCGCGGAGGCCAGCACGTCGATGGTCGAACGCCCTTCGCGCGTGCGGCCCGTGTGGTTCGTGATCAGAGCGACCTTTCTGCCTTCGAGCTGCCGGAGGCTGTCTCTCTCAAGCACGTCGATGCCCGCGAGCACGGGGTGAAGGGGGCCGGACGGAACAGCGCGACCCAGGGCCGCCCGGGGAGGCTCAGGCTGCATGGGGGCCGAGACGAAATCGAGCAGAGGCGCGGTCGAAGCGTCGGTGATCGACCCGGCCACGATCGACGCGATGAGCGAGCGCAGCCTGGAGACGTCTCCCCGGCCGTTCGGATGGACGCGATTCGTCAGGAGTACGACGAAAGCGCGGCTAATCGGGTCGATCCAGATGCTCGTGCCGGTGAATCCGGTGTGGCCGAAGGTACCCACGGGAAAGAGGTCGCCCCGGTTAGACGAGAAAGGCGTGTTCACGTCCCAGCCGATTCCGCGCATCTGCGAAGCGGGCAGGGAGTGCGCGCTCAGCATGCGCTCGATCGTGTAAGGCGCGAGCAGGCGCACGCCCGCGTACTCTCCACGGTTGAGAAACATCTGGCAGAAGATGGCGAGATCGTCGGCGGTTGAAAAGAGGCCCGCGTGCCCGGCCACTCCTCCGAGCTCGTAAGCGCGCGGGTCGTGCACCTCTCCACGCATCCAGCGCCCTTCGCGCATCTCCGTGGGAGCCGTCCGAGCGAGTCGCTCGCTCGACCAGATAGTGAGCGGCCGCCCGTCGCCCCGTTCTCTCTCGCCCCGGCCCCAGGCCGTATCTCTCATCCCGAGCGGCGCGAATATATTCTCCCCCGCAAACCGGTCGAGCCTCTGGCCCGAGACCCGGCGCACGATCTCCGCCGCTACTATGTAACCTACGTCGGAATAGACGAATCGCGAGCCCGGCTCGTAGGTGAGCTGAAGGTCGTAGATCTCTTCGAGAGGATCGACGGATGAGCCGACGTAATCGCTGATGTCGTTGTCCGGCGCGAGGCCCGAGCGGTGCGTTAGCAGTTGCTCGACGGTGACGCGGTCTTTGCCGAATCGCGCGAACTCAGGGATAAAGAGCGCGACCGGGTCGGCTAGGCTGAGCTTTCCGCGCTCGACAAGGATCATGATCGAAGTGGCCGTCGCCACCACTTTTGTGAGCGACGCTAGGTCGAATATCGTATCGACGGTCATCGGCTCGCGTTGTGGCGCGACCGCGCGGTCTCCGAACCCCTTGCGATAGACGACGCGACCATTTCGCCCGACGAGCACGACGGCCCCCGGCGTCTGTTTCCGCTCGATGAAATCGCGTACCGCTTCGTCGATTCGCGCGAGGCGCGCGCCCGACATCCCGACGCGCTCGGGAGCTATGACGGGGAGCGACTGCGGCGCGACGCGGGCCGGTCCGGCCTTCTGCCGCCGAGGCTCGGGGCCTGAAAACGCCCGCGCGTGTGCCGTCGCAAGCAGCGCGATGAGCGCGATGAGCGCGATGAGAGTAACAGGCGCGGCTGCCGATTCGATCTTTAAGATTGCGTTTCTCATTTCGATCCCCTGGAAGAATGCGTCTGGTCCGCTCTCGCTCCGCCGGAGCGCTCGCGGCCCGCTCCCCGCGATAAGCTCGCCGCCATGCCGCACGCGAAAGTGACGGTCGAGCCGATCAGAACGAACCACGGCCAGGCAATCTGGAGCCCGGTCATCCGGGGCAGAGCGAACTGCACGCCCAGCATGAAGATAATGCCTAGAGCGAGGCCGATCAACGCTCCGTCCTCGGAGACGCGGCGCGTGAGAGCGGCCAGGAGGAAGATGCCGAGGATAGGCCCGTTGGTGAAGGCCGCGATTCCAAGCACCTGGTTGACGATGCTCTCGCTCGCGCCCGCTCCGCCGATGCCCACCGCGATCTGCACGACTCCCCAGAAGGCCGTCATCCGCCGCGAGACTTTCAGGTAGTGCTCGTCGCTCGCTTCCGGCTTCAGAAGGGGCCGGTAGAAATCCGCGAGCGACGTGCTGGCCGAAGAGTTGAGCGAGGATGAAAGAGTAGACATGGCCGCGGCGAATATCGACGCGATCACGAGGCCGACGACGCCGGAGGGCAGCTCGTTGATTATGAAGAACGGGAAGACCCGGTCCGTCCGGCTGAAATCCGAGCCGGACGGAAATCTCGTGTAGAAGACGTAAAGCCCGATGCCGATCATGAGAAAGAGCACGAACTGCGCGAGTATGATCGCGCCGCTCGCGAGCAGGGCCGCTTTCGCCTGTCGCGCGGATTTGGCGCATAGGTATCTCTGGACCATCAACTGGTCCGTGCCGTGCGTCGATGTCGTCAAGAACGCGCCGCCGATGAGCCCCGCCCAGAATGTGTAGGCCTTCGACGGGTCGAGGGTGAAATAGAAGACCTGAAATTTGTTTGCCGCCTGCCCGACCGCGACGAATTCGCCCCAGCCTCCCGGTATGCGGTCGAGCAGAATGTAGCCCGCGACGAGCGCCCCGAGAATGTATATGAACAGCTGCGACACGTCGGTCCAGATGACCGCCTTCATGCCTCCGAAATACGTGTAGATGATCGTCGCCACGCCCGTGATGATGATCGAGACCGAGTAGCTCCAGCCTGTAAGCTCTCCGAGCACGATGGCCGTCAGCAGGAGCCTGAGCCCGTCGGACAGGCTTCGAGTGATAAGGAAGAGGGCGGCGGCCGAGCGCTTGGCTCGGGGGCCGAAGCGCCGGTCGAGCGCCTGGTAAGCCGTGAGCAGGTCTCCGCGAAAGTAGAGCGGGATGAAGATCAAAACGATGGCGACGCGCCCGAGCATGTAGCCGAAGACCAGTTGAAGAAACGTCATGTTTCCGGCGAACGCGATGCCGGGAATGCTGACGAAAGTGGCGCTGCTCGTCTCTGTCGCGACTATCGAGAAGGTGATCGCCCACCAGGGCACGTCGCGGTCTCCGACGAAGTAATCGCGGATGTCCTTCTGCTCGCGGCCGAAATACCATCCGAAAATCGTGATGCCCGCCAGGTAGACCGCGATTATGCCGATGTCCAGCAGGTGGAGGTGCACGCTTGAATCTCCCGTTCGGACGAGTTGCGGAGGCGAAGCATCGCGTAGTTTACCATCTGCCCGGACCGCGCAAAACCGCGCTCGACCGGGCCGGATTTCGGGTCTCGGGCCTGGCGGGCGGGCAACCCGAATCCGGCCCGCCCGATTTTCTTTCGTCGCAGATCGAAGAGGCGTATAATACGGCCGAACTTACCGCCGGCCCGCGCCATCAACCGGAGGTCGGATCGCCTTCGGAAGGCAGTAAGATTTAACGCTCGCTCACTTAAGGAGTACCAATGACCTTCAAGAAGATCACCCTGGCATTATCGATGATTCTGGCCTGCGCCGCCCTTAGCCTGGCGCAGGACCGCAAGCCTCTGCCCCAGGAAGAGGAGGGCCTGTACCTCGTCTCGGCGCAAGCGGGAGTCGTCAACATGGTTGAAGGAGAAGCGAGCTACAGGCGGGACGGGGGGAGCTGGGTCCGCTTGAGCGCGCGCGACGAGCTCCAGGATTACGACCGCATACGCACGGGACCGGGAAGCCGCGTCGAGATATTACTCAACCCGGGCGCTTACCTCCGCTTATCCGAGAACGCGGAGCTTGTCGTAACCGATACCGAAACGAACCGCTTCGAGGTCTTCCTGTCGAAAGGATCGGCCATCGTGGAGGCTTCGATCGTGGGCGGATGGATCGGGGTTGCGACTCCCGGGTCGGAGTTCTCGATCATGGAGAGCGGCCTCTTCAGGTTCAATGTCTCTGAAGACGGAAGGAGTGAAATCCTCTCGCGCAAGGGCAGGATCGTCATCCAGGGATCGAAGATCGACATCGGCGGCGGGAAGTACCTCCTGGGCGGAACGAGAGTGAAGGAGGGCAAGCAGATCGTCGTCGGGGATGACGGCCCGTACGTCAGCCCGATAGCCGACAAGAAGGCGCAGGACGAGTTCGATCTCTGGAGCAGGGGGCGCGCGCGGACGATCATCGCGGCGAACAAGCGGCTTCCGCTCAAGGACATGCTGCGCAGGATTCCCATCGGCATGCTCAGCAACGTGTGGGTATTCGACCGCTTTTCCGGGTGCTACACGTTTCTTCCGGGCTTCTACGATCTCTGCTCGCCCTACGGCTACCAGTACCGGCTCGGGGCTCCGGGGTTCTATTACCCGTGTTGTAATAGCGGGAGCGGGTCCGGAAATGGCGGCTACTGGGGCGGCTCGGGCGGAAACAGCTCGGGCGGGGGCGGCTCGAACAGTGGCGGCGGAGGCTCGGGCGGCGGCCATTCAGGCGGGGGCGTGGCATCTCCGTCGGTCGGCAGCTCCGGGCGCACCGGCATCAGCGAACGAACGACCGAAGGCAGAGAGCCCACGCGAAAACCGTGATCTTGGGCCAGCTACCCGGCGCAGGCTTGAGGCGACATAGACCCGGCCTGTCGATTAAAGCCTGTCGATTAAAGCTTGATTAAAGCAGGATGGGAGCCCGCGGGCTCCCATCCATCATTTGAAGCCCGCTTCAAAAAATCCCGCTGACTCGATCATAAGCACAGGTATCATTCCCGCCCCCTGACCCCTTTCTTGACCGCCGTGCCGCGCTCGCCTAGAATTTGATGGTCCCAGGGAAAGAGCCCCCTCTGACACCGCGAGGATTATCAATTTTGCTCAAGCTTTCGACGCCCATTTACGAACTCCACCTGCACGAGATTCCGCGCCTTGCGATTAAGACGGCGCAGAAGCTGGCGCAGGGGGTTTCCCTGTCGATGGACGGAGCGAACCCTCTCAAGGTCAATATCGAGGACCTGCTGGGCTACCTGCCTCTCCGTTACGAGGACCGTTCGAATCTTGCGCGGGTCCGCGACCTCGAGCACGGGATGTACGCGACGATCGAAGTGGAGGTCAGGATCGCGGGCACTTATGCGGTCAAGGGCGGGAGGCTTCGCATCTTCGAGTTTTCGGCCGTCGATGAGACAGGCCAGGTGCGCGCTTACTGGTGGAACCAGTCTTATCTCCAAAATTCGTTCCCGCGCGGCCGGCGCGTGCTGCTCTACGGCCAGTGGAAGCGCGGGCGTCGCGGCTTCTTCGAGGTCGAAAATCCCGAGTACGAGTTCACGACGGACGACGAGGATTCGACCGATTCGATTCACACGGGCCGGCGCGTGCCGGTCTATCGCAAGCTCGGAGAGGTGCGCACGCGACAGCTTCGCTCGATAATGCATCACATCGTCGAGCGCCTCGATTTCTCCGAGATCGAAGAGGTCATTCCCCAGGAGGTGCTCGGGCGCAGCAGCCTGATCTCGCGCGGGGACGCCCTGCGGCAGATTCATTTCCCGGCCGAGGACGCGCCGCTCGAGCTCTACAACAAGGCTCAATCCCCCGCGCACAGGCGCTTGATCTTCGAGGAGTTCTTCTGGCTCGCGCTCGCCATGGGGGTGCGGCGGCAGGGACGCGAGCAGTCGCTCAAAGGGACCGTCATCGAGGTCAACGACCGCGTTCGGGATGCGGTGCGCGGCATCCTCCCATTCAGGCCGACGGGCGCTCAAAAGCGCGTGCTGAAAGAGATAGTCCAGGACATGGCGAGCGAGCGGCCCATGAACCGCCTCGTTCAAGGGGATGTCGGATCGGGAAAGACCATAGTCGCTTTGCAGGCTTCGGTGGTCGCGATTGAGAACGGCTACCAGGCCGCCATCATGGTACCCACGGAGATCCTGGCCGAGCAGCACGCGAGGAACATGAAGCGGATGCTCGCTTCAACGCGCTATCGCGTCGAGCTGCTGACGGGCTCGCTCGCCGCCGCGCGCAAGCGGGAGCTTCACGAGAGCATCGAAGCGGGCGAAGTCGACCTCGTCGTCGGCACGCACGCCCTCATCCAGGAAGGCGTGAACTTTCAAAAGCTGGGCTTCGTCGTCATCGACGAACAGCACCGCTTCGGAGTGCTTCAGCGCGCCGAGCTTATCAACCGCGGCTACAATCCGGATACCCTGGTGATGACCGCGACTCCCATACCTCGCTCGCTCGCGATGACGATCTACGGGGACCTCGACCTGTCGGTCATAGACGAGATGCCTCCGGGCCGCAAGCCCGTCATAACTAAGGTGCGGGGCGAAGACGCCCGCAACAAGATCTATCACTTTCTAGACACGATCATACGCCAGGGGCGGCAGGTCTATATCGTCTACCCGCTCGTCGAAGAGTCGGAGAAGCTCGACCTGCTGAACGCCTCGCAAATGGCCGAGCACCTGCAAACGGGGGTCTTCCCCAATTTTCGCATAGGGCTTATCCACGGGCGGATGAAACAGGAAGAGAAGGACGCGGTGATGTCGGAGTTCCGCTCGGGCGCCCTTCACATACTCGTAGCCACCACCGTAATCGAAGTCGGGGTGGACGTGCCGAACGCGAGCGTGATGATCATAGAGCACGCGGAGCGATTCGGGCTTTCGCAGCTCCACCAGCTGCGCGGGCGCGTCGGCCGCGGCGACGAGCAGGCTTTTTGCATTCTGCTGGCCGGAAACAAGCGCACGGCCGAAGCGCGCGAGCGACTCTCGATAATGGAAGAGACCAGCGACGGCTTCAAGGTGGCGGAAAAGGACCTTGAGCTGCGCGGGCCCGGCGAAGTGATGGGCACCCGCCAGTCGGGCGTGCCGGTCTTTCGCGTCGGCAATATCATCAGGGATTACGCTCTGCTCGAGGCCGCCAAACGCGAGGCCGACTACATGCTGTCGGTCCGCCGCAACACGCGCGAGGTTTCGCGCCTGATAGAGATCGTGCGCGGGCAGTCTAAGTACGGCCTGGCCGCGGTCGGATGATAAGGCGGGCAAACGAAAAGGCCGGGCGAGTCTTAACCCGCGCGGCCTCTTCGGACCCCCTTTTTTTTCGGGCGTCATGCGGCGATACGAGGTTGATTCTCTTTTTTCTTGACCGCGGTCTGCGCGGATTCAAGGGCCGCGAGGGCTTTGCTCGTCTCGGCTTCATCGAGATAAAAGGCGAGCTTTTCCGCGTTCGCATCGGTATCGATCACGATACAATCGCCCAGATGCACCTGCCCGGTCGCCGACAGGTTGGCGAGCGGGACGACCAGGAAGCGCTCGACGGCGCGCTTCAGGTGGCGCGCGCCGTACCTGTACTCGATCCCTTCGCTCAGCAGAAACTCTTTAGCGCTGTCGGTAACCTTGAAGCTGAAATCTTCGCCCAGGCTCTCGTCGATCCTGCGCTGGACCGCCGCAAGCTCCAGGTCGAGTATGCCGCGCAGTTGCTCGTGCCGCAGGCTCCGGAAGACGACCACTTTGTCTATGCGGTTCATAAACTCGGGCGAGAACTTCCTCCGCGCGGCTTCGAGCGCCGTGCGATATATCTTCTGATCGAGGTCGCTCTCTCCCATGTTAGCGCCCTTGGAGGGGGCGAAGCCGATGGAGCCCGTGATGAGCTCGCTCAGCTCTTTCGCGCCCAGGTTCGAGGTCATGAGAATCAGGGTCTGCGAGAAATCCACCTTGCGATTGTCGCCGAGCGTGAGCGTGCCTTTATCGAGCACGCCGAGCAAGAGCTGCCAGAGCGAGTCCGACGCCTTTTCGATCTCGTCGAACAGGACTAGGGTGAACGGGTCGGTCTCGGTCCTGTACCTGTCCAGGTTCTCTTGCGAAAGCAGGGGCGCGGTCTCGCGGTGGCCCAGATAGCCGGGCGGAGAGCCGATCAGCTTCGCAATCTCATGCGAGTGCTGAAACTCCGCGCAGTCGATCTTGACGACCGCGTTCGGATCGCCAAATAGCATCTCTGCCGCCGCTTCGACCACGTGCGTCTTGCCGGACCCGGTGGGTCCCAGGAAGAGCATAGTCCCGATGGGCCGGGAGACGTTGGTCATCCCCGCCTGAAATACCTGGTATAAAGAGGCGATGCTGCGGACGGCCCTTTCCTGCCCGATGACACGCCCGTGAAGCCCGGCTTCGAACTCGCGCGCCCTGGGGCTCTTCGCTTCCGGGTCGAGCGCGACCAATATTCTCTTTTGCTTGATTCCACTCATTTTTCCCACCTACTTTCTGCGCCCTCGCCATCGCTCTCCGAAGCGGCTGATGGCTTCGAGGGCCCGGATCATCAATTAAAACGACCCGGGCCTCTCTACTGTTCGTTTCAAAACCGTCATTTCAATCCCTATTCGGGTTCCCACTGAAGACCGGTTCGCAACTTTGATGCCGCCCCACCTTCCATCCGTTGGCCGCCGCGCGGCGGCCGTCCATTGTGAGAATGCTCATAGAAAATCTATTTGCAACGTGAGTTAGAGAAGTCTCCACGAAAATGGCCTCTCCGGGGCCGGGCGACCCGGAGTGACAATATATGCCATTACCCGGTCCGGTATGACAAATCCTGTCACCGGCTTGGGGTATGTCATGCCTGCAATCTCTCGCTCTCCGGTGATACGGCGAACCTATCCCCAATAAGCCGAATCTATTCCGCGAGCGGTCCGGCTCGACGCCGGGAAAGCGGAGCGGCTTACTCTTAGACAGAGGGGGCGCGAGGTTATTTGATACCGGGTCCCTTGAATTCGACGGGCGACGCCGCGTGGATTCACCCGGCGGCCGCCTCCTGAAACAGAGTGATTGCTATCTTCCGGAGGCGCGATGGGCTATCATAAGCGCGGCACCGAGAGGCCGGGCGCATCAGCAGATGCAGGAGGCTCGTCGCCGGGCCTGCTTCTCATTGAAACCTATGCACAAGCCGGAAAAGCTCGCGCTCAAAGAGCACATCACTTCGAAAGAGAAGAAGCAGACGTACGTCAATCGGCTGTTTGAAACCATAGCGCCCAAATACGACTTCATAACCGTTTTTCTCTCTTACGGCATGGATCGCGGGTGGAAGCGAACGCTCATAAGCATGCTCGAGCTCAAGGGGGGAGAGCGCGCACTTGACCTCGCGTGCGGAACGGGCGACATAACGTTTTCGCTCGCCGAGCGCGCGGCTCGCGCCGTCGGGCTCGACATCACTCAGGGCATGCTCGACATCGCCGAGCGGAAGCGGCGCGAGCTGAATATCGAGAACGCCAGCTTTCACCGCGCGGATATCATGCAGATACCTTTTCCGGATGACACCTTCGATTGCGTGACGGGCGGCTACGCCCTGCGCAACGTGCCGGATGTCGCCGGGGCGCTCGCGGAGATCAGGCGCGTGCTGAAGCCCGGCGGGCGATTCTGCTCGCTCGATTTCGGCCACCCTCCGAACCGGGCTTATCGCTGGCTCTACCTCAATTACCTGATCGTGGTCGGCTCGGCCGTCGGGCTCGCCCTTCACGGCGACCCGGACACATACCGCTATATCCCCGAATCGCTCAAGCTCTACCCGGGGCAGGTGGGCGTGCGCGATTTGATGAGGAAAGCGGGGTTCACGAACGCCGGATTCCAGGAATTCGGCGGCGGCATAATGGCGATCAATTACGGAATGAAGCCCCTCGGCCCTTGAGCCGTGGATTACTCCTGCTCAGAAATACCCGAAACGACCGTATACACGTTAAGGAGCGGTCTCGCCCGCGGGCCCGCCGAAAGATATGGGCTGTGAAGAGATGACGGCCTTGCCTTCCTGAATCACTATAGATTGATTGGCCGCGACATCCGCTATCGTCTCCTTCCGGCCGCTCGGCCAGGCGACCTCGATCGAGGCGACTCTATCGGCCTTTCCGAGCCCGAAGGTGAGCGTGAGCTCGCTCTGAGAGCAGTAACTCGATCCCGTCTTTACCATGCTCCAGAGCGTCGTGCCGCTCGCCGTCCTCAAGTAGACTTTCGCGCCGATGCCGTCGCGGTTAGACTCGGTTCCGACGGTCTTGATCCTCAAAAGGTTGTTCTGATTGCCCCCGTCATTGCGGAACAGGCGGGCAGGCCCGTTGTTGGCGGTGGTGAGCAGGTCCAGGTCTCCGTCATTGTCGAAATCGCCGTAGGCCGCGCCGCGCCCCACCTCCGGGCGGCCGAGCTCGCTTCCCATCCTGGACGTCACCTCTTCGAACCTGTTCTTGCCCAGGTTGCGAAACAGGTGAGGCGGCATCGCGTACTTCGTCTTCGGTTGGACCGAGCTGATGTCGTCGGAGACGTGCCCGTTGACGGCGAAGATGTCAAGCAGCCCGTCCAGGTCGTAGTCGAAGAAGAACGTCGCGAACGTGAGCGATTGCGCCGACGCCTTGCCTACGTTTGAGGCCTGCGCCTCGTCCGTGAACAGGCCCGTCCCTTCATTGCGGTAGAGCGCCATCATCTCGTTCGTGAAGTTGCCGATGACGACGCTCTGGCGGCCGGACCCGTCGTAATCGGCCGCATCGACTCCCATCCCCGCCCGCGCTTTGCCCGCGTCGTTGAAGGCCACGCCCGCTTCGCCTCCCACGTCGGTGAACGTGCCGTTGCCGTTGTTCTTGTAGAGGCGGTTCGGCTCGGTGTCGTTGGTGACGAAGAGGTCCGTCCACCCGTCGCCGTCGTAATCGATAAGCGCGACGCCCATCGCCTTGCTCGTCGGATTTTTCAGCCCCGCGCGCTCGGTGACGTTCTCGAAGGTGCCGTCTCCCCGGTTTTTGTAGAGGGTCGGGCTCTGCCCCTTGTAGCGTTCCGGCGTGCAGTAGGACTTGTTCTTTCCGTCGAGCGTGCAGTTCACGTCTTTTTCGACCGACCATTCGACGTAGTTGCAGACGAACAGGTCGAGCTTTCCGTCTTTGTCGTAATCGACCCAGGCCGCGCTCGAAGAGAAGCCCGGATCGTCTACGCGCGCTTTGGCCGTGACATCCGCGAAGCGCCCGGAGCCGAGATTGCGGAACAACCGGTTCGGCCCGAGGCAGGTGATGTAGATGTCGACGTTGCCGTCGTTATCGTAATCGCCCGTGGCGCAGCCGAGCCCGTACATCTCAACGGCGAGCCCCGCCGCCTGCGTGACGTCGGCGAACGTGCCGTTGCGATTGTTGCGATAGAGGGAGGGGTAAGACTTCGACCCCTGTCGCTCCGGCCAGTTCTTCGAATTGACGAGCAGGATGTCCTGCCACCCGTCGTTGTCGAAATCGAGAAACGCGCAGCCCGCGCCCATCGTCTCCGGCAGGTACTTCTTCCCGAACGCTCCGCTGTTATGCTTGAAGGTTATGCCGGCCGCCGCGGTCACGTCAGAGAACTGAACGGGGCCCGAATATCTCGCCACTTCCGTCGGAGCGGGCGCGGACATCTGCTGGGAGGCCGGCGCGCCCCCCGAGGGCGCCCCGCTCTCGCGTTTTTGCGAAGGGCTTCCAGAGTCGTCACTTGACGGAGCTGTTATGCAGCCCTGTAGGGAGATAGGTAGGATCAGCATGAGCGCATAAGTTATTAATGAACGTAGCATCGTACTACCTTTCATAACCCGCCGCGAGCCGACCGGCGAATGGCCCCGGGCCTACTGTGGCGGGCCGGTCGCGGAATCGACCTTGATGTTCGGGGGCGTGATCTCCGCCGGTATGAACTGCCTGTCGATCAGGTCTTTCATGGAGACCGGCCTTTCAAGGATTCCCACTTTCAAAGCCATCTCATAAATCTTGCCGAGGTCTTCGTCGGTCGGCGTGAGCATGCGGTAGCTCACGCGGTCCGGAGGCTGCGTGAGCACGAACCGCACCACCTTCTCATCCTGGCGGAAGTAGGGCGCGGCGACCTGCGCCGCTTCCAGACGATGGCCTTCGGCCCATTCCCCGCTTTCGGCGATGCCGCGAACGAGGTCGCGCACAACCTCGGGCCTCTCGCGTATCAGCCTTTCGTGCACGACGAGCACGCAGGAGATGAAGCCCGGCCAGATATCTTTCGCGTGGTAGAGCACGCGCCCGCTGCCGTCGAGCTCGGCCTTTGCCGCGTGCGGCTCGCCGACGAAGTAGGCGTCGATGGCTTTGACGGCAAGCGCGCCGGGCATGTCGGGCGGCGGCATCTCGACGAAATTGATCTCGTCCGGGCCTACCCCCTGGTCCTCCATCAGCTTGCGAATGACGAGGTACTGGTTGCTGTACTTGCTCGGGATGGCGAACGTCTTCCCTCTCAAATCGCGAAGGTCTTTTGCGGGAAGATCATTGCGCACCATCACCGTCGAGCCGTCGCGGTGGCCGAGGTAGACGATCTTGATCGGCACGCCCTGCTCGCGCAGCTTCATGGCTAACGGAGCGATCATGAAAGTCGCATCCAGCCGGTCGCCTTTTATCGTTTCGACTATGGTAGGAAAATCGGTGAAGCGTTGTGACTCGAACCGAGTCCCCGTGCTGGTCCGGGTGGCGTAGTCCGTGACCGGGCACGTCAGATGTCAGGTCACGGGCAGAAAGCCGACCTTGAGCTCTTCGCGCACCCCCGTATTGTTCGCGGGGTCCTTGCTGAGTAGCTGCCACGGCTTGAAGCGAAGCGCCCCGAGCGCCACTATTATCGCGAAGATGTAGAGAGCCCATCGGGCCGATGAAGAACGAAGCATGATGATCCTCCGAGTAACTTTGAACTCCAATACCGGACGCGCTCACCTTGCGAGCGAGGCGTTTATCTTTTCGCCGATGGTCCGGGCCACGGCGTCGACCGCCAAATCTTCCGATTGCCGCGTCTCGCGAGTCATGAGCTCCACCTTGCCGTCCTTGAACTTCTTGCCGACGGTCAGGCGGTAAGGCACGCCTATCAGGTCCGCGTCGTTGAACTTCACGCCCGCCCGCTCGTCGCGGTCGTCAAGAAGCGCCTCTACCCCCGCGGCCTCGAGCTCCCTGTATATGCGCTCGGCCCCGCTCATCAAGTCCTGGTCCCTGACGTTGACGGGGGTCACTATGACTTTGAACGGGGCTATCGACGCGGGCCAGACGATTCCCGCCTCGTCGTTGAAAAGCTCGACTACGGAGGCCATCACGCGCTCGACGCCTATGCCGTAGCTCCCCATAACGATCGGCGCTTCGCTCCCGTCCGAAAGCAGCACGCGCGCGCCCATGCTGTCGGAATACTTGGTGCCGAGCTTGAAGATATGCCCGATCTCTACGGCCTTGAAGACGTCGATTACGCCCTCGCAATTCGGGCAGCCTTCTCCGGCCCTCACCACGCGGAGGTGCGCCCACTGGTCCACCTTGATGTCGCGGTCCATCGTTACTCCGCGAAGGTGGAAGTCGTCCTTGTTTGCCCCCGTGGTCATGTTACGCCGCCCGCGCAACGATTCATCCGAGATGACGCGGCTCACGCCTTTGTGCGAAGCCTCGCTCACGCCGACCGCGCCGAGCGAGCCGGGGAGCGCGCCCAGTGCCTCGCGAATTTCTTCCGGGCGCGCGGGCCTTACGTTCACGGAGCCTGATGCGTCGGCCAGTTTCGTCTCGTTCAGCTCGTGGTCCCCGCGCATCAATACCAGGGCGAGTTGATCGTCCAGCACGTAAATAAGAGTCTTGATCTGGCGGTCTGCCGGGGCGCCTCCGGGGAAGGTGGTCAGGTCTTCGATGGTGCGCACGCCGGGCGTCGCGAACTCCTCGGGCGCGGCCGGGCCGTCTTCGTCTATCACCTCGTTGAGCCTGGAAGTGGCCTTCTCGATGTTCGCGGAGTAGCCGCACTTCTCGCACGTGGCGATGAAGTCCTCGCCCGCATCCGTGCGGACCATGAACTCGGTCGACTGGGTCCCTCCCATCGCGCCCGAGCTTGCTTC
The DNA here is from genome assembly GCA_035537555.1 of Blastocatellia bacterium. GTDB lineage: Bacteria > Acidobacteriota > Blastocatellia > UBA7656 > UBA7656 > DATLMR01. Next base: position 14,448 of record DATLMR010000117.1, read on the forward strand.
GACCGAAGTGAACTTCAAGCCGCACCGGGCGAATATGCGATTGTAGGCCTGATACTGGTCCTCGAAAGCGCGGTCGAGCCCTTCGCGGTCCACGTCGAACGAGTAGGCATCCTTCATGGTGAACTCGCGCACGCGCAGCAGACCCGACTTGGGGCGAGCCTCGTCGCGAAACTTGGTCTGAATCTGGTACCACACCTGCGGCAGCTGCCTGTAGGAGTTGATCGTGTTGCGCGCTATCGAAGTGAAGATCTCTTCGTGCGTCATGCCGAGCGCCATGTCCGCGCCCTTGCGGTCCCGCAGGCGGAACATGTTATCGCCCATCACCTCCCACCGGTTTGATTCCTTCCATATCTCCGCCGGATGAAGCGCGGGCAGAAGGAATTCCTGTGCCCCCAGGCGGTCCATCTCTTCCCGGATGATCCCTATTACCTTCAGGCGCACGCGCTGGGCAAGCGGCAAAAGCGAGTAGATCCCCGCCGTAAGCTGCCGGATATATCCCGCGCGCACGAGCAGCCTGTGGCTCGTGACCTCCGCATCCGAAGGGTCTTCGCGCAGAGTCGGGATGAACAGTTTAGACCATCTCATTTCACCATCTCCATAATACGGGCGACCAGGCTCGTCATTAACGGAAAAATTGCAGAAATTAGGATTAGGAAAGTTACCGCTAAATCGCCCGCAGCGTCAAGCAACCCGGAAATGAAGCGACGACCGAAGCCGCCATCGAATCGGTCCTTTACCGGATCAAAGAGCTTCGCGAGCCGGTCACATCGATGTCTGCGGAGCTCGATTCGCGCACGGGCAGAACCGGCTTCAACGGCTTACTCCTACGCCCGGTCTCAGCCCGGCCCCGTGCGCGGGCCGGAGGCTTGCGGCGGGAATTGAAAGAACCTCTACGGCCCGCGCGCCGGGCGCTTATCTTGCGCCCGCTTGCAATAGGTTATTGCCTTTTGCTACCATCCATAGCTGGTCAACTTGGGACTAGCACCGATATATTGTGCGTCCTCCTTCGGCCCTGGAGGGTCGCATGTTGAATTCACTTCTTAGCTTTTGAGGTAGTACGATGCTAGCTGGTGATATTCCTGAAGCTTTGACCTTCGACGATGTTTCTCTTGTTCCCGCGCGGAGCGACGTTCTTCCGTATCAAGCCGACACGACGACCCGTTTCACGCGCAATATCCCTCTGAACATTCCGATCTCGTCCGCCGCTATGGACACGGTGACAGAGTCCCACCTCGCGATAGCCATCGCCCAGCAGGGCGGCATCGGCGTCGTTCATAAGAACCTCTCCATCGACGAGCAGCGCGACGAAGTCGATAAGGTCAAGCGAAGCGAATCGGGCATGATCGTCGACCCCGTCACCATGACGCCCGACCGCACGATCTCGGAGGCGATGGAGCTTATGGATCGCTATCGCATCTCCGGCGTGCCCATCGTAACCGGCAACGGCCACCTCGTCGGCATTCTGACAAATCGCGACCTGAGATTCGAAACGCGCCTCGACCTGCCGATCAGCGAAGTGATGACGAAAGAGAACCTCATCACGGTCCCGGTCGGCACGACTCTCAACGAAGCAAGGGCCATACTTCAACGCCACCGGGTCGAAAAGCTCCTCGTGGTCGACGACGATTTCAGACTCAAGGGGTTGATCACGGTCAAAGACATTCAGAAGGCGATCAAGTACCCGCTCGCGGCCAAGGACGACCTGGGCCGCCTGCGCGTGGCCGCGGCCATCGGCGCCACGGGAGACTTCCTCGAAAGGGCCGAAGAGCTCGTGCGCGCGCGCGTGGACGCGCTCGTCATCGACACCGCGCACGGCCACGCGGAAGGCGTCATATCGGCCGTTAAGAAGATCAAGGGCCGCTTCCCGGAGCTCGACCTCGTGGCCGGAAACATCGCCACGGCCGAGGCTACCAAAGACCTGATTATCGCGGGGGTCGACGCCGTGAAGGTCGGGATGGGGCCGGGCTCGATCTGCACCACGCGCGTGGTGAGCGGAGCGGGCGTGCCGCAGATCACCGCCGTCCTCGATTGCGCCCGCGCGGCTCGCGGCTCGGGCGTGCCGGTCATAGCCGACGG
>DATLMR010000118.1:0-14501 GCA_035537555.1 Blastocatellia bacterium
GTCACCTCTTCGAGGGTGAAGCCGCGCGCGTCGGCCCGCGTCAGGCGGTCGAGCACCCTGAGCGGCAGGCTCGCGATTCGCGCTTCGAGCTTCGACGGCGCGCGCGTGAAGGCCGCGCGGTAGACCGCGCTCCCCGCCAGAGGGCGGACCCAACGCTTGAAGCTCGTGACGAGCCTGGAGCCCGCCTTCACCAGGGCGTGCAGGTTCGAGGGGTTCGGAGGGCCGTACATAAACTCGATGCCGTGCTCGCGCATCCCGGCCAGGCTCTCCTTATGTAATGCCGTGGCGATGCCTCTCCGCCTCATTCGCGGCTCTATGTAGCAATCGCCGCCTATCGAGCCCATCCGCTCGCGCCCGTCTACTATCACCCGTCGCGGGAAGATCGAAGTGCAGCCCGCCGTCTCGCCCGTGCCGGTCTCGATCGCGAGCCAGGTGAGCGCCCGCCCGTGGGGGTTCGACACGTAGAATCGCTCGTACCGGGGGGCGATGTCTTCGGACCACATTTTGGATACGAGCTTGATGACGCGCTCCCTGTCGTCTTCCGTGGCTTCTCTTATATGGTAATCGCTCACTTCGATCTTAGCCCCACGCTGATTTCACAACGAGAATATATGATTGACGGCCGTATCTCTACACGCGGGCCGCATGCTGCCGAACGGGCCGAGTCGCGAATTTGCCTTTGATTTGAGGGCTCGTAGAGGCTTTCTGCGTGGATGAATATAGCGCGGCGCGCGGCCATCAATCAATGATTAATCGACCGCGCGCCGGATTCGTGGCGAGGCGAAGCTACTGGCCCGCGGGCTTGTTGAACTTGACGTCGTCGATGGCGACGTTGTTTTTGACCTCTTCAAGGCGGATGGTGAAGCTGATGGCCGGGCTCGTGCGGCGAATCGTGAACGGCATCTTCAAACCTTCCACTTCCCTGTAATCTTCGAGGTAGACTTCGAAGGGAATATTTCCCTGCGGGCTGTCTACTTCCACATCGACGCGAGTGAGCAGCCCCGTCTGCACGTCGAAGTACCACTTTTCAGGCTTGCCTTCGGCGGGCGTCAGCTCCACGACGTAGGAGTCTCCGTTGCCGACCTTCTGCTTGCCGGTGACGGACATCTTCGGGTAGAGCTCTTTCATCTTCAGCATCCCGAAGAATTCGGCCTCGCGCTTGGCGGAAGCGAGCTCCGCTCCGCTCAGCTCGCGCAGGCCGCTCGTAGGCTCCTGCGCCCATCCGACCTGGCCGTTGTACCCTTGCTGGATGGTCCCGAAGCCGGGAAAGGTGATTATCATAACGGTCTTATTGGGAGCTTTGGCGTAAATCTCAATCGGGCCGGTCGCGCCCATGGCGGGTATCTCAAAAGTCCCTTTCGTGACGCGGGAGCTGGCCTTTTCGATGGCGGCCTTGCCCCCTATGGCCTGAACGTATTTTTCGATGATCTGGTCGGCAGAGGGCATGGCCTGCGTGGCCTCGGCCGGCTTGGGAGCTGCCTTCATCTTATCGTCGGCTTTCGGCGCGTCGGCCGGTTTCGGAGTCTGGCCGAAGACCGGGGCGGCGATCATAACGCCGAGGAATAACATCATTAATATTCGCTTCATTTTTCCGTCCTTTCTTACCTGGATGTATGAGCCCCGAACTTTGAGCCTCCCGTCTTTGGCCGACCGGGGGCTCAGGCTCGAGGCGGGTATTCGTGCGTCAGCCCGCGCGGCGCTCGCCCGCGTTAGCTCGCTTCTTGATCTGCTTGATCGCCGCGTCGATCTGCGGATCACTTCCCTTCAAGAGCTCAGAGCGGCTGAGCTTGACTTCGACGTCCGGAATGACTCCGTGGCCTTCGATCAGGGTGCCGCGCGGCGATTTAAAGTCTCCGATGGCGTACTGGAAGATCGCGCCCGTCGGGAGTTTCTGAAAGACGGAAGGTAGGGCCGCGCCCGCGCTGCGCTCGCCTACGATTACGGCGCGCCCTATCTCCTGGATGCCGCTCGCGAAGATCTCGCTGGTCGAGGCGCTGCCGCTGTCGATCAAGACGGCGACCGGGCCTGCGTAAGCATTTTTCTGAGGAAAGACCATGAAGTTGACCTGGCCGGTCCTCATCTTCATCGTGCCGAGAGATACCTGTCTCGTCTCAAGGACCCCGACTATCCCCGACGACATCGCCCCCACGCCCCCCGGGTTGCCGCGAAGGTCGATTATGATTCCGGGCGCGTCGCTCATCTCGCGAATCGCCGCGCGAATCCTGTCGAGCAGGGGCATCACGAAGATGTTGAACCTGACGTAGCCTATTCCACCTTCGAGCCGCCTGGATTCGAATTCCATGTACTGAGGCGGGAAGTTGCCCATGGCCTGGGACATCTCGCCCTTGCGCTTCTCTCGCGTCACGGTCACTTCTTTCGTCCTGTTGCGCTCGTCCAGGTAGACGAGCCGCACGCCGCTGTCCGGCTTCCCGTCGATGCGCGCGAGCGCCAGGCGGTTTATCATCAGCTCTTTGATCGCGGGAGATTGTTTGATCTCCCGCAACCTGTCCGCGATCTGCTCGGCGGGCGTGTCGCCCACCTGCTTGATTACGAAGCCCTGGCGGAGTCCCGCGGCCGCCGCGGGCGAGCCTTCGACCACGTGCGTTATCACGAGCTGATTGTTGATGTATTTGACCGATATTCCGGTGGTGCCCGTGGGCGGCTCGGAGGCGTTTTCCACTATGGCCTCCGGCGGAATTATGTTGAAATGAGACTGCCCGAGCTCGCCGAGCATCTGCTGTAGAAGGGCGTAAAGCTCCTGATCGCTCGCGACCGAGGTCACGCGCGGCGCATACCGTTCTCTAACCTTGTCCCAGTCGACGCCGCCGAATGTGGGGTCAAAGTGCTTCTCTTTGACCGTGCGCCATACGATGTCGAATGCCTCCTGCCGCCGGTCGCCCGAGCCGTCACGCGCCGACGCGGGCAGCCAGGAAGCGGCGCAGAGAAGCACGAGCGCGATAAATCTTTTCATCTATGTTTCTCCAACTCCGAGAGGATATTTAAAGCCTTAACCGATCGTCAACCCGCTATACGACCAGATCGGACTGAGGTTCTACGCTCGAAACAGATCTCGATCAAGTTTAGCTTAGGAATCGAGCGGCGAACAAGGGCCGTTTACCGGAAGGAGCAGAGGCGAATGGCCCGCCAGGGTTGAGAGATCGCGCCCGAGCGCGCGGCCCCGTCTCCCATTCGTCTCTCGCGACAGCGCGATCAGGGGTTACTTTCATTCCTGATTTGCGTGCTCGATTCGCGTCGTTGTTAAGTGGTTGTTAAGCGGTGCCTCACCAATTAAACTATATGTTTCCGATTGTGGGGGAAAAGAGATGACGACCAGTAATCAGATCGACCAGACAGAATTGGACCAGCTTATCGCCGACGAGTTCGGCGTAAACTCGACTTACGTAAGCGACTTGCTTCAACAATACAGGCAGAGCCCGCAGCTCGTTGACGAGGCATGGCGGGCTTACTTTCACGAGCTGCTCGGCAACGGCGACGCGCCCGCCCAGGCGGCTTCTGCCACGCCGGCTTCTGCCGTGCCGCAAGCCGGCGAGGCGACGGCCCCCCGGGCCGTGGCCGCGGCTCCCGCGCCCGTAACGCAAGCGGCACCCGCGCAAGCAGCCCCGGCACAAACAGCCCCGGCTCAAGCAGCTCCGGCTCAAGCGGCCGCGGACGAGCCTCAAAAGTCCGAGCGCCTCGCGCTGCGCGGGCCGGCCCAGCGCATAGCCGAAAACATGAAGGTGAGCCTCGGGGTGCCGACGGCCACTTCGCAGAGGGAGATACCTCTCAAGCTGCTCGACGAAAACCGCCGCCTGATCAACCAGCACCTGAAAGCAAGCGGGCGCAAGGTCTCTTACACGCACTTGATCGCCCGCGCCATACTGAAGGCGATCAAGATCTTCCCGTCCCTCAACGACTCGTATGAAGAGGCGGACGGGACTCCTTACCGCGTCCACCACGAGGGCGTGAACCTCGGGGTGGCCGTCGACGTGACCAAGAAGGATGGCTCGCGTACGCTGCTCGTGCCCAACGTGAAGGCCTCGGACACTCTGACGTTTTCGGAGCTCCTCGGCGCGTACGACGACATAGTCAGGCGGGCGCGCGACGGGAAGCTTCAGGTCGCTGATTTTCAGGGGACCACGATCAGCCTCACCAACCCCGGCACTCTCGGCACGACCGCCTCGAATCCCCGCCTGATGGCCGGGCAGGGAGTCATCGTAGCGACCGGCGCGATAGACCACCCGCCGGAGTACCAGGCCATGTCGCCCGAGGCGCTTTCCCGGCTCGGCATCAGCAAGGTGATGACGATAACGAGCACCTACGATCATCGCATCATCCAGGGCGCGGAGTCGGGCGCGTTCCTCGCGCGCATCGACGAGCTGCTGCGGGGCAAGCACGATTTTTACGATGAGATCTTCCTCGATCTCGGGATACCCTACAGGCCCTACCGGTGGGCCATCGACCTCAACCCCGCGATACTCGGAGAAGAGCGGCACCGAGACGAGATTCGCAAACAGGCCCGCGTCTTCGAATTGATCAATGCCTACCGCGTGCGCGGCCACCTCGTCGCCGACGTGGACCCGCTCGGGTGGAAAGAGGTCCAGTACCATCCGGAGCTCGACATCGAGACCTATGGCCTGACGATCTGGGACCTCGACCGGGAATTCATCGCGAGCGGCCTCGGGGGGAATGAGACCGCGACCCTGCGGGAGATCGTCGATCTCCTGCGCCGCTTCTATTGCGGCAAGGTGAGCGTCGAGTACCGCAACATTCAGGGGCCGGAAGAGAAAGAATGGATCCGCGCCCGCGTCGAAGGCGAGCACCCTCCCGCGCCGTCCGAGGCCAGAAAGCAGATGCTGTGGAAGCTCATCTCGGCCGAGCTCTTCGAAAAGTTCCTCGGCACGAAGTACCTCGGGCAGAAACGGTTTTCCATCGAGGGCAACGAGACGGTAGTCGCCATGCTCGACCAGCTGATCGAGTCGGCCGCCGGGCGCGCCATAAACGACATCACCATCGGCATGTCGCATCGCGGCCGGTTGAACGTCATCGCCAACGTGATCGGTAAATTCTGCGAGCGCATATTCACGAGCTTCGAAGGCTCGATCCATCCCAGCTTCCCGCACGACCAGGGCGACGTTAAGTACCACCAGGGCGCGAGCGGCATTCGCGAGACTTCAGGGGGCGAGCTGGTGGCTCTCTCGGTCGCCTCGAACCCGAGCCATCTCGAATTCGTCGACCCCGTGGTCGAGGGCATCGTGCGGGCCAAGCAGGACCAGGACGGAAGAGGTCGCGAGTATAAGCTCGCGGTCCTGCTGCACGGGGACGCGGCTTTCGCCGGGGAGGGCGTCGTAGCAGAGACGCTCAACCTCTCGCAGCTGCTCGGCTACAGGACGGGCGGCACGATCCACTTCATCGTCAATAACCAGCTCGGCTTTACGACGCCCCCCGAAGAGGGCCGCTCTTCGACCTACAGCACCGACATCGCGAAGATGATCCAGGTGCCCATATTCCACGTGAACAGCGACGATCCCGACGCCGCTTACCAGGTGCTCCAGGTCGCCCTCGACTACCGGCAGAAATTCCAGAAGGACGTGGTCATCGACATAATCGGCTTCCGGCGCCACGGCCACAACGAGGGCGACGAGCCCACCTACACCCAGCCCGTCATGTACCAGCGCATCCGCGAGCACAAGGGCGTTCGCGAAATCTACGCCCGCAAGCTGATCGCCGAAGGGGTGATCGACGAGCGGGAGGTCACGTCCCTGATGGAAGAGCGCATGCGCCGCTACGATAACGCGCAGCTCGGCGCGAAAGAGATAGTGGCCCGCAACCAGTCGCAGCCCGCTCTGCCGGAGCCCACGGTCGAGCCGGAATCGGTCCCGGTGATGGAGACGGGAGTGGTCCAGCCCGTCCTTCGCATGATCGCTCACGCCATGACCACGGTCCCGCGCGGGTTCAACCTGAATCCTAAGATCGTCGGGCTCCTCGCGCGGCGCGCGAAGATGGTCGAGGGAGAGGTCGGCGTAGACTGGGGCATGGCCGAAGAGCTTGCCTTCGGCTCGCTCTTGATCGAAGGGATACCGGTCCGGCTCACCGGGCAGGACACCGTGCGCGGGACTTTCAGCCACCGGCACGCGGCATTTCACGACGCGAAGACCGGCGAGGAATGGACCCCTCTGACGACGCTCGCCTCCAATCAGGCGCGATTCCAGATTTACGACAGCCCCCTCTCGGAGACGGGCGCGCTCGGCTTCGAGTACGGCTACAGCGTGGCCGACCCGGCGGCGCTCGTGCTGTGGGAGGCGCAGTTCGGAGACTTCGCGAACGCCGCCCAGGTCATCATCGACCAGTTCATCGCGTCGGGCGAAGAGAAGTGGAACCAGAAAGTCCGCCTCGTCCTCCTTCTGCCTCACGGTTACGAGGGGCAGGGGCCTGAGCATTCGAGCGCCCGAATCGAGCGATTCCTCCAGCTCTGCGCCGAAGAGAACATGCAGGTCGTCTACTGCACCAGCTCCGCGCAATACTTCCACGTGCTCAGGCGACAGGCCAGGCAGGAGTCGCGAAAGCCCCTCGTCGTCATCACGCCCAAGAGCCTGCTCAGGCTGCCGGAGGCCGCGTCCCCCGCCGATCAATTCACCAGCGGAGGCTTTCGGCCCGTGCTCGGGGATGATTCGGTCACGGCCCCGAGCGATGTAAGCCGCGCCCTGCTGTGCTCCGGCAAAATCTATTACGACCTGCTGGCCGAACGCGAGAGGTCTAACGACCGGAAGACCGCCATACTTCGCGTCGAGCAGCTCTACCCCTTCCCGAAGAGGCAGATCCGCGAGCACCTCGAAGCGTTCGAGAATCTCAATGACGTTCGATGGGTACAGGAGGAGCCCGCGAATCAGGGCGCGTGGTATTTCATGGAGCCTCGGCTGCTGAGGATCCTGGCCCCCGGCCGGAGCCTCCGGTATGTCGGCCGCCCGGCGAGCGCGAGCACGGCGACGGGCTCTCACACCATTCACCAGATGGAGCAGACCCGCCTGGTGAAGGAAGCCTTTGAGGAGTAGTGATCCGGGGGTAGTCTTCGGTCTTGAGCTTTGGCCCCCTGTAGACTCAGGGCTGAAGACTATCCCCTCGGTATTCCGACGCGCCGGAGCAGGTCCTGAAAACGCGGGTCCTCGCGCAGAGGGTCGAATACCGGATCGACGTTCAGCCAGATGACGTAATAGGACCGCTCTTCGTAGACCCTTTCGAGCCATTCGAGCGCGCGTTCTTTCTCTCCGAGCCCGGCGTGGATGATCGCTATCAGGTAAGGCGGGACATACTGGCGCTTCGACATCTCTCTCACTTCGTCGAGCACCTTGAGGGCCTCGGCCTTCTTCCCCCCCACGGCGTAGGTGCGCCCGATCCAGGCTATCATGGTCCGATCTTGAAACAGGCTGACCGACCTGTCGAGCTCGGCCACGGCCTCGTCGTATCTTCCCCTGGCTTCGTAGGCCAGCCCGAGATGAAAGCGCGCTTCGGCGAAGTTCGACTCCATGTCGAGCGTCTTGCGGAGCTGCTCTATCGCGCTGTCGTAATCGCGGGCGCAGTAATAGACCCTGCCGAGTGAGGTGTTGATTATCAGGGAGAGCGGGTCGAGCTCCAGGGCCTGTCTCATATAGATGACCGCCTCGTTTGCGCGGCCGCGCCCGGAGAGAAATATGGCGTACCACTGGTGCGCCGTCGCGTAATTCGGGTTCAGCTCGATGGCGCGGCGGTACTGCTTTTCGGCCTCGGCCCAGTTCCAGTCGTATTCATAGACGGCCGCGAGTGAAGTGTGGGCTTCGGCTAGAGTATCGTCGATCTCGAGGGCGCGAGTGGCCGCCTCTTTCGCCTTCGGGTAGAGCTCTTTCGGAGGCTGCGAGCCGTACTCGATGAGCAGCGCGTAACAGTCGGCGAGGCCCGCGTAGGCCAGGGCGTACTCGGGGTCCTTCGCTATCGCCTCGTCGAAGAACTCGATCCCCCTTCTCATGCCTTCTTCGGTCCTCTTGTTCCATTGATACCGCCCGCGCAGGTATATCTGGTAGGCCTCGGCGTTGTCCGTGTAGCGCCTCGAGATCCGCTGGCGCTGATCTCCCGTGAGCTTCAGGCGCAGCTTCTCGGAGACGCGGCGCGCGATCTCTTCCTGCACGGTCACGAGGTCCGCCATCCTGCGATTGTACTGCTCGCCCCATATCACGCTGTTGTCGCGCGCGTTCACCAGCTCTATGCTGACCGCGAGCGCGTCCGCCCTCTGCTCTATTCGCCCGAGGAGGACGGCCTTCACGTTCAGTTCCCGCCCCACTTTCATGGCGTCCGCTTCCTGCCCCTTGTACCGGAAGACCGAATTGCGCGACATGACTTTCAGAGCGGGGGTCTGCGACAGGTTGTTGATGAGGCTTTCGGTGATGCCGTCCGACAGGTACTCGCTGTTCGGGTCCGTGCTCATATTAGCGAAAGGCAGCACGGCAAGCGAGTCTATCTTCTGCGCGCTCCGGCCGCTGTAAGCGTAGTAAAGCGCGACCGCCGCGGCGATGAGCGCGAGGACCACAAACAGGGCCTTCTTGTGTGACCGTATGAACTGTCCGGTCAGGTGCCGCGTGATAGCCGTGTCGGTGATGACGGTCGGGCGGGCGACCCTCATCCCGTCGCTGTTGTAATCTACCTTGATCGTATCGCGCGCGTTCGGCCCGACCCCCGTACTGCCGATCGAGTCGCCGAGAGCGTCGGGCGATATGGATTCGTCCATGCCTGCTTCGAAGTCGAGGCGCTGCTTTACCCGCCTGAGCGCCGAAAGCATCTCGTCTATCGTCTGGCAGCGCTCCTCCCGGTTCTTGGCGAGCGCTCTGGCGATTATGAATTCAAGCTTCGGAGGTACGTCGGGCACTTGTTGCGAGAGCGGGGGCGGGTCGCGCTCCAGCACGCAGACCAGGATGTCGCTCACGGTCGGGCCGTCGAACGTCTTTTTGCCGGCGATCATCTCGTAGACCACCACGCCGAGACTGAAGATGTCGGTTCGCGCGTCGACTCTCAATCCGCGGGCCTGTTCGGGAGACATGTAGTTCGGGCTGCCAAGCACGATGCCCGGCTCCGTGTTGATCGAGACGATGGAGCCCGTGTCTGCCGGCTCGACGGGGCCGCTCGCGGTCGAGAACTCGGTGAGCTTGGCTATGCCGAAGTCCACGACCTTCACGTACCCGTCGGGCCTGAGCATGACGTTTTCCGGCTTTATGTCCCTGTGAATGATCCCGGCCTGGTGCGCCGCCGAAAGCGCGCTCGCGACCTGAACCGCCACGTCGAGCGCCTCGCGCAGAGACATCCGATGGGCCGCCATGTGCCTGCGAAGGGTCCTCCCCTCGATGAACTCGGTGGCGATGAAATGGCCCGATTTCGTCTCTCCGATCTCGTAGATCGTCAGAATGTTCGGGTGATTGAGAGCGGAGGCGGCGCGGGCTTCCTGCTCGAAGCGGCGCAGCCGGTCGATGTCCCTGGTGTAATCCGAGGGCAGCAGCTTGAGCGCCGCCTTGCGCCCGAGCCGGGTATCTTCGGCAAGGTAAACTTCGCCCATGCCGCCCACGCCTATCGGCGCGAGTACTTTGTAGTGTCCAATTTCGGTGCCCGGTGTCAGAGTCACAGGAAGAATATAAGTCTGATTCGTTAAAATTGTGAATAGTTATGAAGCCGGAACTTACGGGCGCAGCTTAACATCAGGGGTGAGCGAATTCAAACCGAACCCTTGCCGGGCCGCGAATATATCTCCCGCCCCGTCGAAAGGTTGATGGTAATATTCCTGCTGAATGTCAGCGCGGGGAAAATCGAGTCCGGCCCTTCTCGCCCTCGCGGTCGCGTGCGTCTTATTATCTTTTCCTGCCTGTAGAAATCGCCCCGCGCCCGTCGCCGGCGAGCCCGAACCGGCGCGCGAGCCGGACCAGTACTCGGCGACCGTGATCGTGACTCTGGATGATACGACGGATGGCGCTAGGGAGGACAAAGAGCCCGTGGAGGTGAGCCGCTCGTCCGTTTTCCGCTCGGGCGACCTCTACCGCGAGGAGTGGAGTCAGGGGGGCGAGATGCGCGCGCTCATCCGGCGGCCGGATACGGGTAAGAATTTCTTGCTCTATCTGGACCGCAGGGTATACATTGAATCGGCCATCGGCCCGGAAGCGGCCCCTCCTGCGGACGGGACCGTCGCCGGATCGAATGGGCGAGCCGGCGGCGAGACGCAAGAGCCCGGGCTCGCGTTTGAAGCGGGCGAGATAGAGAGCGCCTTCGATGGCGCGCCTTCGAGCGTTGAGACTCGCAGATTGCCCGACGAGGTTATTGACGGGCACTCCTGCACGGTCCTTGAGAGGCGCGAGAGCTTCGAAGGCGGGCAGGTCGAGGTGACCACGACTTTCAGCGCGCGGGACCTCGATGGGCTCGCCCTCAGAATTACCTCGGAAACCGATAGCGCGGATCGCCGGGTCAGGGTTATAATCCGGCGTGGCAATGTGCGAACGACGGTGAATCCCGATCTGTTTACGGTCCCTTCGGATTTTAAGAGAGTGGACCGCCTGTTCTGAGACGAGGAGCCGTCCGCGCGTAAGCCTGTACGTCTTTTCATACCGGCCAACCCCGCTCGGATCGGAGCAGCATGGACGGTCAGTGACCGGAGATTCGGCAATATTACTATCTGCAATGAAGGCCTGATGCCCCGGGTCTTCAATATCAGTGAGCGCCGTCCCGGTGATCGAATGGCAAAATTGGATTCGCCGATATCCGGCTGGAGCAGGCCGGGAGCAGGAGACTCTCCTCAATGGATGAGAACGTAACCCATATACTTCTGGTGGAAGACGATGAAGACACGCGCTTCGTCTACAGCGTGCTCTTGCAGATGGAAGGCTACCTGGTCACGCACGTCGGGACCGTGGCGGATGCGTTGTCGCGAGCGCTTTCGACGAGCTACGATTTGATAATTATGGATATAAGGCTGCCTGACGGGGACGGGGTCGCTCTGTGCGAGCGCATACGCTCGTTCAACAGGGTCACGCCCGTCATGTTCGTCTCTGCCGCCGCGTTCGAAAAGGACGTGGAGCGCGGACTTAAGGCCGGAGCGCAGGCTTACATGACGAAGCCCGCCGACGCCGACGAGCTGCTGAAGAATATCGGGTACCTGCTCGGGAAGAAGGGGGCCTCCCCCGCGGACCGCCGGCCCGCGATACTTCCGGGACTCGTGAGCGACGCGGCGGTGGCGGCGGCCCTGATCGACGGCAGCAGGCGATACAAGGCCGTGAGCCCCGCCTACGCCGAAGCGGGCGGCTACGATGCCGTAGAACTGGTCGGAAAGTCTGTGACCGATATATTCCCCGACGTTTCGGGGGAGGCCGGGCAGAAGATCGACGAGGTCGTGCGATCCGGCAATCCTTACTTCATCTCGCGTTATCCATATCTTCCCCCTCACCAGCCGGAGAAGGGAATGACTTACTGGGACGCCGCCGTATGGCCCGTTGAAAGCAGCGATTCCGAGATGGATGTCCTGATCGTCGTCCGCCGGAAAGACCAGAGCGGAGACATGACGCCGCAGGTCACGATTCAACTTTGAACGCGCCGATAAGACGCGCCCGCGCCGCCGGGGTCGGTTTCAGGCGTTTCATGGACGGAGCGCCGGGTCTTCGTCTCGCGGCTCCAAAGGGCCTCCGTCGTGTATTATGACCCGGGTGCCGACGGCCACCGTCTCGTTGAACTCTTTCGCGGCGAACATCGGTATGCGAACGCACCCGTGGCTCGCGGGTCGCACGGGCACCGAAGGGTAGCCGTGAATTGCGATGCCGCCCAGAAAATAGACCGGATAGTAGATCATCCCGAGAGGCGACTCTCGCCAGCCTTCGATCTTCCTGCTCACCTTGAATCTGCCCTCGGGAGTGATCGCGCTCCGCGTCCATCCTTCCGACGTGAACTCTTCTCCGCTGCCCGTCGAGACGGGCAGGACCTTTGACACCTGCCCCGACCCGTCAACCATGAACAGTACCTGCCGGCTCAGGTCGATCTCGATATGCGCCTCTCCGCCTTCTCTCGCCTCGGGCCTCGCGGCGCTGCCCAAGATTGCAAGCGTCTTTTCGCTCGGACGCCCGGTTACGTTGCGAAGCTCGACTTTCTGAAAAGCTATTAGAGCGTGGCGCGAGCCCTCGTCCCATTTCCCATCGACCGGCCCGGTCCAGTACCCGAGGTCGGAGAGCGCCTGCTCTATCTCTCTTATCGTGGAAGCGCTGATGGGGCCTTTCTTGACCCGAGCTACCGCTCGCCCCGCCTTTTGCGGGCGGCTCGCGGAAGCTTTCTGCCCGGCGAACGCTCCGGCAGCCAGAAGCGCGATGGTAAGAGCCGAGAGGCCGGAGCGCACCGCGCGCGTCAAAAGCGCGGGTATTCCAGATGATGAGTTCATAACGAAACGCATTTATGCAACCGCGAGGCCAGCGGGGAAGGGCTTAAAACGGGTGGGAAAGGCGCGCGCCGGTCGCAAAATAGTACGAAACGGCTCGCTAAAGGCGTGAAATCGGTCAGTCGTGTATGAGGGAAAGAGACCTCTCTCCCTCATGCGTGCAGTAATGTCGGGCTATTACCTTTCAGAGCGAGCGCGGCGCGCGTTTTCGGCGAGCGTGCGCGCCCCGTCGAGGGCCTTGACCGCCGCGCGAAGCTGCTCGTCTTCGTAGAGGTAGGATTGGTCGCCCGCCTCCGTGCCGTAGGCCGCCGTCATTATCTCGCGGCGTATCTGCGCGCGAATGTAATCGCGATTCTGGTTGAAGAGCTCTTCCGAGACCGCGAAATGGGGCTTGCCGTTTATGTGCTGCTGGAATGCCGCCAGTATTTTATCGCTCACCGAATAACGTTCTATGTCGTCCTGCGAGAGCTTCGCCTTGTATTGCGTTTCGGAGACGCGGTATTCGCGCAGGCCCGTGACCTGGCCCGCGACCAGGTTGCGGACGAAGTCGAAGATGCCGAAGAAGAGCTGGTTGCGAACGGGGCTGGCTTCGGGCGACTTTACCTCGATGTCGGGGGTGATGCCGCCGCCGCCGAAGACCTCGCGCCCGGTGTCCGTGAGCAGGGCGTTGCCGCGCGGAGCGCCCGTCACGCCCAGCTTGTCCTCGTTGCGGTTGAGGTAGTAATCGTAGAAGCTCACGTTGGAGTAATCGCGCTGGATGGAGCGGCCCGTCGGCGTATAGTACTTCGCGATCGTGAGGGTGAGCCCCGTTCCTCCCCACAGCCTGTTGACGCTCTGCACCAGGCCCTTGCCGAAACTGTTCTCTCCGACAATGAGAGCGCGGTCGTGATCCTGAAGCGCGCCCGCGACGACTTCCGAAGCCGACGCCGTGTTGCGATTCACCATGAGGACGAGAGGCATCAGCTCCGGCGTGTTGTTTTCAGGAACCTCGTGCACCCGGCTCTGGAATCTCTCCTCGCGCCCCCGCACTTCGAGAATCTTCTGGCCGCCGAGCAGGAATTTCTTGGAGACCTCGATGGCCTGATCGAGCAGGCCTCCGGGGTTGCCGCGCAGGTCGAGGATGAGCTGGCGCATGCCGTCCTGCTTGAGCTTGGCTATGGCAGCCGTCAGCTCTTCATCCGTCTTGCTAGAGAAGCCGCCCGTGAGAGCGATGTAGCCGGTGCCCTGGTCCATCATGAAGGCGTTGCGGACCGAAGGGAGCTTCACTTCATCCCGCTTTATCCTGAGCGTGATGGGCGCGGCGGAGCCCGGGCGCTCGACGGTGATCTCCACCTGCTCGCCTTTCTCTCCCCGGACGCTGTGCATGACCTGATCGCTGGTCCAATCTTCCGCGTTCTGCCCGTCGATCGCCGTGATGGCGTCCCCGTAGCGAACACCCGCGCGGTAGGCGGGCGCGCCGGGAATGACCGAGGTTATGTAGACGCGGTCGGAACGCTTGGCGATGGTCACGCCGATTCCGTAGATGCGGCTCTTCTGTTCGGTCTGGAGGTCGTCGAATTCCGCTTTCGTGAAGAAGGCCGAGTGCGGGTCGAGCCGCTTGAGCATTCCCTGAATCGCGGCTTTACCCAGCAATTCCAGGTCGGCCGAGCCGGCATAGCTCTCTTCGATCGTCACGAGGGCTTCTTCGAAGCCACGGGTGAGGCTCTCTTGGGCGGCGGATTCGCTCGATGCGGCGCGTATGGTGCGAGTCGAATTCAGGTAACCGCCCGCCATGGAGGCTGCCGCGATTACCACGACCCCGACAAGCAGCAGCAGCTTTCTATTCATCGCTTGAAACTCCCTGCGAGAAGCATAATACAAAAGGCGGCCAGGGGCCAGCGACCCTTCCCTGACTGACTCCTGCCTTACGTCCTGTACAGATTTTCGAGGATGCTCCCGTATCGCTCGGAGACTGCCTTTCGCCTGATCTTCAAGGTCGGAGTCACCTCGCCCGCTTCCACGCTCAGGTCGTGATCGAGTATGGCGAATCGCCTGACGGCCTCCGTCGAAGAGAGCCGCCCGTTCACTCTATCGACGATCTCCC
>DATLMR010000119.1:0-27371 GCA_035537555.1 Blastocatellia bacterium
GCTTAAAGATGCCGAAACCGTTAACGGGGTCCGCCCCGGCGACCCGTGCGACAAGAGGGAGCAATGCCGCGCGCAGGTCTCGGCCCTGCTCCTTCAGCTCAAGCCGTCCGAGTCCCACGCGGATCACCCGCCTTCGCGTCAGGCGCCGGATCGAAGCGCGGGCCTCATACGAACTCTGCTCGACATATCCGCCTCTGTGAATTTGCGCGGGGGCTCGAAGAAGAACTGGTCGTCGGAGGGTGAATTTCTCGCCGTCAAAGAGGCGCTCGCCGGTCTGCGCGAAGCCGTCAGGGGCGAGAAGCTGCTCGCCCTCGAGATGAACGAAGCGGATGATGCGGCGGCAGAGGTCGCGGTCTATCTGGCCCGCCTGTACGACAGGGCCTCGGCGCGCTTTTCCGCTCTCAAGCGGAAGCGCGCGGGGCTGGACTTCGACGATCTTGAGCGGATCACGCACCGGCTCCTGGACGAACATGAGGAGGTGCGCGGTCGATACGCGGAACGCGGCCTGATTCGCGCGCTGATGGTGGACGAATTCCAGGACACCTCTCCCATTCAGGCGAGCATAATCCGGATGATCGCTCCGCGCTCGGACGAGCTTTTCTTGATAGGCGATGCCAAGCAGTCGATCTACAGGTTTCGCGGCGCGGACGTGACCATCTTCGACGGCGCTCGCGAAGAGGTCGTCTCAAGCGGAGGCCGCGAGATCGGCATGACGACCTGCTTCCGCACGCACGCGCGCCTGGTGAGCTTCGCCAATCATATCTTCCCCGGCGTATTCACTCGCGAAAGTCATTACGACACGCTCTACGAGCCGATGAGCGCCGTTCGCGAGGCCGCGCATGAATCTCCACCCGTCGAGCTTCACCTGATCGCCCAGGACAAAGAGACCGGCTCGCGCCTCGATTCGACGGCGCTCCGGGAAGCCGAAGCCGCCTTCATCGCGCGAAGGATCGAAGAGATCGTCGAGCGCGAAGAGGTGCAGGTCTGCGACGAAACGGAGGTCCGGAGCGCGACGTTCGGAGACTTCGCGCTGCTGTTTCAGGCTTCGACCAGTTTCGAAATTTATGAGCACGCGCTGGCTGAAGCCGGCGTCCCTTACGCCACCACCGCCGGGCGGGGCTTCTACGACCGGCAAGAGATAACCGACATCGGGAACCTGCTCTCTTTTCTCGTAAGCCCAAACGACAGCCTCGCGCTCGCGGGCGCTCTGCGCTCGCCCATGTTCGCCCTTTCGGATGAGACCCTCCTGAGGCTGAGGCTATCGGAGCGTACCCTGTGGATGAGCCTGTGCGATGCGGAGACGCCGCACCCGGAGGGCGAGCGCGAGGCCGTGGAGTTCGCGCGGCGCGCCCTCGAAGAGCTGCGCTCGCTCGCGGGATGCGCAAGCCCCGCGGAGGTAATAACGTCGGCGGTCAGGAAGACCGGCTATCTCGCGGCGCTCATGATGCTCCCCTATGGCGAGCGCCGGGTCGCGAACGTCGAAAAGTTTATCGAGCAGGCGCACGCGCTCTCGCGCATGACGCTTTCAGAGATGGTCCGGCGAATAGCCGAGCTGAAATTCAGACAGGCCCGGGAAGGCGAGGCCGCCGTCGAAGAGGCCGGCGCCGTGCGCTTGATGACGGTGCATAAATCGAAGGGCCTCGAATTTCCCGTCGTGTGGATAGCCGACGCGTGTTACGGCGGCGGGCGCGATAAATCTCTTTTGGCCGTTCACCCCGACTTCGGAATCACGATAGACGCCAGGGCCGATAGAGACGAGGCGGGTGACGAAGCGATGCGCCCGGCCTCTTTCGAATCGATCAAAAGAGTCGAGGAGCGAATGGATAGGGCGGAGAAAAAGCGCCTGCTCTACGTCGCCGCCACGCGCGCGCGCGATCACCTGATAATCTCCGGCGCGACGGGGCGCGGGCGCGTCGCGGGAGACCACTGGCTCGGGCGAATAAGCGGCTCTCTCGGCATGGATGAGGAGGAGCGCCCGGAGAGCCTCGTCTATCCCGGCGGCGAGGTGATGATCGGCTGGCACTCCGCCGAAGAGCTTCTGAATACCCCGCCCTCCGCGGACACGCCGTGCGGGCTTTCGGGCGAGCAGGGCTCTTTCGACTCGCCCGGCTCTTTCGATTCGCCCGGCTCTTTCGATTCGCCCGGCTCGGGGCCGAACGCGCAGGATCGGTTCCCCCTCCTTCGCGATCTTGTGCGCCCCTGATCGCTTTTCCCACGGACCGGCCGGTCCGGCCACCTTTTTACAATAATTAGCTCGCGGCACGGCTGTTGCCTTACTCAGACGAGTGCGCGCAGTCGGCCGCACGCTGTACGGGAACGGTGCTGAAAGGAAGGCGGGCAGGCTCGCTTTCGATACGAGCGAAAAGGGGTAAGGGTAATGAATAAACGGGTCGGATCACTCGCGACGAGGCTGGCGGCGACAGCGGCCAGCGTGGCTTTTCTGGCTATCATTACAACGGCGCAGGTCGGCGCGACGGGCGAGCGCGAGAAATACTTCGATAACGCGCGCAAGATGACGTCGCAAGGCGACCTCAAGAGCGCGGTCTCGGAATACCGCAAGGCAATCGAAGTGGCGGGCGGCGATTACCCCGAAGCCTACAACAACCTGGGGATGGTCTTCGGCATGATGGGTGAGACGAAAGAAGCCATCTCGGCGTTCAAGAGCGCCCTCAAGCAGAAGGAAGGCAGCTACCCTGAAGCGCATTACAATCTCGGCATCGCGCTCAGCATGAACGACGATCTATCCGGCGCGGAGAGCGAGTTTCAGGCCGCCGCGCGACAGAAGCCCGGAGAGTTTCCCGAAGCCTACGCCAATCTCGGGATCACGTACGCGCGCAAGGGAGAGAACGAGCGCGCCATCACGACTTTTCAGATCGCCATCGAGCAGGCCGAAGGGTTCTACCCTGAAGCGCATTATAATCTCGGCATCGCGTTCTTCGGCGTCGGGCGGTTCGAGGAGGCTATCGCGGAATTCAAAGACTCGATCGAGCAAAGCGAAGGCTTCCCCGAGGCGCATTACAACCTGGCCGTCGCTCTGACGAAGATCGGAAGGAACGAAGATGCCGCCGAAGAATTCGAGTCTTACCTGAAGCTGGCGGCCAACCCCTCGGACAGAGAAGAGGTTCGCACCCGCATAACGCAGCTGCGGAAAGTGTCGCTCAGGTAAGGCGAGAGCCGGGAAGCTTTTTTATCCATCACGCAACTCGCTAAAGCGGGCCGCTCCGAAAGCGCCCGCTTTTTTCTCTCTTCCATAACATTCGGGCTCGGGTGACTAACCGTGCCGCGCGATGATAAAATCTCAGTCCGCGATTAAATAGGGCGGCCATTTACTACAAGCTGAGGACACATGGAATACAAAGAGAATATTCTTAATCTGATAGGGAACACTCCTTTAGTCAGGCTCAACAAATTAACGAAAGGGATGGACGCGCTCGTGCTCGCGAAGATGGAGTCGCTCAATCCCGGGGGCTCGGTCAAGGATCGCATCGGCATCTCCATGATCAACGCGGCGGAGCGGGACGGGCGATTGAAGCCCGGCGGCACCGTAGTCGAAGCCACGAGCGGCAACACGGGGATCGGCATCGCGCTCACCTGCGCCGTGCGCGGCTACAAAGCCGTCTTCGTGATGACCGACAAGTGCTCGGTCGAGAAGGTAAGGTACCTGAAGGCCCTTGGCGCGGACGTAGTAGTGGTGCCCGTGAGCGCAAAGCAGGACTCGCCCGACCACTACGTCAACACGGCGCGGCGCATAGCCAAAGAGACTCCGAACTCTCTGTTCGTCTTTCAATACGCCAACCCCGCCAACCCCGAGGCGCATTACCTCACGACCGGGCCGGAGCTGTGGAGCCAGACCGAAGGCCGCATCACCCATTTCGTCTCGGGCATAGGGACCGGGGGCACGATCAGCGGCGCGGGCCGGTACCTGAAAGAGAAGAAGCCGGGCATTCGCATAATCGGCGCGGACCCTTACGGCTCCGTCTTCAAGACTTTCAAGGAGACGGGCAAGCTGATGGAGAGCACGCCTTACCTCGTCGAAGGGATAGGCCAGGAGATCATCCCCGAAAACGTCCACATGAAATACATCGACGAGATCATCAACGTGACCGACCGCGATTCGTTTCAGATGGCGCGAAGGCTCGGGCGCGAGGAGGGCATCTTTTGCGGCGGCTCGACCGGGACTATCGCAAGCGCCGCCTTGAGCGTGGCCCGCGACCTGGGCAAAGACGCCGTCGTGGTCTTCATCGTCTGCGACACGGGCGAGCGTTACCTGTCGAAGTTCCTCTCGGATGAATGGATGAAAGAGAAGCGCATGCTCGGCGTGGAGAAGATCTCGGTCGGACTCCTCAACCAGACCAAGCAATCGGACTCGACCCCGACCCTCGTATCGGTCGGGCCGGAACACGCGGTCGGCGAGGCGCTCCAGATGATGCATAACTACGGCCTCTCGCAACTGCCCGTGCTCGATGAAGGCAGGGCCGTAGGCTCCCTGCGCGAAAGCAGGTTGATGTCGAAGCTGCTGGAGAATCGCGACCTTGCGCGCTCGCGCGTCTCGGAAGTGATGGACAAGAGCTTTCCCGTCGTGACCGAAGACGTCGGCGTCGAGACGGCGACGAAGTATCTGAAAGACTCGCCGGCCATCCTCATCGAAGAGTACGGGAGGATCGTCGGGATCATCACGCGCTACGACGTGCTCGACGTACACCCGTGACGCACACCCTCGAATGCCGTTGTTGAAGGCCCGCCGAGGGGCGATATGTGAATAGAGCGCCTTCGCTTATTCTTCGCATATCGCCCCCGCAAGTCCGTGAATCTAACCCTTCTTCGAGCCGGCCGTCGAAAAGGTCGACGGCTCGAGCATCACCTTTATCCATCCCGGCTGCCTCTCATCGAAAGCCTTGTACGCGTCGATGGCCGAGACCAGAGGCTCGCGCTGCGTCAGTATCTCCGCCGGGTCGATCGTGCCCGCGCGCACCATATCGACCAGAGTCGGTATGTACTTCCGGTGGTTGCAATTCCCCATCTTGATGGTCAGGTTCTTGTTCATCGCCTCTCCGATGGGGAACGCCTTGAGCGTCTGCGGGTAGACTCCGATGATCGAGAGCGAACCTGCCTTAGCGAGCCCTTTCACGGCCCAGGAGAGGGCCTGGGAAGGGGCATCGCCCGGCACCCAGTTGTCGCCGTCGGGATTCTGCTCCGGCGCGACCTGCTCTAGCTGTTGCTCGAACTCCTCCTTCTCCTTCTTCGCCTGCCTGGCCGCAGGCCCTTTGTGAGCGTGAACGGCATCGACCCCTACGGCATCGATGGCGCGGTCGACGCCTATGCCGCCCGTCAGGCTCCTGATCGTTTCGACCGGGTCTTCCTTGTTGAAATCTATCACCTCGGCTCCCTGGGCGCGGGCCATTTCGAGGCGCGAAGGCACGGTATCGATGGCGAGTATTCGCCCGGCCTTTAAGAGCTTCGCGCTGGCGATGGTGAATAGCCCCACGGGGCCGCATCCGAACACGGCGACCGTGTCTCCCGGCTCGATCTCGGCCAGCTCCGCGCCGAAGTATCCGGTGGGGAATATATCGGAGAGAAGGATCGCCTGATCGTCCGAGACTTCTTCGGGAAGCTTCACCGGCCCGACGTTGGCGAATGGAATGCGCGCGCGCTCGGCCTGGAGGCCGTGGAAGCCTCCCGCCGTCTCAGGCCCTCCATAGAAGGCCGTCCCCGCCTGCGGGCCGTTCGGGTTGGCCGTATCGCACTGCGCGTAATAACCGGCGCGGCAGTAAGAGCAGTAACCGCACGCGATGGTCGAAGGTATGACCACGCGGTCGCCAACATTCAGATTGCGCACCTGTTTCCCGATCTCTTCGACTACTCCCACTCCCTCGTGCCCGAGAACCGTCCCCGGCTTCATGCCCGGAACCGTGCCGCGAATGAAGTGGAGGTCCGTGCCGCATATCGCGCTCGCCGTCAGCCGCACGACGGCGTCGGTCGGCTCCTTGATCTTCGGGTCGGAAACCTCATCAAGTCGTATGTCGCCGATCCCGTGAAATACTACTGCTTTCATTCAAACAACTCCTTTCCCCGGCTCTCGTGAGAGCCCGCGTGAGACTTTCTTAAAGCTATTGAAGAGGTGACCGGGTACCGCCGCCCGATCAGGCGTCGTCGCGCCCGTGGACGGCCGCAGGCGGATATGTCGCTTCAACCGCTGTGAAAGGCTCGAGTATATTGTAAGTATGCGACGAGCCCTTCGGGACGACCCACGAATCTCCCTTTTCGAGGATGATTAGCTGCCCTTCGATATGCAGCTCCGCGCGGCCCTTTATCACGTAGCCGACCGTCTCGTAATCGCGCGCGGACTCGGGCTTGGCCTCGCCGGGCTCCGTGTTCTCCCACAGGCGCATGGAAATGTTCTTGCCCGACGCGAGGTACTTCTGCCCCATCTCGCCCGTCGGAGAGTGCTTTGACTGCACTTTCATCACCGTCGTATCACCCATAAAAATCTCCTTCCTTATCCTCGGTTTTACCGGAGTCTTGCTCTTATCCGATTGAGCCGGGCCGCCCGGCGGATTCGCCCTGTGCGTATGCTGCGCCCCCACTATCAGGTTCAAGCTAAGAACCAGGGCGCTCAGAATCACGGTCAGCCCGATCGCTCTTAAGATAATGCGGGTCATCGTCGCCCTCCATTTACTCCCACCCTAAATCCGCGCGGCGAGTCGCGGAGGTGCTCCGCGCAGACTGATGTTGACTGCCTGGCCGATCTTATGTCCATTCTTATGCCTATGCCCATTCTTGCGGCGGCGTGAGACGGATTTGCCCGCTCGCGTCTTCCAATGTCTGGCCAGGGATAGGATAAGCCCCTTCAAACAGCAAGCTTGAAAGTAGTGAGGTCACTTCTGTCACTTCATTGGGCAATATTCGTGCCAGCGAGGCCCGCTACAAGGTCCGCAGCGGGGCGGACATCAGCACGAGCGGTAATAAGAGAGGGTCACCACAAGCGCGAGCAGGATGAACGCGCCGATCTGTTGAGAGCGGGAGAAGTTCATAAGGATCGGGGGCAGGGGCCAGGGGGCACGGATGCCTTCTGTGCTTACGATCGAGTCAAGAGGATTACTTCAAGCGAGCTTCACATGATGCGTGAGCGCGCGCGTGCTCTCTGCGACTGACGGCACGCCGCGCGAAGGACGTCATGCGCCACTGACCCCTGGCCCCTACTTTTGCGCCGCGTGATTGCAGACGTAATTGACGAGGGTGCGAATGCCCACGCCCGTCGGCCCCTTGGCCATGTAGGGCTTGCGCTCGTTCTCCCACGCCGTCCCGGCTATATCGAAATGGACCCAGGGACTATCTTCGGCGAACTCGCTCAAGAAGTAAGCGGCGGTGATCGTGCCCGCGTAGCGCCCGGCCGAGTTCTTGATATCCGCGATGTCGCTCTTTATCATTTCGCGATATTCTTCGTCCATCGGCAACTGCCACAGGCGCTCACCCACTTCGCGGCCGGCCTCGCGCATCTCGTCGATGAAGGCCTGATCGTTGCCCATTATGGCGGCGTTGATAGTGCCTAAAGCGATGGCGACCGCGCCCGTCAGGGTCGCGAGGTCTATTATCCTGGTCGCGCCGAGCTTGCGCGCGTACGTTATGG
The DNA here is from genome assembly GCA_035537555.1 of Blastocatellia bacterium. Taxonomy (GTDB): domain Bacteria; phylum Acidobacteriota; class Blastocatellia; order UBA7656; family UBA7656; genus DATLMR01. The sequence goes on from DATLMR010000119.1 coordinate 7,628, forward strand.
CATCGGCCAGAATCACGCGCCCCTCGGCGTCGGTGTTTATGACCTCGATCGTCTTTCCGCTCATCGCGCGCAGCACATCGCCCGGCTTGTAGGCGCGGCCCGACGGCATGTTCTCGGTCGCGGGCATCAGGCCGATCACGTTGATGCGGGGCTTGAGCTGGGCGATGGCCCGCATCGTGGCGAGGGCGGCGGCCGCCCCCGACATGTCGTACTTCATCTTCTCCATGCCCTCGGCGGGCTTGATCGAGATTCCGCCCGAATCGAAGGTTATGCCTTTGCCTACGATGGCGATCACGTCCGCGTCGTTGCCCATAGGCTCTGCCTCATCCGGCGTATAGCGCAGCACGATCAGCTTGGCGGGCTCATCCGAGCCGCGCGCGACTCCGAGCAGAGCGCCCATCCCCAGCTCTTTCATCCGGGCCTCGTCGATAACGTCTATATCGAGCCCGTAGCGCGTGGCGGTCTCTCTGGCCCGCTCGGCAAGCTCGGTGGGAGTGAGCGTAGAGCTGGGCTCGTTTGAAAGCTCGCGCGCGAAATTCACCGCCTCGCCTATAATGCGGCCCCGCTCCACCCCCCGCGCGAGCGACTCTTCCATGCCCGGCACGGAGGCGACTATTATCAGCTCGTCGATGCGCCGCTCCTCTTTATTTTCCGTCTTGTACATATCGGGCTCGAAGAGCCCTATTAGGACGCCTTCGACGGCGGCCTGCACGCTGCTGCCCAGGTCGAGCTGCGAGCGGCGGAGGATAGCCATCGTGCGGGCGCTCTTGCTTCGCAGGAATCGCGCGGCGGAGCCCGCCACTTTCCGCACGGTGTCGAAGGAAAAGTCGTCGCGCTTGCCCGCGCCCACCAGGAGCAAGCGGCGCGCGCGCATATTTCCCGGCCGGTAGACGTAGACCATATCGCCCTGCTTGCCGCGCATCTCGTCGCCCGACAGCAGCTCGCTCAGCATTCCATTCGAGCGCTCGTCCAGCTCTTTGAGAGTGCCCTCGCCCGCCTTCTCGCCTTCATAGATCATTACAACGAGCGCGTCCGCCTCCACGTCGTAAAACTTTCCTGAATCAGCTCTTACTTCCATCTCTTCTCCCTTTCAGACAATCTTGGGCAAAAGGTCGATCGAACCTCAGCTCCGGTTCTTCTCCTTGAGCGCCGCGCGCACCTCGCGATCCGACTCGCGCCTGCGCTCGGTCTCGCGCTTGTCGTACAGCTTCTTGCCCTTTCCGATCCCAAGCTCCAGCTTGATGCGGCCGTTCTTGAAGTACATTCTGGTCGGCACGAGCGTGAGGCCTTTCTCCTGCGTCTTTCCGAGCAATCTGTCGATCTCCGCTTTGTGAAGGAGGAGCTTGCGCGTGCGCGTGGGCTCGTGGTTCTCCCGGTTGCCGTGGCTGTAGGGGCTTATATGGGCGTTGAACAGCCAGGCCTCCCCGTCGCGCACCTGCCCGTAGCTGTCCTTAAGGTTGCAGCGTCCCTCGCGAATCGATTTCACTTCCGTGCCGGTAAGCGCGATGCCGCACTCGTAGGTTTCGAGGATGTGGTAGTTATGGTAGGCCTCTCGATTGGTCGCCACCACTTTTTCGCTAGTCATATAAAAGCGCGCGCTACGAACAACTTTCGGATAACGTCCTCTGTCGAATGGCTGTCAAATCGCATTCAATCAGTCCAGAATATATCCGATGCCGCGTTGCGCGCGCAACAATGATTCTTACGCGCGGCCAGGCGGTGGCTCAAGCCATTCGAGGTGTTGTAGAATTGAGGCTCCTTTGCAACGCCCGCCTCTGGAAGGGGTGAGATGATCGCGGAGGCGGGAGGCCGGCCGGGCGATTATGGGCATAGACGAAAGATATTCGCGCCAGATACTTTTCGACGGCATCGGAGAAGCGGGGCAGGCCGCGCTTCTCCGCGCGCGCGTAGTGATCATCGGCTGCGGCGCGCTCGGGGCCGTGCAGGCCGAAACGCTCGCCCGCGCGGGAGTCGGCACGCTCGTCCTGGTGGACCGCGATTTCGTGGAAGAGTCGAACCTCCAACGCCAGGTCATGTTCGAGGAGAGCGACGCGACAGACCGGCTCCCGAAGGCCGTGGCCGCGGCCGCCCGCATAGGGCGCGTGAACTCGCGGATCGAAGTCGAGCCGGTAGTCTCCGACGTGAATTTCGAAAACATAGAAGAAATAATCGCGGGCGCGGACCTGGTCCTGGACGGCACCGATAATTTCGAAACGCGGTTTCTCATCAACGATGCCTGCGTGAAGAACGAGATACCGTGGATCTATGGAGCGGCGGTCGGCTCTTACGGGCTGACGATGACGGTGATTCCCGATGAGACTCCGTGCCTCAGGTGCGTGCTCGAAGACCTGCCCGAGCCCGGGTCGAGTCCGACGTGCGACACGTCGGGCGTGATCATGCCCGTGGTCTCGATCATCGCTTCTTTGCAGGCGGCCGAGGCGATGAAGATACTCACCGGGAATCGCGAGAAGCTTCACCGGTCGCTCATCAGGCTCGACGTCTGGGATTTTCAACTGAGCCGGATGGACCTTTCCAGCTTCTCTGACCGGTCCGAGTGCGTCGCGTGCGGGAAGCGCGAGTTCGAATTCCTTCTCGGCGCGGGCCGCCAGGTGACGACGACCCTGTGCGGGCGCAACGCGGTGCAGATAGCCCGCTCGCGGAAGGCGAGCCTCGACTTCCCGGCCCTCGCCGACAAGCTTAGGCCCCTCGGGCAGGTCGCTTTCAACGACTTTCTCCTGAGGTTCAAGGTCGAGGAATACGACATAACGGTCTTTCGCGACGCGAGAAGCATAATTCGCGGCACGGCCGACCCGGCGGTTGCGCGCGGCATCTATGCGCGCTACATTGGAGCTTAAAATCAAGCAAGGCTCAAACCTTTAGGTAGCTTAAAAGAAGGGCGGAGGCCGGGGCATTTCCGACGAGGCGCGCAGCGCGCCGGAATCGGACGAGCGAGCCCGGCGCGGGTCAAGAGTATGGAACTAGGAATCGAGATTGCGCGAAGCGCCGCGGGCGAAGCATTCGAGCGCGACTTCATGGGTGGAGGCGAAGTCATCGTGCGCCGCGAAGGGAACAGCCGCGCGCGGCACCTCTTCATAACGAACAACCGCACCATGGCCCGCCTCAGATGGCAGGGGCTCCGCCGCGCCGTCTACGAAGCGGGCGACGAGCGGCTGGAGATCAACGTCGGCGCGCTGGCCAAACGCATCGCCGTGGTCTCTGAGGACGGCAGCGAATCTTTTCTGATCGAACGCTCGCGCGCCAATCCGAACCGGGCGCACCTTCGCGTGGAGATGGCCGAAGGCGACAACTTCTATCTCCTGCGCTCGTGGGACAGCCGCTTCCGCTCGCAGGTGGCGCTCACCGTTCAGAAGGAGTTCTACAACTCCACTCTGCTGGCCTTCAACTTCGACACGATCATGCGCACGCAGTCAACCGTGCGAATCGAAGTGAAGCAGACCATGAAGTGGGAATCCCGATTCATTCACAGATTCTTCGCCCTCGTCGTATGCCGGATAATCCTGGAGCGCCGCTCGTCCGGCTCCAAGCCGATGCGGGTCAAAGAGAAGCCCCGCCGCTTCACGAGCAGCGCGCGCGTGAGAGATCGCAAGCACCTGAACCGGTGAGCCCCGCGAACGGTGAGTCCCGCGAAGCGGCCCGATTGCTGCGCCGCCCCGTGATTCATGGTAAGATTTGCATCGTCACGCATCTCAAACAATTATTCGATCACAAAATCGATATTTACATTCGCGCGAATCGAGGAAAACTATGGCAAGGAGAAAGAACGCCCGGCGCTCGCGCCGTACCCCGATAATAATAGCAGCTCTTATAGTTGCCGCGGCGGCCGTGATTGCCGGATGCTCGCTCGGCGGCGATAGCAGCAAGCCGATAGAGATTCCGTCCACGCCCGTCATGTCTTCCAACGTGCAGAAGAGCCTGGAGGCTTATCGCGGCAAAGTAGTGGTGGTGGACTTCTGGGCCACCTGGTGCGGGCCGTGCCGCACGGAGATCCCGGGCCTCGTCCAGCTTCAAAACAAGTACCGGGACCAGGGAGTTGAAATCATCGGCGTCTCGCTCGACCCCATCACTCCGGGACAGGGCGCGGCCGCGGTCGCCCCTTTCATGAAGAGTTACGGGATCAACTACACGATCCTTATGGTCGATAGCCAGGCGGCCATGAACGGCTACGACGTGAGCAGGGGGATACCGACCAAGTACGTCCTCGACCGCGATGGCAACGTCGTGAAGACCTACGTCGGAGCAAGACCCTCTACCGTCGTGGAAAACGACATCAAGAGCCTGCTTTAACCCGATATGGACTATCCGGCGGGTCGTTAAATAAGAAGTGAAAGGCTCGCGGGCGTCGGATGTTTCGCCCCGCGAGCCTTTCAGCTCTCTGAAGGCTGCCTTCTTCTCTCACTTTCATTTTTTATGAGCCAGCTTCTCCTCCATAACGCCAGAATCGCCCTCGAGGGGTCGATCGTTCCGGGCGGACTGCTGATCCGCGACGGGCGCATCGCCGAGGTCTTCACCGATGAGCACATACCCCTCGGCCTCGGGGTGAGAGAGTCGTTCGACATGGAGGAGTCGCTTGTCGCTCCCGGACTGATCGACATTCATATTCATGGCTCGGCGGGAGTGGACGTGCAGGATGCCGACCGCGCGCGGCTCGTCCGCATGTCCGAATACCTGCTGGCAGAAGGCGTGACCGGGTACCTCGCCACCCTCGTGCCGACCGATACGGACGGCTACCTGCGCGCCACGCGAGAGATCTACTCTTTCATGGAGGATCAGGACAGGGCCGGTCGGAAAGCGGGCGGGCACGCTCGCATAGCGGGAATCCATTTCGAAGGCCCCTTCGTGAGCGAGCAGAGGTGTGGAGCGCTGCGGCGCGACTATTTCAGAACCTATGACGGTGACCCGCGCGCTCTGGAGCTTTTCTTCGGCGGCGAGAGCTCGCGGCCCGCTTTCGTTCGGGCGATGACGCTCGCGCCCGAGACCCGGGGCGGGCTCGATCTCGTGCGGGCGACGGAGCGGCTCGGCGGGCGGGCCTTCATAGGGCATTCGCAGGCCGGTCCCGAGATACTCGACCTCGCGGCCGAAGCGGGCGCGAGGCACATCACCCATTTCCCGAACGCGCTCGACGCCCTGCATCATCGAAAGCCCGGCGCGGTCGGCTGGGGCCTCACGCGCGACGACATAACGGTTGACGTTATCGCAGACCTCCACCACGTCCACCCGCTTGTGCTGCAATTGATCTACAGGTGCAAGAGCGCGGGCCGCATGGCCTTGATCAGCGACGCCATACAGCCCGCCGGGCTCGGCGACGGGGAGTTCACGGTCTGGGGTGAAAAGATCACCGTGCGCGGCGGCAGGACCGCCCTCGCCGATGATCCTGAGGAAACGATCGCGGGCTCGGTCATAACCTTAAGGCAAGCTCTCAAGAATATGTCGAATCTCGGGCTGCCGCTCCACGAAGCCCTTCACATGTGCTCGCTAGTGCCCGCCCGCGCGTGCGGAATAGACGGCGATTACGGGTCGCTTGAAACAGGCAAGCGCGCGGACGTGGTGGTATTCGACGACGAGCTGAACGTGCGGCTGGCGTTCCTCGAAGGCGCGGTCGCGATCGACAGGAGATGAGGCCCGGGGGCGCGGGTCAAGCCACGCGGAGTGACTCGCGCGCCCCCGAAAAATCGCGGCTCAGGGCTTCTCGCCCCATATCCACTGGCCGAACCATTCGTAGTTGTGCTCCATCACGGCGCGTTGCTGCTTCGGCTTATCTATGCCGTGACCGAACCCTTTATAGACTATCAGCTTGACCGGCACGCCCTTGTCTTCGAGCGCCTGTTGCAGCTCGTACGCATTCGGGATCGGCACGCGCTTATCGAACTCGCCATGCTGGATCAGGGTCGGAGTCTTCGCCGTCTTCACGTAAGAGATGGGAGAGGTCTTCCGGTAGATTTCCGGATCGTCCCAGGGCGTGGCTTTGAGGTATTGCCTCGTAAAAGGGGCGATGTCCGTGTTGACGTAGTAGGTCATCCAGTTGGATATACCGGCTCCGACCGAGACCGCTTTGAAGCGGTCGCTTGAGGTCGTGATAAAAGCCGATATGTAACCGCCCTGGCTCCATCCCATCGCGCCCACGCGGTCGCGGTCCACCAACCCCTTCGCGATCAGGTTATCGACGCCCGAGATGACGTCCCAATAATCGCCCACGCCGAGGTTGCGCACGTTGAGCGAGCGGAACTTCTCGCCGTATCCGGCGGACCCTCGATAGTTCGGCTTGAGGATCAGCGCGCCTTTGGCCGCGAACATCTCCACGGGATAGTACCGGTCGCCCGTGACGACGGCGCGGTCGACGCCGGTCGGGCCGCCGTGGATCACGACCAGCAGCGGGTATTTCTTCGACGGATCGTAATCCGCCGGCTTGATCAACACCCCCTCGATCGGCGTCCCGTCCGTGGACTTCCACTCGATCACCTCGCGCGTGCCGAGCCGGAACTCCTTCAACTGGTCGCTCATCGCGGTCAGAGGCGCCGGCTTGAATGGGGCGAGGCTCGATACGTAGACCTCGGAGTAGCTGTTCGTACCGGCCCCGACGAAGGCGGCCTTCTTGAAGTCCTTCGTGAAGGTGAATTGAGAGAAGACCCACCCGTCTCCATCCGTCACGCGGTCGAGGGCGCGGGTCTGGGGGTTCAATCGATAGAGGTGCGAGCTGGTCTTTTGAAGGGCCGAGAAATATATCCCGTCAGGCGACCAGTCGATCAGGCCGGGCTGCTCGTCGAAGGCTTCCGAGATGACGCGGGAGGCGCCCCCCTGCGAGGGAACCACGGCGATATAGGAGTTGGTGTAGAAGAAGAACTCGCGCTCGTTCGACGTTTGATACGCGATCTGGCTGTCGTCGGGCGACCAGACGGGATTCGAGTCGGGGCCTTTCGCGGCCACGATCTTTTTGACCGCCTTGTCGTTGAGGCCCACGACATATATATCGCTCGAATCGGACGAGCTTATGTCCGGGTCTTTAGCGGCGCTGAAGGCGAGGCGCGAAGAGTCGCGCGACCAGCTGAAGCCTCCGACCGTGAAGCCCGTGCCCTCGGTGATCCTCCGAGGCTCGGGCATCTTCTCTTTAGGATCGCCCGAGACGTCGATCACCCACAGGTGGGTCATGTTGTAATCGTTGTTGAATACCTCGAACTCTCCGTACTTCTCTTTTCGTTCCTTCATCGCCTTGCTTTCGGCCTCGGCGGCCGTGAAGGCGAGCCGCTTGCCGTCCGGAGACCAGGCGAAAGAGGTCACGCCCGCTTCCACGTTCGTCAACTGCGCGGCCTCGCCGCCCGCGGGCGCTATGAGATATATCTGGCGCTTCCCTTCCCGGTCGGACGCGAAGGCGAGCCGCTTGCCGTCGGGCGACCAGGCCGGGCTATTGCTGGACTTTTTCGCGTTCGTGAGCTGGTAACGTTCGCCGCTCGCGGTCACCGCGATCCATATCTCGGTCTCGAAAGCGTTCTCCGTCCAGTTCGCCTCCTGAACCAGGTAGGCGACATAACGGCCGTCGGGAGAGATTCGAGGGCTCGAAGCCGACTTGAGGCTGAGGGACTGTTCGATCGTCGGGGTCTGTTTATCCAGCGCGAAGGCAAGAGGGGCTATCGCCAGGACGAAGGCGACGGCGAGCAACTTTGTTCTCATAGGATCATTCCTCCCGAAAATGATTGATGGTGAGTAAAGGAAGTTCCTGGGGGCGCGAGCCGAGTTGTCTCATTCTTCCGAACGTCCAGATCCAAGATACCGCCGCCGCTTTCATCGACTGTGAAGATTGACTCACGCGGGCGGGACCCGCGCGCTCAGGATTCAGTCCAGCAATTCAAGCGCTTCCTGGATCTCGCCGCGAGTCTTCTGGTCCCCCGTCGATACCGCCGCGTCGAGGCCGCGATGGTAGATGGCGCGAGCATCTTCTATCTGCCCCATCCGCCCGAGTATCCGTCCCAGGTGATAATAGGCCGCGACGTAATTCGCATCGCGGGCTATTACTTCCTGTAGCTGCTCTATCGCCTCAAGCGGCCGGTTCTCCTTTTCGAGCTCGAGCGCAAGGGCGTAGCGCGAGAACGAATCGTTCGGGTCCGCGGTCAGGAATTCCTCGAGGAGCTCTCTGCGCGTCTTCATCGATATCTCCGAATTCGCAAGAATGCGTTGAGCCTGTGAGCCCGGAATTCGCGACAGCCCGCGCGCGCGCATCTCTACCGGCCGCTCAGTCGCTGTATGGGCGCACGCCGTACCAGTAGACGACGCAGACCAGCAGGAAGAAAGCGAAGACGTAGATCGCGACCAGAATAGGAATGATCTTCACGCCCAATCCTCAGCTTGCCGGATCGGCGAGCGAAATGAAGTGAGAGGACGGGCAAGCCTTTCAACCAGCCCTCTCATCGCCCTCAGTTATTCCTGTCCAGGCTGAGCGTTCTGCTCTGTTTCCACGGGAGCGGGCGGCGTAGCAGCAGGCACCTTGGCTGCGGCGCGCGTGCCGCGCGTATCGCGCTCACGGATGCGGGCGGCCTTGCCGCGCAGCTTGCGAAGGTAATAGAGTTTCGCGCGGCGCACGCGCCCTCTTCGGGTGACTTCGATGCGGTCGATTATACTGGCATGGAGCGGGAAGATGCGCTCGACCCCGACGCCAAAGCTCGTCTTGCGCACGGTGATGGTCTCGCGCACGCCCGAGTGCTTGCGCGCTATGACCACTCCTTCAAAAGCCTGGAGCCTCTCTTTATCGCCTTCTTTGATCCGCACGTGAACGCGAACCGTATCGCCGGGCTGAAACTCGGGAAGAGTGCGCAGCTGGCGAGTCTCTACGTTTTGAACTACTGGATTCATCATAAACACCTCGGTACCTTATATCTATTCGTCGTTATCAATCTCTTTCAAAATCTCGACCGGCCCGGGCTCGGCTGGCTCGCGAAGCAGGTCGGGCCTGCATCTGAGCGTCTTCTTCAGGGCCTTACGCCGCCGCCATCGCTCGATCTCCGCGTGGTTGCCGCTCAAGAGCACGTCGGGGGTCTTCATCCCGCGATACTCTGCCGGGCGCGTATAGTGCGGATAATCGAGCAGGCCGTCGGCGAACGAATCTTGCTCGGCCGACTCTCCGCATCCGAGCGCCCCGGGAATCAGGCGGGTCACGGCATCGACTATCACCATCGCCGGTATCTCTCCGCCCGAGAGCACGTAATCGCCTATGGAGAGTTCTTCGTCCACCAGGGATTCGACCACGCGCTCATCGACGCCCTCATAGCGCCCGCAAATCAAGAGGACCCGCCCTTTTCGCGAAAACCCCTCGGCCACGCTCTGGTCGAAAAGGCGGCCCTGAGGCGAGAGCAGCACTCTTGCCGCGTCGTCCGCGCCGTGGGTTATGGCCTCGACCGCGCGAAACAGGGGCTCGGGCTTCATGACCATCCCCGCGCCGCCCCCGAAAGGCCTGTCATCGACCTGGCGGTGCCTGTCATAGGTATAGTCGCGCAGGTCGTGAATTTCGATTCCGACCAGGCCCGCCTCAACCGCGCGCCGAATTATCCCGAACTCAAAGACCCCTCGGAAGATCTCCGGAAAAATCGTTATTATGTCGAACCGCATCTCAGACCCTGGATTCCACCCTCTGCTCGAATCTGCTCACAGAGGCCCCGAACCCAAGATCCGGCGGCCGGTGTTCACATCTAGAGATCGAGCAGCCCTTCAGGCGGATCGACCGTGATGCGCCTGGCCTTTATATCGACGTCGGTGCATATGCCGTCTACAAACGGGATCAGGTGCTCGCGCTTATCTTCGCCCTGGACCACCAGAAGGTCGTGCCCGCCCGTTCGCATCAGTGCCGTCACCTGCCCGATGACCTGCCCCTCGCTCGTGATCGCCTGCGAGCCCACGATGTCGTACTCATAAAACTCGTCGTCTTCGAGCGGCATCGTGTCAGAGGCCGGGATGACCAGCAAGCCTCCGACGAGCTGCTCGGCCGCGGTCATGGAATCATACCCTTCGAACTTCAATATCACCCGCTCTTTATGAAACCAGTGATCTTCAAGCGATAGGGCGAGCCGCGAACCATCCGGCATGAGAGCGGTAACGGCTTCAAGCGCGTCGAACCGCTCAGGGAAGTCGGTCGCGATCTCGCAAGCGACCTCGCCGCGAATACCCCTCGCCTTGACGATGCGCGCTATGACGACATCTTCTTCTTTTTCGCCCGAGCTTGTCACTACTCCAGAATCTCTAACACGAATCTCTTCTTCTGCTTCATGCCGGCCGCGCGCAAGATGGTTCGCATGGCGCGCGCGGTGCGTCCCTGTTTCCCGATCACCTTACCCAGGTCCTGCGGGGCCACCTTGAGTTCGAGAACCGTGGTCGCCTCGCCATCCACCTCTTTGACCGCCACCTCATCCGGAGTGTCCACGAGAGCCCTTGCAATGGCCTCGATGACCTCCTTCACTGAGACGTCGTCCATAGGTCACCTCCTTAAACAATCAGCAAGGAAGGGAGGACGCGCTGCGCGGCCGGTGCTGATTCGATTTCCAGGGCTGCCTCACAGAATCAAGCGCTCGCTTCGGGGCTCTCCGCCGCGGGGGGAGCGGCTCCGGCGTTGCGCTTGATTATGCTGCGTACAGTGTCACTCGGCTGCGCTCCGCGTTCTAGCCAGTAATTCACCCGTTCTTGATCGAGCTTAACGTTGGCCGGGTTGCGGCAAGGGTCGTAGTACCCTATCGACTCCACAAAACGGCCATCCCGCTTGGATCGCTTCTCCGTTACTATTATTCGATAAAAGGGCTTCTTCTTCGCGCCCATTCTCGTCAATCTGATTGCTAGCAAAATGCACCTCCACGTTCGACTGAAGAGATCAGCCCGTCACATCAAGCGACGGGATGGGCTGATCTCGAAACCAGGCAATTAAAATCACCGTAAAATCGTCTATTCTCGACACCGGCGCGGAATACTCTCGCGGGCCGACGTTCTCAAAGCACGATTGCTCCGGCCCTGTGATTCACAAGACCGACCCGGCCGCCGAAGGCCGGGCCTCACCGTTTCTTCTTCTTCTTCCTCTTCGTTGCCTTGCGGCGGGTGCCCGCCCCGAAGCCGGGCAGCCCCTTTCCCAGCATACCTCCTGCAAGCTTGCCGCCGAGCCCCCCCATCATGCCTCCGAGCCCGCCCGAAGTCATCATGCGCATCATCTTGCGCATCTCGGTGTACTCGTTGATCATCTGATTCACGTCCGTGACGGTCGTGCCGCTGCCGCGCGCGATTCGCTTCCGGCGCGAGGCGTTGAGCAGGGCATGATTTCGCCGCTCCTCCGGCGTCATCGAATTTATTATGGCCTCCGTGAGCTTCAGCTTGGACTCCATTTCGGACGCCTGCTCCGGAGTCATCTTGAGCCCCCCGAGCATGTTCGACGGAAGCATATCCAGAATCTTATCCAGAGAGCCGAGCCGCTTCATCTGGCGAAGCTGATCTCGAAAGTCTTCCAGGGAAAACTTGTCATGGGCGAGCTTATCTTGAAGCTCCAGGGCCTTCTCCTCGTCCACCTCGGCCTGAACCTTCTCGATCAGAGAGAGCACGTCTCCCATGCCGAGAATGCGCTGGGCGATTCTATCGGGATAGAAAGGCTCGATCGCATCGTAACGCTCGCCGACACCGATGAACTTGATGGGCTGTCCCGTAACCTCTTTGATCGATAGGGCCGCGCCCCCGCGCGTGTCGCCCTCCATCTTCGTGAGGACCACGCCCGTCAGCCCCACGCGCTCGTGGAACTGCTCGGCGGAACGGACCGCGTCCTGCCCTGTCATAGCATCCGCTATGAAAATAATCTCTGTCGGAGCCGTCTCCTGCTTAATCCTCTGCAGCTCGACCATGAGCTCTTCATCGACGTGCAGGCGGCCCGCCGTATCGACCAGCAGCGTGTCGTACCCCATCTGCTGGCACTCGCGCAAGGCGAGGCGGCACAGCTCCACGGGATCGTTCACATCGGGGGCATCAAAGACCGGCTGCTTGATCGCCTCCCCGATTATCGCAAGCTGCTGGCGCGCCGCCGGGCGATAAACGTCGACCGAAAGTAAAAGAGGCCGGCGCTTATGGCTCCCTGCCAGCAATCGCGCGATCTTCCCCGTGGTTGTCGTCTTCCCTGATCCCTGAAGGCCGACTATCATAACCACGTTGGGGATGCGCTTGGTAAAGACAAGCTGCGTCGAGGTGCCCCCGAGCATCTCAACCATCTCATCGTAGACTACTTTGACCACCTGCTGAGCAGGCGAAAGAGAGCCCAGAACCTCCTGGCCGAGGGCCTTCTCCTTCACGCGGTCGATGAAGGATTTCACGACCTTGTAATTGACGTCGGCTTCAAGCAGAGCGATACGGATCTCCCGCATCGCCGCCTCTATGTGCGCCTCGGTCAGCTTGCCCTGCCCTCGCAGGTCCTTGAAAACCTTCTTCAGCTTATCTGAAAGTGCTTCGAACATGATGCTACCAGCCTAAACGCAGAATTTAATAAGGTATATTTCCTGAGTGGATATGTCAAGCTTGATGAGCCCGGATGATTTTACTATCCTTTAACGGCCTGAACTAGCCCGAAAACCTGGCTTGATTATTATCCCGGCTCGAGAGCTCTTCTCTCCTGATCGCGCGTATTTCCCGGGTAAGAGTCCCCGTCTCCTTCAGCCGAGATGCGCTCCCGCAACTAAAAAAGGAGGACCATCGCTGGTCCTCCTCAGTCTGTTAAGAAGGAAGATGAAGGAGCTTCTTGCTCCTCCACCTTCCCCTTACTCTACTGCTTCTAGTTCGTCGGGCAAGCATCGTTGCAGCGGAACGGCGCCGATGCTCTCGCTCCCGGGTTCGTGATCACTATGTCTCCCGGTAGTTTCGAGCACAGCTGTCCGATCGCCACCACCCTGTTGAAGGTGTTCGTGCTTGTCTGCAGGTCCTTGAACTTCAGCTTCTTAGGCGCTCCTCCGCTGATCGTCAGCGTAGCTCCCGCCTTGATGTTGCTTCCCGTTACGACCAACGTGAACTTCCCTGTCGCGCTTCGGTCGAGTCGGCATCCGTTGACGACCGCGATGTTAATCGTGTCGCCATCATTTCCGCCGCCCGTCCTCGTCTCGCAGGTGAACGTCACCGGCACGCCCAGCTCGTTGCCCAGCGGGCAATTGGCCGGCGCTCCGGCAGGCAGGCTCGTCAGGTTCCGGCTTATTCCGCCAGGTCCCTGCACGAAGATCAAGAACGTCTTGCCTGCGTTGGCTGTCCCGAAGTTGAAGAACGCATCGATCCTATCCTGACCAAGCACCACGAACCTCGTCGCGTCGATTCGGTTGGTTGTCCCGCGCTCGATCGCAAACACGCTCGTTACTGCCGGCGCTCCGGTCGGTGACAGGAAGCAGGCGCCCGTTATCAACAGATCCTGCGACACCGAGCAATCCGCGCTCGACGGCGTTACCGAGATCACAACCGGTGCTCTCGTTCCTAACGCCAGCGCGCAGGTGAACGTCCTGGCCCCAGGCCCGAAGATATTGTTATCCCCAGCCGTGAAGGTAGTCGTCACGGTCAACGTCGCCGTCCCTCCGCAGCAAGCCAGCGGGAATCCGGTGCTCGACTGCGCGGACGTCGCGTTGCCGACCCCTACTGTCGGGATCGTTGCCTGTATCAGGTTGCAGTTCCTCGGGTTGACACTCACTAGCGCCAGCGTCGCTTCCGGTATGCCGTCGCCGTTTGTGTCGCAAGCCAGCGTGACGGCCGATGTCACGGTCTTACCGGCGCGTTGCGGGTTCACACCCGTTTCGCCCGCGAAGACCTGACATACCGTCGTCACTTCGTTGGGGAAGAAGCCACAGCCGATGATGTTGATCGGCACCGCGCACAGCGCGTCGACTATGTCGGTTGCGCTGTTTCCGCCCGGTGTGACGGCAAACGTCGGCACGTTGACCAGTGTGCAGATCGGAGCGGTCGGCAGTTCGCAGCCGACTCCGAAGAAGCCGACCTTGCCGCGGTTGAGGTCATCCTGCCTAGCAGGCGGCGTGCAGTTGCCGTTGCCTTCGAACCTGAGGTCGAAGTCAGCCGTCGCAAACGTCACGATGCCACCTGAATCGACCGACGGATCGGCACCTTCGTTGAACAACTCGAAGATGGTCGGCTCCGTGCCTTCACCGATCAGGCAGTTGCAGGAGATGATGCCGGTCTGGCCGGCGAAAACACCGAATCCGGTGGGCGCGGGCTGTTCGGCGGCCCTAGCAGCCTCACCCAGACCGCCAAGTCCGACTTCGCACAGGCCGGGCGGGTTGAGCGGATCGAGGTCGCCGATCGAGTAGCCTACGAGCACGGGATTGACCGGCACGCCGAGCAGATCCATGCGGCAGTACTCGAATATGAAGTTGCCCGAGCCTTCTCTTCTCGGCGAGCAGCCGACGAGAATGCCAGTCACGGGTTCGCGAGTGAAGCGGAGGTCGGTCGGACCTTCCTGCTCATCGAAAGCGGGATCGACGTTGTCGCCTGTCGGATCGCCAGGATCGAGCGCCTGAGCCTCGTTTTCGTCACGGCCCGTGCCGTCGTCATACAACGTCACCGCGAACGTGTTGCTTCTGCCACCGTTGATCTGGGTACCGGTGCAGCCTTCAAGGCCGAACTCAGGCACGTTGATCCAGCGGATCTTGAACGCGTTGACGTTGGCAAAGCCGAGCGCCTGCACGGGGAATGTGCAGAGGTTGACTGCTCTCGCCGACGGGTTGAGATCGGTCCAGGCCGGAGCGATTCGCGGCAGCCCGGCACGCAGGTCAAGCACGTTGGCGAAGTTGTCCGTGTCTCCACCGCCGAACGTGATGTTGCCGTTGGAGTTGAGGAAGAAGCCGTTCCATACGCAGCCGGCCGTTCCGACCGGTCCGCCGAATAAGAATTCGAAGCCGCCCTGAAGCGCTCCAACAAGGACGGGCGAGCCCGCGCCATCGTTGTCATCGCCGCGGAACGGAGTATTCTGATCATCGCCGCCGGCGACCTGGTGACCCGGGTCGAGGTTCTCGAAGATGATCGTTCCATCCGTGTCGTCGTCGCCCTGAACGCGCTTGGTCACACCAAGTGTCACGCCAGTTCCGAGCGGACCCGGAGCAAGACGATTCGTGTAGCGGAGGAAGCCGGTGGCAAGGCCTGACAGGCCGCCCGGCGTCAGCGTCACCTGATCCAGCGGTGACTGGTAGAAGATGTGATCGGCCCTATCCGAGACGCCATCGCCCACGTTTCCTGCGGGTGCCGGCGGATTCGGTAGAGATCCGGTCGTCCTCATATCAACAGGATCGGCGATGCGATCCATCGGGCACATATCGGCGAAGCAAAGAATCTCACCAAGCATCGGCGAGGGGTTCTTGCCAGGTCCGCCCGGCGCGCCGCCCGAGATCACAAAGACGGTCCCTTCTTCGTTGACCGCTATCCCGGAGTGTGACTGATAGTCGACCTGGAAGTCGAGCTTCAGCGTGTTGGGCGTGATGATGGCCGCGTTGGTCCCCGTGCGCGGAATGTCAGGGCCCGTGCCCAGCGCGAAGACCCGGAAGTTGTTGACGCCAGCCGTGCCGGCAAGCGTTCCCGATGCCGTGCCGTCGGCTATGCCGTCAGCTACCGGTAGTATTCCGGGGAAGCTGCCAACCGCCGTGCAAGGATCGAAAGCGCCGCCGCAATCGGCGAAGCTGATGATCATGGAAGGAGTGGCGCCGAGGCCGGCAGGGTTGGTGAACAGGCCGGTCGTGTTATCGGTGCCGTCGACGTTCGAGCGCGAGACCGCAGCGTACAAAACGTTGCACGGTCCGGCGTCGATCGCCACGATGTTTCCAAACGTTGTCGAATTGCCTGAGTAGTTGGTCAGGCGCACGCGCTCGCCAGGCTCGGTAACCGAGTCACCGTCGTCGGTGATGGCGGAAGCCTGAGACAGCGTGAGTGCAACCGTACCGCCGAAGCCGGTCTGACCGCCCGGGATGTTCGGAATCACGCGATTCACGCGCGGATTCGTCCCGGCAACGGTGCAGCCTACGGAGTTGCCGCAGGTTTCAGTCGCCTTGAAGATGGCGCCACCGGAGAAGCCGATGAGGTCAACCAGCTGGAAGTAGAGGCTGCCGTCATCGTCGACTGCGACACCCGCTATGTTATTAAGCGGGCTGCGGAGAATCTGACGAACTCCGGCAGGGGCAACGCCGCCCGCCGCGTCCGTTACCGCAAATGCGAATATCCGCGTGCGGAAGATCTGATTGGCTGCATTGGAAGAGCAACCTTCGGTGTCCGAAACCGACACGTAAATGACTTCGCCGATCGTCCCGCAAAGGCCGAAGTCGCCGAGGTCGGCAACGGGGTTGACCGCGATGCCTGTGACGGTCACCTGATCGTCCGTGCAATCGCCGGCGACCGGGTTCTGAAGAGTGAAGCCGCCCGACGTGCCCGTGTTGACCAGAGCCGGAATGTTTACCTGAGTGACGACGTTGACGTTCGCGTCAGCGTCGGCTCCGGTGTCGGTGCCGATCCAAAGGTTCCCAACCGAGTCGCCATAGTAGAAGACGTTCTCGGCAAACCCGTTGGCCACCGTGTGCTCCGAGATAGCCGCCCTCGTCAACACGAAGTCTATCTCCAGCTCAGCAAACGAAAAATCATCTACCTTGTTCTCCCGGTCCGCGACACAATCTTCGCGTCCGTCCCAGTCGGCAATCAGGGTCACTTCAGAAAACTGATTGTCACGACCGCCGATCGTGGTGATGAGTCCTGCTGATAAAGCACTATTAGGGTTAAGCACCAGCGGCTGCCCGGACAGAGGCTGTGCCCCACCCGACATGCGCTGGTTGATAGACTGAGCGATCCGGGCGTTCAACTCGCCCAGTGCCGCGCTCGGTACTTTCTTGTAGCCAAGCGTGTCGAGCACGTCCTGGCTGATCTTGCCGGCTTGACCCTGCATTACAGAGTCGTCGGCCACAGTGGCTTGCTTTGTTGTAGCCGCAGCAACTGTCGGAGCCGGAGCATTAGCCCGACTGGCAACAGCGGCTGATGGCTTGGCAGCCACCGGTCCGCCGGCCGCGCGTGCGCGCAGGCCCACGATCGGTAACGCCAATGCGGCTACTGCTAAAGCCAGCACTGCCATTATTACCGCTCTTTTCATTTTCATCATCTATCCCTCTCCATAATTGGGAATTTCAAAAAAACGCTCAGCCGAGCACGTGCGCCCGACATGTATTTTGAGACCACCCGCTAGATTCGTTCGCTCCCTCTTTTTAGAAATTAGAGAGCATTGCGACCGGCAGAAAACACTTCTGGGGAACGATACCCACTACTACCGGAGTTAAGTCCACGCGAACAGTCTGTCCGATCGCGCCCGTTCAAATTCGTATGGGGTCAAACTCGCTATTTGGATCGAACTGGCGACTCCGCTCGGGAGCGCTGGGGCTTCAACCGCATCCTAGGCAAAGCCAGGTCTTACAAAGAGTGCGTATCATAAATCGGAATCTTTATAAAAGCAACCACAAATTTTCAATCGAAATCCAATTATCGTGATAATTTAAACAGAAATACACCACAGTTCGTGAAAACCCAGACGCGTCTAGTGCACACCACGTGCCAGGATCAATAACTCTTCGATATTAATGCTAACCTTGAACCATTAAACCTCTTATTTAAAAGGGAAACTTTTAAAGGAGCCTTGCTTTCCCCCAGGCATCACGAATATTTTCGACCGCCTGCGTGGTTACTTGTTTAACAAGAAAATGTAAACAGAGTATCCATTAAGCAGATACTATCCAGTCGCATAACCGAAATCAGGCCTTTCAAACCGCCTGCTTAAAACCTGCCCGGCGCGCCGATTCTTTATTAATTACATGAATAAGCATGGCTTCTCTCCACCCTGCGATACGTATGTACAGTCTAATTTCAACTGTAGCGGTAATCCGTTTACAGACCCGATATGGACTAATTGTAATTGAAACCTCGCGGACCATAATGGGCTCGCGCGAAGATACCGAACAGGCGTCTGCTCTTGAAAGACCGGCTCACGGTAAAAGAACGCGAAATCGACCCATCGAAGCCGAGCCCCGGTTTCAAGCCCTGGGCTCGCCGTCGGGCCGCGGCGCCGTCGGCCTCTCCCTGAAGGAGCGCCCGCTGAAACATCTACCGTCGCATTTCAAAGAGCTTTACATCTCCGACGGCCGCTCGCCCATGCCCGAAAGGAGTTCTCGCCGGAGGTCACGAATGCAGCAGGCGGAACAACTGCGATTCAGGAGACATCCTGCCCTCTCTCGAAGTCCAGTAACGGCTCCCGGCCTCAGAATAGACGAAGGCCTTCTGGCGCTTGAGGCGCTCTTCATTCAATACGCTCTTCGAGATTGAGTAGCGGACCTCTCCGCCAGGACCGAGCGTGACCGTCGCGCCGCCATAGAAATCGAAATCCGGCTTCCCGTCTGGGTCGAGCACCGTTCTTCGCTGGGTAACTTCCGCCACCAGATCGAAGACGACCTGACCGTCAGGCCCTGCCCTCCGCGACGAGCGGATCGACTGGACACAGGGCAGGTCGATCGCGTCTTTGCCGAGCCGGGGGTCGCCTCTGCGCGCGAAGCCGAACGACCTGAGATACTGAGGGTCAGAGACTATCCGGCCCAGAGCGCAGGCCTGTCGCCTCAGCTCATCCTGACCGGAGGGGCGGCCCGGGTCACCCTCGAATTTCAGAATCCCGAAGCTCAAATCTTCGATGTCGGGAACGGCACTCATGGGAGCGCGCCACAGGAGCGCATCCTCAGAGAAACTGTCCACATTTCGAGGATATATCTGCCGCTTTCTGAACGCATCTATCAGGGCTTCGCGGTAGCCCCAGGGGTCGTCCGGAACGAGGTTGTAATCTGCTGTTATAACTGCCCGGAGGAACTCGCCGAATTCGAGATCGATGGGCGGACAGTAATCTATCGCACGGATGCAGATGGAAAGAACCTGGCTTGCCAGCTTGCTCGCTTCATCGGCAAGAACGCTTAGCAGGTCGGGCGAAGGGTCCCCCGGAGGGAGCACTCCCGAGCCGTTGGTCGCAAGCTTTATATAGCGGTCCGTCTTGCGCTTGAAGATGGTCTCAAAGGCTTCGAAGATGGCCGAGACCAGAACAGAGCCGAGGTCGTGAGCCTCATCATCGGCTCCATATATCTTCGGCTTTCCCGTTTTATCGAAATCATTGACCGCGCTTCTGAGCGCGCGGCCCTGCCCGGTCGTATGGCCGAACTGCCGCGCGATGTCGGTCAGCATAGAAGCGTCTCTCAGGTTTCCTCGCGCCTTGCGTATCGCCGATTGCAGCACCTTCTCGTAGCTGAAGTGTTGAAATATGGCGACAAGGTCGGCAAAGGCTTCGTGAAAGGCGAGGACATCCGCTCCTGTCGGCATAGTGAATTGGGTCCGCAGGCCGTCGAGCAGCGCGTGAGTGACTTCATGGGCGATGATGTCATGCGACAGGCAGGTGAAGACCCTGCTGCCGGGCAGGTTCCGCCCCGCCACCTCACGGTCCGCGCGGTAATAACCGAAGCAAAGCTCGCCCTGCTCCTTGTCGTAGTAGGCGTTTCTTTCATGTCGCGCGTGCGGTCGCAGGCGGAGACGATGAGCGCCGTCTTCCGACGCGCCGGACGGTGTGAAGCCCCACGCTATGTGACGACCGAGCGCGCTTCTGAAGGCCGCATAGACGGTGCTGCAGACGGCATAGATCATCTGCTGGTGGAATCGGGGGTCGGAAGGCGACGGGTCGCGCCCGTTGCGA
>DATLMR010000120.1:0-14156 GCA_035537555.1 Blastocatellia bacterium
TCATGGCGCTGTTTATGGCCCTGTTTATGGCGATCTCCCCGGTTATAAATATTCGGTCACGCAACCAGCCCGTTTCACCGCCGTCTGGTCACTCCGGGAACGGGAGTTGAAAGGACGGCCCCGCCGTCGTCCCGTCGTTCAGGCCCGAAGGCGTCTGCATCAACTGCTGCGCGGCCAGGTCGAGCGAGTACATCAGGCCGATGGCCTGGTTCAGATAGTCGGGGTCGCCGTTGAATGTGCGATTCAAGGCGCTGAGAAGGGCGTGATAGGTTGACGCGAACTGGTCGGAAAGTATCCGCGCTCTCGAGCCGGGCGCGAGCAGGGCCACGTCGGGATCGTCCATCATCGGCCACACGCCGTCGGGATCGAAGGGGATAACTTCTCCGGAGAATGAGTAGCTGTCGGGGCCGACCACGATCCGGCGACCGGCGACTATCTCCGCGTACTTGTAATAGTGGGCAAGCTCGTGGTCGGCATCATCGGGATCGAGCGGCCTGGCCCCTTCGCCCTGTTCCTTGATCTCTTGAATGGCGGCGAGCGCCTCCTTCAGGTCGGTGATGACGATGAGCCTCCCCGTGCTGGGCCAGGACGACACCTGTTTTTCCGCGTTGCCGAACGATATCTCGCCCGCGCTGCTCAGGTCCGCGAGCGCCCGCTCGATCTCCGAGTAGAACCACCCGATTGTAAAGAGGCTGGGATCTACCGGGTCGCCGGGGTTGACGTGACCGCCGACCGGCTCCACGGTGACTCCCGGCTCCTCGATCGACATGAAGACATCGCGTATCTGGCGAATCGAGCAGCGGCGGAGGCGCACTGTCAGCCCGTCTCTGAGGCCTCCGGGGAGCGGGCCGGGATAACGCGGCACGAATCCGGGCTGCCCGATCCGGGGGCTGCCGCCGATGGATACGAGCAGGTTGGAAACAAGGGCCATGTGCAACATCTCTTCGATCACCACGCTTTGTATAAGCTCGGCCACTTCACTGTTGGTCCCGGACTTGATGCTGTAAAGCGCGCACAGGTAGGGCGGGATGGTCGAGTGCTCAAGCTCTATCGCAGTTTGCAGAGCTATCGTGAGATCCTCGACCGATTCGAGATTCATGTAAAGCGGGCGGTCGAGCCACGCGCGTATCATGTCGAGCTTGGCTTTCGAGAGGTCTCGCGTCACGGGCATGTAATTCGGGTCGGTGACCGGCGTACGGAAGACCCTCTTGAGTATGGAAAGCTTGCCCACCACGCTCGCGTAATCCGCAAGGTCCACGATGGGCCGCATCACCGGGTAGAGATTGGCGTATTGCTGGAAGATCGGCTGCACGTCGCGAAGCCAGGTGGGCCGGTCTGAGGCCTCGTAGCCGGAGAAGACGAGCGCGTTTAATATCTGGCTCGGGTTCTGAACGCTGCCGACGGGAGGCGGGCTGTCGCCCAGCGCGTAGGTCACGCCGTAGAGCTGCCCGTCGATGTAGACGCGCGGGCGGCCCGGATCGCCGGCCTGTAACGGAAGGTCCACGCTCCCGCCCGGTCCCGTGGTAATCGAAGTGGGAAAGGTGAAGGCCGACTGCGGCTGCCCGAGGACGGTCGGCCCGGACACGGGGCCCTGGCTGGCCTGCCCCGCCATCTGGGTCGCGTCGTAACCGAGGCTGATCTTCAAACCCGACGCGGGCTGACCGAAGGTCGTCGCGTAGAAAGTCGTGCTTCCGCCCTCTCCCGGGTTGAGCCGGAAGACGAAGTCGTCGGCCCGTAAGAATGCGCCGTCCGCGGCTTCCGCGAGCAAGGGGTAGAACCCTTGCGGATAATTGTTGCTCCAGGCGACGATGCCGAGCGGCGTTTCGGCGGCCCGGCTCAACTGGCTGTCTGACAGCTTGAACGATACTATCCCGGCCGTCTGCTCATACCAGCCGTCGCTCCGGTAATCGATCTCGTCGAGCAGGACCGGCGCTTCGTTCGCGGGCAGGAGGGCCAGGTAGAGCCGGCCGACATCGGCGAGCGGGCCGCCGGACGATTGAGTCGCGAGGCTGTTGCCCAGGTCGAGCGATATGACGTTGCCGCCGGTCCGGGCATAGGCGGTATTGAGCGCGGGTTGCGGAGGCGGCTGCGGGACCTGGAGCGCGCGCGCCGCGACGAAATGCTTTGGCTCGCCGGGCGAGTAGAGGCCGATCGAGCCGACGACGCGGCCGAAGGTGAACTGGGTCGAGGTCGAATCGTCATTATAGCCGTCGACGTTGAACCTGATGCTGAGCTGTCGCGGGAGCTCACCCGAATCAGACAGCTCGTCGAGGAAGCGCGAACCGCCCCCCGCCTTCCCGTCGAGCACCTTGAGCACGCTCTGGTAGAACGCTCCAAAGAACGAATCCGGCTGCCCCTGCGGGTATCGCGTCCAGATGTCCGTGAAGGGCGCTACCTCGAAGTCGGAGCTGAAGCCCGGGCCGCTCTCAGGTTGTCCGAGAACAACCTGAAATCCCCATACCTCCGATACCATTTGCTGTTCGGGGTCGAGGTCGACCAGCTTGCCCTCGACGCGAGTGCCCGTTCCATTGACCGGCGCGCCGACTATCGGGTCGACGTTCGGATCGTCGCAGGACGTTCCGTCTCTGTATACCACCTGCCGCACGGTGCATCCTCGCAATCGCCAGGCGGCGGTGCCTCCCGGGTTCCACCAGCCGTTCGTCGCGCCGGAGCCCGGCAACTGGTAATTCGCCCGGAAGACATCGGAATTGAAGTGCTCCGGATCATTGTTGACCGTCGAGGGATCAGCCTGGAACTGCCCGGCGAAGACGAGGCGGGGGGTACTCAAATAACTCATTATCGATCCTCCGTTATCTTTTTTTTGGAAGCATGGGCCGTCGCGGGCATGCGTTTCTGAGGGGATCGCCTGCCGCCGGCTCGTAAAACGCGAGCGAGTATAGCACACGCGGCCCTGCCAGAGTATTCGAACTTACCGATCGGACCCCTGAAAGAAGGCGCTGAAAAAATACTTTTCGCGATGAAGGAGAACAGGGTTTTACGTCGCATCTCGCCGCCGCGAAAGCTAGTATTCGATCTTTTTCACTCCGGGAATTTCGGGGAGCGGAGGGGTCTTTCGCTCCCTGCAATCGACCACGAGGATGGATAGATTGAGGTCAGATGCTTCCGCCGCGGAAGGGCTCAGCAGCTCTTTGTCTATGAGCGATCCCTTCAAATACTCGAAATCGGTCTTTACATCTTTTCTGATCCGTTCCAGTTCACGCCCGAGCTTCAGGCTTCCCGCCCACTCGATGGCATGGTGATAATAGTCGCGCAGTTTTATCTCTGTCACGTCCTTGCCGAGCATGCCCTCCAGGTATTCGTCAGGATCAATTGCCGTTCACCGGAAGGGCGGGCCTGCCCCTGGCCGAAGACGGTGGCGGACAGGGAGTACAAGAGCATCAGGCGTGTAAGGTGACTCATAAGAACCGTCCATCGAGGGGAATTCTTCGTCTCAATCGCATGTCGAACGCGCGTGTCGAAAACTCTAACAGGCCGCTGTACCAGAGCGCGACCGCTCCGGCAGGCGGCGCGCGTGCGCCCGATCGATTCTACTTCGCGGGGCTTTTGATATACTTGCTCGTGGAGGAAAGTCATGAAGCTCTTACTGGTATACATCTTTCTCTTTAGCATTTTCGGGTACTCTCTGGCACAGAACGCGCCCCGCAGGCCTTCCGGGGCGGGACTCCCGCCCGGTTACTGGCCGCGCGAGAAGAGTCAGCCGATTATCGACAAGACGCAGGTCATACGCCTGTCGCCTGATCTTTCTCACCTGGGCGAAGGCGAGCGCAAGGCGGCGGGCCTTCTGCTCGAAGTCGGCAATATCTTTCAGAGTTTATATGAGCATCAGCGGGAAGCGCGGGCCCTCTCATCCTACCGCGACCTCGTGCAGCTGGACAAGAGTCTGGGCTCGCCCGTCGAGACGCAAAACCTGCTCACGCTATATCGGTTGAACCAGGGCCCGATTACGACGACGCTCGATAACGAGCGTGAGCCGTTTCTGCCGGTCGATCCCCCGCAGCCGGGAAAGAACCTCTACCCTCGCGGCGTCTCCAAGCAGGAGATCGACGCGTTCCTGGCGGCGAACCCCGACAGGCGCGCGTCCATTCTCGACCTCCGCACGGTCGTGCGCCGCGCGTCGGCGGAGAGTCTGCGAGAAGACCTTTCGAGGCTCGCCGGGCACCCGGCGTTACAGACCCTGCACCCGGGACTGAAGCAAGAGCTGGAAAAGATGCTCGCGAAGCCCGACGCGAAGGGCTTTTATTCCGTCCCCTACTCCCTGGCATACGCGGACGAGCTCCTGCGCGCGCACGCTCTGCTCAGCGAGGCGGCCGACGCCGTAGAGAAAGAGGATGACGAGTTCGCGCGCTTCCTCCGCAACCGCGCGCGCGACCTGCTGTCGAACGACTACGAGTCGGGCGATGCCGCCTGGGTCACGGGCCGCTTCAAGAATCTGAACGCGGAGATCGGGTCTTACGAGGTCTATGATGACGAGCTCTACGGGGTGAAGACCCTCTTCGCTTTCAGCCTCCTGAGCATGAGAAAGCCGGAGACGGACGCCCTCCGCAAAGCGATGAAGGGGTTGCAGGCGCTCGAAGACGAGCTTCCATACGAGCACCACAAGAAGGTGAGAGAGGACATCCCCGTGGGCGTCTACGACGTGATAGCCGACTTCGGACAATCGCGCGGCGGCAATACCGCGACCATTCTGCCGAACGAGAGCTATCTGGCCCGCCGGTATGGGCGGACCATCTTGCTGCGCTCGAACATAATGCAGAGCCCCGAGATTTTCGAGGGAACGAATCGCGGCTGGGCGGCGGCGGTCGGGCCGGCGCACGAGAAGGAGCTGACGGCCGAGGGGAACTTTTATCGCACGCTCTGGCATGAGGTCGGGCACTACCTGGGCGTGGACGTGACCGGAAGCGGGGAAGACCTGGATACCGCCCTGCAGGAAAACTCCAGCCTGCTGGAAGAGCTGAAAGCGGATCTCATCTCTCTGTTCACCGCCCGGACGCTGCGAAGGCAAGGCTACTACTCTGACGCGCAGCTCCGCTCCGTCTACGCAAGCGGCATCAATCGCGTGCTGCAAAACAACAAACCGCGCCGGGATCAGCCCTACAACACCATGCAGCTCATGCAGTGGAACTTCTTTCTGGAGAAGGGCCTGTTGAGCTTCGACCCGCAATCGAAGAGGCTCGGCATTCACTACGACAAATATCATGACGCGGTCGCCGCTATGCTCGCGAAGGTCCTCGACCTTCAGTACGGGGGCGACAAGGCGGCCTCGGACCGCTTCATCGACCAGTATACGAAATGGGACGAGGGCCTGCACGGAGCGGTGGCGAAGAGCATTCGCGACCAGCAGCAGTACAGGTTCCGTATCTTCAAATATGCCGCGTTGAAGGAGTGATCGACCGCGATCGGGATGTCGCGGGGAGATATTTCGGAGTGACACGAGCGGGGAACCAGGGAGCTTTCGATGCCATACGTAGAGAGCGAGGGGGCGAGGATTTACTGGGAAGAGCACGGCGGGGGCGATCCGCTGCTGCTCGTTATGGGGCTGGGTTACTCGTCCGACATGTGGTACCGCGCGGTCCCTGCATTATCGCGCCGCCACAGAACGATCCTGTTCGATAACCGGGGAGTCGGCCGCAGCAGCGCCCCTCGCGGGCCATACTCGATCTCGTCTATGGCGGGCGATGCCGCGGCGGTTCTCGACGCGGCGGGCGTGGAGTCTTCAAACGTGTACGGAATATCGATGGGAGGCATGATCGCCCAGGAGCTCACGCTGCGGCACCCGCACAGGGTGCGCTCGCTCATACTCGCCTGCACGTCGTGCGGAGGGCTTGAGGCCGTGCCCGCCTCGCTCGAAGTTATCGGAGTGCTGTACGCGAGGGCGAACATGACTCCCACGGACGCCTTCTGGGCGATGGCGCGCTTCGTTTACGATCCGTCCACCCCACGCGAGAGGATAGAAGAAGACCTTGCGGTGAGGGTTCGAACATTCCCTCCCGCCGAGAGCTACATGGCGCAGCTCCAGGGCGTTCTTGCTTGGCATTCCTACACCCGGCTCCACGAGATCAAGGCTCCCACCCTGATAATTCATGGCGAGAGCGACCGGCTTGTCCCGCCCGAGAACGGGGCGATCCTGGCGCGGGCAATCGAGGGCGCGAGACTGGTCCCGGTGCCGAATGCGAGCCATATCCTTCTCACGGACCAACCCGCCTTCTGCAACGAGGCCGTGCTGTCGTTTCTTGAAGAGGCGAAATAGGAGTCGGGGCCACGGGCAAAATCGATCCCGGGCCTTTCCTGTTTGTAGTTCGCGCTTCATGGTTTATAGTTTCCTCGTTTAGAGTATCGCGGCCCGGAAAAACGGCTTACCGGAACGATTGAACCTATGCCTTCTGCCTCGCTCGATAAGCTTCTTGCCCGGCTCGAAGAAGCCAGGCGTCGCTTTGGACCCGAAAACGATGCGCCCGCCGAGAGGCTCCTCGACACGCTCGCGCGGCGGAGCTTTCCCGACGCCGACTCTTTGATACGCTTCCACGAAATCCTTCTGTTCTTGCGAGCGTACCCGCGCGGCGAAGGGATACTCCGCCGCGCCGAGGACCTTCTCTCGACCTTCTCGCGGCGCGTCGAGCGGCTCCGCCGGTCGCGAGTAGATATGATCGCCTTCGATTACATGGAATACTCGGGCATCGCGGGAACGGAGCTGAAGGGCACCTACGGTTACGCGATAGCCAGATGGCTCGAGGCCCGTTATCCGGCGAGCGTCTCGATCGACTGGGAAGGGTACGAGAGAGGGGAGAGGCTCGGGCATACCCTGCCGAGGTTCTTGCCCCTGCTTTATGAGGATTCGCTCGTCGAAGCGAACGTCCCATACACCGAATGGCTTCGCGCGGCGGCGGGGCGCGGCGACGGGGACCTCCGCTGGCTTCTTGGCCGCTTCGACCGGCTGCCGGTCTCTGAAAGAGAGAAGGCCGAGCTCTATGATTCGCTGGAGCTGAAGATTCGCTGGAAGCTGAACGATTCGCGCGCGGCGCGCACGCATTTGAGGCTACCCGCCCGAAAGGTCTTCTATCACGAAGGGCCTTTGATAAAGAGGAGCGAAGTCTCTCTTGAAAGAGAGCTCGCGTCGCCGCCCGCCTTGAAGCGGCTGCCGCGCCCGCGAGGGCAGAAGATGATCGACATGCTGCGCGAAGCCACCGTATCACGCTACCGCGAACTGTACGGCATCACGCACGGCGACCCTGAGAGCGTGGTGCGGGCGAGCGTGGGGCGCGGGGTTGAGATATTGCTCTGGGGGCTGCCCCGCGACCGACGCCTGCCACTTCGCGCCTACCATTCGGGCTTCACCCTCAAGAACGGAGTCCCGGTCGATTACATCGAAGGGATATCGCTTTTCGACCGGATGGAGCTCGGCTTCAACCTCTTCTACACGTTTCGCGACGGAGAATCGGCCTGGATATACGCGCAGGTGCTCCGCGTCCTGCACCGGGTAACGGGCGCGGGCTGTTTTTCGGTCGACCCGTATCAATTAGGATTCAATAACGACGAAGCGATAGAGTCGGGCGCGTTCTGGTTCTATCGCAAGCTCGGTTTCAGACCGACGCGCCCCGAGCTGGCGAGCATAACCGAGCGGGAAGAGAGAAAGATGGGCCGCAGGCCCGGATACAAATCTCCCGCGGAGATTCTGCGGCGGCTCTCTCGGGGAAACATGGTTTATGAGATACCCGGCTCGTCGCGCGGGTACTGGGACAGGTTCCACATTCGCAATCTCGGGCTGGCCGCGCAGAGCCGGATGGCCGCGCGGTTCGACGGCGACTCCGAAAAATTCGCGCGCGCGTCGATGGAGAAAGTCGGAAAGGCGCTGGGCATCGGCCCCGCGAGCTGGAGAGAGCCTGCCTATCAGGCCTTCTCCAATCTCGCCCTCGTCCTCGCGTTGATTCCCGACCTTTCGAGATGGACGGAGGCCGAAAAGAGGGGCGTCTCGCGGATCATACGCGCGAAGATGAGCGCGGACGAATCGAAGTACCTGCTGTTGCTTCAGAGGCATTCGAGGCTGCGCGATGCGATACGCGCGCTCGGCTCATGAATTCATGGCGCTCGGAGTGGCTAAAGAACCCGATCTGTGGTTGAATCACCCTGGCCAGCTGCCCGGCCGGAGCAAGGCGCGAAAAGCGATAGAGGAATATATCGACGATGGCTCGGACCCCTTCCATCCCTTTGAAAACGGCGGGCACAGGCGCGCCCTCCTCACAGCCCGTTCTCGATTATAAGATCTGGCAGGTGATCGCCGCGTCCGCGGTCGGGACGATGATCGAGTGGTATGACTTCTATATCTTCGGCAGCCTCGCCACGGTCATTTCGCCCCTCTTTTATCCCCCGGGCAATGACACCCTCGCGCTCATCGCCTACCTCTCCACTTTCGCCGTCGGCTTCGTAGTGCGCCCGTTCGGAGCGCTCTTTTTCGGCCGCATAGGCGACCTGGTGGGGCGCAAGTACGCGTTCCTGGTCACTCTGCTGATCATGGGCGGCGCGACCGCCTTCATCGGTTTTCTGCCCACCTATGCCACGATCGGGGTCGCCGCGCCCATCCTCCTCCTGCTGGTCCGCATACTGCAAGGGCTGGCGCTCGGCGGCGAGTACGGCGGCGCGGCCGTCTACGTCGCGGAGCACGTGCCGGACGGGAAGCGGGGATTCTACACGAGCTTCATCCAGATCACGGCGACGCTCGGCCTCTTTGTCTCGCTCGCGGTCATCCTCGTTCTACAGAATTCGATGGGCAGAGAGGCTTTCAACGCGTGGGGCTGGCGCGTCCCGTTCCTCATCTCGATCCTGCTGGTCGGCGTCTCCCTCTACATCCGTTTGAGGATGAAGGAGTCGCCGATCTTTCAGCACATAAAGGGCGCGGGCATGACTTCGGCCAGGCCGCTGAAAGAGGCGTTCACGCAATGGAAGAACCTGCGGCTCGTCTTGATTTCGCTCTTCGGCGCGACGGCCGGGCAGGGCGTCGTCTGGTACACGGGACAGTTCTACGCGCTCTTCTACCTCCAGACAATCCTGAAGGTGAACGGCACGTCGGCGAATTACATAATCGCCATCGCCCTTCTGCTCGGCATGCCCTTTTTCGTCCTCTTCGGCGCGCTCTCCGACCGCCTCGGGCGCAAGAAGATCATGATGCTTGGCTGCCTGCTCGCCGCCGTCTCTTACATCCCGATCTATAAAGCGATGCAGGCGGCGGCGGGCTCGAACGTCGTCACCGCCGTGTCGCAGAAGAACCCGATCACGGGGGCCGATACCCTCGTGCCCCAGACTATCGCCGACGGCGCGTTGCAGCCGGCCAGAGAGGTTCTGCCTTACGTTGACTTCGGCGGCCTCATCGCGAGCCCCGTGACGTGGAAGCTTATCCTGCTCGTCTTCATCCAGGTGATCTTCGTGACCATGGTGTACGGCCCCATCGCCGCCTATCTCGTCGAGGCGTTCCCCGCGAAGATCAGGTATACCGCCCTTTCACTGCCATACCATATCGGCAACGGGGTCTTCGGAGGGTTGTTGCCGCTCATCGGGCTCTGGGTCGTGGCCAGAACCGGAAACATCTATGCCGGTCTTTATTACCCCATCACGGTGGCCGTCATCACGTTCGTCGTCGGCTCTCTTCTGCTCAGAGAGACCAACAGCGTGCTGATCTGGAAGGAGATGGAGGCGGACGGGTCCGGCCGTCGGGGCGCGGGCCCGCGCGGGCCTGCCTGAACCGGGGGCGCATTTCTCATGCCGCCCCGAGCGAATTATGAAGGGAGCCGATTTTCAATGGCTAACAAGACCTACAGTATAAATGTGACGTTGCCCGATCTTTCGGCGGCTCATGCCGAGCAGCAGGCGCGGGTGGAGGCGGGCAGCTGGCCGCGCGCGGTCAAGCTCGCCTGCGAAGAGATAAGCAAGCGCCCTCACGTCTTCGGAAAGCACATAAGGAGCGCCCGGATTCAGCTCGGCCTTATCGAAAACGGGGCGAAGCCCGACGGTAAGAAAGCCGGAAAGCATGCGGTCATCAAGGAGGCGGCTCCGGAAGAGGGCTTCCTGTTCGAGTTATGAGCCGGCCGAGGTCGGCAAACCCATCCGGCTTAGCGGAACCTCTCGCGGGTGTTATGATTCGAGCCATGAGTTCCAATCGATTCAAGCCGTCGAAGATCAAACCGCTCGCCTTCTTTCTGCTCCTCTCTCTGAGCGTCTGCGCGGCGTGCGATAACCTGGAGCCCCGGGCCGACCGGGCCGGGCCGCAGCCGTCTCCCTCCGCGAGCCGGCCGCCTGTGGAGGCCGCGCCTCGTCTGAAGAAGACCGGGCTTACGTATGAAGATCGTAAGTCCTGGCGCGAAGTGTTGAAGTGGCCCGATGAGTGCGAGCAGGCCTTCGATTATCCGGATAAGAGCTTGAGCGGGATCGATGTTTACCGGCTCGCGGATAACCGGTATCTCGTCGCGGTCACGTGTACGCTCGGAGCTTACCAGGGCTACCAGTCTTTTTACCTCTATGACGAGACGAAGCCGGAGCCGGTCGCCAGGCTGCTGACTTTCGAGTCCCGCGAATCTCAGGAGGACGATTCGTTGATCGAGACGCGGACCACGGAGGTATGGGGCCAGGCGGACTTTGACGAAAAGACGAAAGAGCTGAAGGTCTTTAACCGCTTCCGAGGGGTCGGCGACTGCGGATTTCTGGCGACCTACGAATTCTCAGACGGAGAGCCGAAGCTGAAAGAGCTGCGGGCGAAGCCCGCCTGCGACGGCAAGGACGGCGGCGGACCCGAAAAATGGAGAAGGATCGTTCCGCGTTGATCGAGACTCGCTCCGATTTACCTTGATGCGCGCCCGCTCGTCATTGTATTTCAATCCTCTTGTCTGTATGTTGTGGTGGCCACGAAACAGGCATGTATAACTATCTTTCTCGCGAGGTTACAGATGAAATTCAACCACACGACATTTTTCACCGGCTACAAGAATATTTACGGCCCCCTCAAACAGGGGCAGGTGTCCGGCATCGACGGCCTGCTCTGCTACATCGAGCTCGACCCCGACGTCACCGACCTGAGGTGGGCGGCCTACATGTTCGCGACCATCAAGCTCGAGTGCGCGGACACTTTTCAGCCGATCACGGAGCGCGGCCCGAAGGCCTACTTCAACAAGTACGAGCCTGGGACGAGGATCGGAAATAACCTCGGGAACAAGGTCAAGGGCGACGGCTTTCTCTACCGAGGGCGCGGGTACGTGCAGATCACGGGAAGGGCCAACTATCAGAATATGAGCAACGCCCTAGGACTGACCGGCGAGGACGACCTGCTGCTCAACCCGGACCACGCCCTCCACCCGGATGTCGCGTATCGAATTATGTCTTACGGCATGCGGAATGGCTCGTTCACGCGCAAGAAGCTCTCCGACTACATCTCCGGCACGAAGGTCGATTACACCAACGCCCGCCGGATCATCAACGGGGTCGACCAGGCCGCGAAGATCAAAGGCTATGCCATAAACTTCGAGTCCATACTGAATAACAGTATCGTCTCCTGACCCGCCGGAGCTCATCGCCAGAGGTGGAAGGCCGCGTAAGACCGGCAGCTCGCGCTGACCGGATGCGGCCTGACAAAACGGCGTAGCAAAACGAATGGGGCCGGCAATCGCCCGCGACAGTTGGTATAACTGTCCCATCTGGGTTAAAGTAATTCCGCCTAATTCCTTAATCATCCGGGAAAGACCAAGATGAAAGCGTTACAATTGACGGCTTTCCCGGCATCTATTGGTCTATTCCCGCCTCGCGAGCTTCGAGGGCTTGCCGCACGTGATCGGGAAAGGTGAAGGCGCGGCTGAATGCGGATGCAGGGCGGAATGAGCGGCGGCTTTCCGGGCTTTGGCCCGTCTGTTTTTCAGAGACGGCTTTTGGAAAGCGTCGGTCGCATGATACATTCAACAACCAGGGCGCGAATGATCGTGGTTCACGAAGTTAGATCCCACGTTCCTCATTGGCATTAATCATCAAATCAAAGCAAAGGACCCTATGAAAATACTTCTCTATAATCCCGATAACGGCGTGACGCGCAATTTTATGCCTCATCTGTGGATGTTTTTGCTGCAATCGCTTACGCCGGCCGAGCACGAGGTAATACTGGTAGACGGCAATACGCGCTCAATGAACGAGGAAGAACTCGTGGCCTACGCGCGCGCGCTGGGAGTAGGGCTTGTGGGTATCGGGGCGATGACCAGAATGGTGGCGAAGGCTTATCTTATGGCCGACGCGCTGCGCGCCGCGGGGTTCCGGGTCGTGATGGGAGGGCCGCACGTGACGGAAGTGCCGGATGAAGCGCTCGGGCGAGACGGCGGGCCGCGACATGCCGACGCGGTGGCCCTGGGCGAGGCCGACGAGACGTGGCCGCTTATCGTGAGCGACGCCGCGCGCGGCGAGCTGAAGGAAGTGTATCAACCGGTAGTCGACGAGAAAGGGAACGACCGGAAGCCGAGCCTGCAGCCGTATCCGATCATCCCCTGGGAGAAGATGGACCTCGATCAGTTTAACCTCGTGCCCGGCTTCGCGCGCCCTTTGCTCAGGCGACTGGGGGGCGGATGGGCCAAGTTTCACCTGATCCCGATCGAGACCGGACGCGGCTGTCCTTACGGCTGCGAATTCTGCACCGTCACCGGATTCTTCGGAGACTCGATCCGCTTTCGCACGAACGAAAGCGTGGTCAACGAGCTGTTGCGCCTGAAAGCGCGGGCGCGCCGCGAGCGGGGGCAGGTGGCCGTCTTTTTCATCGACGACAATCTCGCGATCAATATCAAGCGCACCAAGTCCCTCCTGGCCGACATCATCGCCGCGGGCGCGCAGCTCCCCTGGGTCGCGCAGATCAGCGCCAACCTCTTGCGCGACGAGGAGCTGGTGGACCTGATCGCCGCGTCCGGCGGCAAGTGGGTCTTCATCGGCATGGAATCTATCGACCCCGTCAACCTGGCGGACGTGAACAAGGGCTTCAACAAGCCTGCGGAGTACGCGGTGGTGCTCGACCGCTTGGCCCGGCGCAACGTCTACGCGATCACGTCGTTTATTTTCGGGATGGACAACGACACGCCGGGCGTGGCCGAGCGCACGCTCCAGCAGATCCGCAACTGGCCGCCGGGCCTCCCCGTCTTCGGGCAGCTCACGCCCTTTCCCGCCACGCCGCTTTACGACCGCCTCCTGAAGGCCGGGCGGCTGGTGCGGCCGAAGCACTGGATGGACTTCGCGCCTTTCGAGATGGCGCACACGCCTTTGAAGATGACGATTGACGAAGCGCGGAAGGAAGTCAGTCACGCGTGGTCGTCGTCATACAGCCCGGAAAGGAACGCCCAGGCGCTCGACGCGATCAGCAACCAGCCGCTCGGGTATCGCATCGGGCACATAGTAGCCCGGCTCTGCTTCCGCGGAATCTACTTCCCGCAGATGACCAAGCGCGACTGGGCCAAAGTGATCTTTCAGAACCGCCGCGCGATACTCAGTCTCGTGGCCGAAGGCACGTCCATGTGGCGCGCCTCGCGAAAGGGTCAAAAGGTCAAAGCCTCATCCCTGCCTCGGCCCGATGAGTCGTGAGCCCCGAGCCGCGAATCCGGCTCAAGGTTGCGCCGCGGCTTAGACGGTTCCATAATGGGACGGAAGAGACGGGCCGGATGAGGGACCGTGAGCCGCGCGCGAGAGCCTGAAACGCGGGGACGAAGGCCCGACACGAATCGACGGCGGTTGCAGCGATGAAGAAGTTGATCCTGATTGCCTCAATTCTGTTTCTTACGCTCGATTTCAGCGCCGGAGCCGGACCTTTGCAGGACGGCTCCACCCCTCTCACCAGACAGGAAATCCTCTCCATGCTCAAGCAGGCGGAGCTGCGCCAGGCGCCTCAAGGCGACATAGCGACGGAGATCGAGAGGCGCGGCATTGCCTTCACCGTGGACGAAAAAACGCTCGCCGAGCTCAAGCAGGCCGGGGCGCGGTCGTTCCTGCTCGACTCGATCAGACGCGCGAGCCAGCACGCGGGCAAGCCGCCGCTAGTCGCTCCCGAGGCGAGCGCGGCCGATGCCGACCAGCCGGTGAGCGCCGAAGACCTCGCCCGCCTGCCTTTGCTCGAGCAGGCGCGGCGTCACGCGCTGGAG
>DATLMR010000121.1:0-17927 GCA_035537555.1 Blastocatellia bacterium
AGCCTAGCCACCATGCCTTCGAAGCCGGGATTGTGCCCGATCAGCATGGCGCAGGCGACATCGTCCGGTATCTTGCGGACCAGACTCATCAGCTCCGAGGTCGACGCCTCATAGATCGCCCCGTCGAATTCGAGGCGCGCGTCCAGGCCCCCGGCCTCGACCACGGCCCGGGCGGTCTGCCGCGCCCGCGCGGCGGGCGAGCTGATTATCACGTCAGGCAGCGGCCCTAGCTTTTTCAAGGCCCTGGCCATTCGCGGAGCGTCGCGTTCGCCGCGTTCGGAGAGCGGGCGGTCGAAGTCGCGAAGCGACCCATCTGCCCAATCCGATTTCGCGTGCCGCATCAACAACAGAGTCTTCATGCGCTGTCCTCTTCCCGGAAAATGGGGTTACTTTTTCTTCCCACCCACCGCGTCGGGCGTACCCTGCGCGCCGCAGAGCCTGTGAACCACCCGGTACAACAGCCGCGTGCCGTCCCGCAGGGCCTCGGTCGATATGCGCTCGTCATTGCCGTGCACGCCCCTCGAATCTTCGGGATCGACGAGGAACGGCGAGAAGCCGTAACAGGTCACTCCGAGGTCTCGAAAGAAATGGCTGTCGGTGAATCCCTGCAATACGGTCGGCACAAAGTAAGCCGAAGAGTCCTGCTCGCGGACCGTCTCGGTTATAGCCCTGTAGAGATCGGTTTCAAGCGGCGATTCGGTCGCGCCGAACGCCAGGAGAGTCTCGACCGCGATGGTCGGGTCCGCTATCACGCGCCGGACCTCGGCGACGAACTCCTGGGGACTCTGGCCGGGAAGGAGCCGGCAATCGATCTCCGCCGTCGCGATTGGCGCGATCACGTTCGTCTTGCCGCCTATGTTTACGACGGTCGGCTGGATCGTATTGCTGAGCAGAGCGAGGTCCGAGGGCCGCGACATAATGACGCCGCGGAGTCCCGGGTCGCGGACCGCCGCGCTGATGTCCGAGTAGGCGCGCCTCAGATCCGAGTTGCTTTGAAGGTGTGCGATGGAGCGGAAGTAGCGCGCGACGGCAGGCGTGGCCTTCAGCTCCGTTTCGTAGGCTTCGAGCTTGCCGAGCGCGCGAAGCATTCGCGAAGGCGCCGACTCTTTTCTAGGGACGCTCCCGTGGCCGGGAGTCCCCCTCGCCGTCAGGCGTATCCAGCAGGGGGTCTTTTCGGTCGTGCCGACTCCA
Organism: Blastocatellia bacterium; assembly: GCA_035537555.1. Classification (GTDB taxonomy): domain Bacteria; phylum Acidobacteriota; class Blastocatellia; order UBA7656; family UBA7656; genus DATLMR01. The sequence continues at coordinate 1,192 of DATLMR010000121.1, forward strand.
TAAAAGAGCACGCGATTTCCTACGACGGAATTCCCGCTCCCTTCGTTCAAGAGGAACTCCGCATCCTTGATAAGCTCCGGCCGCTCGCGGACGAACCAGCCCGCGCCGTACCTGCCTCCGGCCTCCTCATCCGGCGTGGCGAGGAAGATCACGTCGCGGTCCAGGGGCACGCCCGCGCGCTTCAGCAAGAGCATCACCATGAGCTCCGCCACGCCCAGTCCCTTCATGTCGATCGCGCCGCGCCCGTATACGTACCCGCCGCGGACGGCTCCGCCGAACGGATCGACAGACCAGAACTCCTTCTCGGCCGGGACCACGTCCGTGTGGTTGAGCAGGATCAGAGGCCGCTTATGTCCCGAGCCTTTGAGGCGTGCGTAAAGGACCGAGCGGCCCGGCGCCGTCTGGAATATTTCGTACTGGACCTTCTCTTTTTCGAGCTGCGAGGCGAAGAAGCGCGCCGCCCGATCCTCGTTGCCCGGAGGGTTGGTCGTGTCGACGCGGAGGTACTTCGCGAGCAGCTCCACCGACTCGTCACCGGCCGCCTTCCAATCTATCTCGGGGCCGGACGCGACTCGCCCGAGCGCGGCGACGTGGTGATGCGAGAAGAGGAGGAGCGAGAGCACGAGCAGCAAGCTTTTCTTCATTCCTGAGAATTTCCTCGCAATAAAATGCCGAGAATCTACCACGCGACGCGCCCGGGCGCAATGAGGAGCGAGGCACCGGCGCTCGCAACGGCGAGGACCGCATGGTAGGATCACCGATATGACTGACCTGACCGGCAACACATTCCTTGACGGGCCGGCCGGAAGGCTCGAAGCGATCCTCAAGGAGCCGCAGCCCCCCGTTACCCGCGCCGCCATCGTCTGCCACCCGCATCCCCTCTTCGGAGGCACGATGCACAACAAAGTCGTCTACCGCGTCGCCAAGGCCTTTCAACAGGAAGGCTTCGCCGTGCTTCGATTCAATTTTCGCGGCACCGGAAAAAGCCAGGGCGAGCACGACTACGGGCGAGGCGAGCAGGAAGACCTGCGAACCGCCATCGCTTTCATAGAGGAGAAGTACCCGGCCGCAGAGATCTGGGTCGCGGGCTTTTCGTTCGGATCGAGCGTGATGCTGAGCGTTGCCTGCGGAGACGGCCGAATCCGCGCCCTGGTGGCGGCCGGGGTCCCCGTCTCGAAGTTCGAGTTCGATCACGTGGTCGCGTGCGACAAGCCGAAGCTCTTCGTTCAAGGCTCTCTCGACGAGTTCGGGAGCCCGGCGGAATTGAAGAGGTTCTTTGCTCGGCTGAGCGAGCCGAAGGCCTTGAAGATCATCGAAGGAGGCGACCACTTCTTCGAGGGCCGCCTCGACGAGCTTTACGAGGCGGTGGCGGCCTTTATCCGGCCGCTCGCGCATTGATCCGAACCGGCGCGTCGAAGCAGCTTCCGTATTCTCATTCGTAGGTGAGCATCACTTCGAGCTCGGCCGGATTGGTGGCGGCGAGCTTCGCGGTCTCGAAAGAGACCCTGCCCGCTTTCAGCAGCTCCACCAGGTGCTGGTCGAAGGTCTGCATGCCCATCTCCGCGCCCTTCTGCATGTACTGGTGAATCTCCGAGGTCTTTTCGGGATTGCGGATGCACTCTTCTATGCTGCGCGTGACGAGCATGACCTCGGCGGCCGGGATGCGGCTGCCGCCGACGGCGCTAACGAGAAGTCGCAGGCTTACGACCGCCATCAGGTTCTGCGCTATTCGCACGCGGGCGCCCGGGTGCTCTTCGGCGGGAAAGAACCCGATCAGACGGCCCACCGTGCGCTGGGCGTCCGGCGTATGGATGGTCGAGATGACGAGGTGCCCGGTCTCGGCGGCCTTGAGAGCGATATCGACGCTTTCGTGGTCGCGCATCTCTCCGAGCAGGATCACGTCCGGGTCCTGGCGCATGGCGGCGTGCAGGGCCGATTTAAAGTCGGAAGTATCGGTCCCGACCTCGCGTTGCGATATTACCGACATCTTGTTCTTGAAGAGAAACTCGATCGGATCTTCGATGGTGACGACGTGGGCTTTGCGCGAGCGGTTGATGTGCTCGATTATGGAGGAGACCGTGGTCGACTTGCCGTTGCCCGTCGCGCCGGAGATGAGGACGAGGCCGCGCCTGAGGTTGGCGATCCTCTCCATCACTCGCGGCAGGTGCAGCTCGTCGAAGCTCTTGATCTCGAGCGGCACTACGCGCAAGACCGCCGCGTAACTGCCCCTCTGCTTGAAGACGTTCGCGCGAAATCGGCAGACGTTCGGGATCTCGTAAGAGACGTCGAACTCGTCCTTATCGCGGAACTGTTTTTCGAATCGCTCCTCGCCCGCGAGCGTGCCGATGATGCTGACCATCTCCTCGGACGTGAGCGGGTGGTACTTGACCTGCGCGAGCTGGCCGTTGATTCGAAACAGCGGGTGCTCTCCTGCCTGAAGGTGCACGTCCGACGCTTTTTTCTGCACGGCCACAGACAAGAACTGGTTCAGCACTTCCGGCTTCATTATTTCGCCTCAAATAAAATCCCCGCCACGGCGTGTCACCGCGGCGGGGGCTGGTTTTCAAACAGGCCGAAGCCTACTATAGAACCGGGGCCGGTTCAACACTAATTTATCGTTCAACACTAATTTATCGCCGCGTCGATTCCGGGCAAGGCCTTGCAACACCCCCGGGCATCCATTAGAGTCTTACGGAGTTGAAACCCGAAAGAATTACGAAGCATGAACAATCGATCGATGATTAAGAGAGCCAAGATTGCCGCCCTCATACTGGCGGCGGTATTTTTCGGATCGTACCTGCCCTGGCAGGAGACCGGCGCGAGCGCGCTTCAGGAGCCGCCGCAGGGCGACGCTCAGAGGCGGTTCGAGATCGTCGGGATCGGCACGCCTCTCAAAGATAGGACGGGAAAAGATGACGGCGCGTCCTTCGTCGTCCATTTCGTCGGCGACATACACGGCAGCCTTGAGCCATGCGGCTGAAAAGGCCCCCGCTCAGGGGGATTGGCACGGCGTGTCAACTACATAAACGCATTTAAAGAGAAGTTCAAAGACGTTCCCTCGCTGCTCGTGGACACGGGTCACTTTCTGGCCGACGAGCGCAGCACCCACGGAGAGTTGCGCTTCGATTCCGTCATAAGGAGCGACCGGGTCTTGAGGGCGTACGACCGGTTTCCCGTCGACGTGGCGAACGTGTCCGCCTACGACGCTCCTTTCATCTCCCGGCCGCATGCGAAGGGCGACTCGGCCGTGGAGCCGTACCCGATGCTCGGCCGGGTCGTTTCGGCAAATATAGTGGGCGACGCGAAGTACGCGCCCGCGCCCTTCGTCGTTCGCGAGATCCAGGAGCGGTCGAATGCGCGGCGGGGCAAGCCGACGCGCGTGGCCTTCATCGGTCTCTCAAGTCCCGAAGCGGCCCTGCCTCCGGGGCTCAGGCTGATCGATCCGGTCGAGGCCGCGAAGAGGGTCGTGCCCGAAGCGAAAAAGCGTGCCGACGTAATAATCGTGCTCGCGCACCTTCAGACTGACCCGCTCGTTCGCATCGCCCGAGAGGTCTCGGGTATCGACGCGATCATCAACGGCTCGGGTGAAATCTTCAGAGCGCCGATGAGACTCGGCGATACCTTCATAGCGTTCACGCCTTTCGAAATGAGGACCATGGGCGAGCTGCGCTTCTACCGCGACGCGCAGGGGAAGCTGTCCGTGTGGGACCGCTATATCTCGCTCGATGACGAGGTGGGCGACGATCCTGAAACCCTGAAGGTCGTGGAAGACGCTCGTGGGGCCGAAACCGGGGCGAGGGCCGACTCCAGGCTGCTGCTCGAAAACTGGCTCGCGCAGACGCGGGCGCTCACGATGGGGCTCAGGCGCAGGACGAACCCTGAGCAGCCTCCCGCCGGAGGTTACGTGTCACCCGGCGCGTGCGCGCAATGCCACGCCAAAGAGTACGCCGTCTGGGCCAACTCCGGTCACGCGCGGGCGAGCGATCATCTTGTAATCAAGAGACACGAATTCGAGGTGAGCTGCCTGGCCTGCCACGCGACCGGCCTCCAAAAGGCGGAGTCCACTGCCCCGGCCGGCCTCGCCAGGGTTCAGAACGTGACCTGCGAGCAATGCCACGGCCCCGGAGCGGATCACGTCGCGAGGCCGGAAAAAGGCTACGGCCGGATCCTCGCGGCGCAAGCATCATGCTCGGACTGTCACACGCCTCAAACAAGTCCCGCCTTCGACTCGAAAACGGCGTGGGAGAAGATCAAGCATTGAGCAGGCCTGAACGTGCCGCGGATCCTCTCACCGCGCGCTAGGTGACCGGTCCTCGCTCTCTTATGTGTTGTTCGCGGAGCTTGAATTTCTGGACCTTGCCGGAAGCCGTCATGGGGAAAGCCTCCACGAAGCGGACGTATCTGGGTATCTTGAATTTCGCGATCCTGCTCTCGCAGTAAGCGCGGATCTCTTCGGCAGTCGCCGAAGCCTCGGGCTTCAGACGGATGGCGGCGGCCACCTCTTCGCCATACTTCTCGTCGGGAATCCCGTATACGTAAACGTCCGATACTTTTCCGTTCAACCGGAGCAAATCCTCGATCTCTTTGGGCGCGATATTCTCTCCCCCTCGAATTATCACGTCTTTGATCCGGCCCGTGATCCTCACGTACCCCGCTTCGTCCAGGGTCGCCTGGTCGCCCGTGTGCAGCCAGCCTTCTTCGTCTATCGCCCCCGCGGTCGCGCCTGGGTCGTTATAGTATCCCTTCATGACGTTGTATCCCCGGCAGCAGAGCTCTCCCTGCCTGCCCGGCTCGCAGGGCTCCCCCGTCGCCGGGTCGATTATCTTCACCTCCAGCTCCGGGAGTACCTGCCCGACGGTCTGCGTTCGCAGCTCGATTCTATCGTGGCGCGGAGTCAGAGTTATGCCGGGGGACGCTTCGGTCAGCCCGTAAGCTATCGCCATCTCTTTCAGGTTCATACGGTCCATGACTTTTCGCATGAGAGGCTCGGGGCAAAGCGAGCCCGCCATCAGCCCCGTCCGCAGGCTGGAGAGGTCGAAGCTGTGGTAGTCAAGCTGCTCAAGCTCCGCCAGGAACATCGTCGGAACGCCGTAGAGCGACGTACACCTCTCGCGCTCGACGTATTGCAGTACGCGCAACGGCTCGAACCATTCCAGCGGCACAAGCGCCGTCGCGTGCGTGTATGCGCCGAGCACGCCGATCACGCAGCCGAAGCAGTGGAAGAAAGGGACCGGGACGCACAGCCTGTCGGAGGGCGTATACCCGAGCCCCTCCGCCAGCCAGTACGCGTTGTTTACGATGTTGCGGTGGGTCAGCATCACGCCCTTCGGAAATCCCGTCGTGCCGGACGTGTACTGCATGTTGATTACGTCGTCCACGTCCTGCGCCTTCGCAAGGTCGTCGAGCCGCGCGTCTGGAATATCGTCCGAGCGCGCGAGCAGAGAATCATAACGGATCATGCCCGAGGGGTGATCGTCTCCGATGTAGACCACATTTCTCAGTAGCGGAAAGCGGGCCGAAAGGAGCTTCCCTTCTTCCGCCCCGCGCAATTCGGGGATGATCTTATATAACGTTTCGACGTAGTCCAGGTCGCGAAAGCCCGCCACCGTGATGACGGTGGATGCCTCGGATTGCCCCAGCAGGTATTCGATCTCGTTATCGCGAAGGGCCGTGTTGGCGGTTACAAGGATCGCTCCGATCTTCGCGAGCGCGAACTGGAGGACGACCCATTCCGGAATATTCGGAGCCCAGAGTACCACGCGGTCGCCGGGCTGTACGCCGAGCTTCAACAGGCCCCTTGCTATCTGCCGCGTTAGCCATTCGAGCTGGCTGAAGTCATAGCGCAGGCCGCGGTCGGGATAGATCAGGGCGTCGTTCTGCGGGTAGTCTCTGGCAAGCAGAGTGAGCAGCTCGCCCACTCTGACATCTCTGTAAGCTCGCGGGCGATTCGCGGTCTCCGTCCCAGACATGCCTTTACCTCCTGTTTACCGGGGCCGCGCTCAATCGTCGTCTTCCCCTTCATACGCGCCGAAGTATCGCAGCCACGCGTTGAGGTCGCCGATATCGGGCTCCTCCCCGTCTTCGAGCGCAGGGCCTGACGGCCCGGCTTCTCGCATGCGCCGCCTGAACTCCCCGGACCGTACCACGCAGGCCCCGCGCCCGCGAACCAGCGCGGCCAACGCTCTGTCGGAGGTGACCACCGTGATTCCGCGCCGGTCAGCGGAGGAGTCAACAAGTCGCTCGATTCGCGTATCGGCGTCCGATCCTCTTTCGGCGTACAAGACCCTCACTCCGCGATAGGCCGACGAGTCGGGCATAATCCTGTCGGGCTCGCCGTCGAAGACGACCGTGACGCGGGCCTTCTTGATCCGGGCGAATTCGGCAAGCTCTTCGACGAGGCGCCTTCGCGCCCCCTCCCTGTCGCGATGCCAGCCGGGTGTCTGCCCCATTACGTTGTTGCCATCGACGATGTATGCCATTGCCCGATCCGGCTGTGCTCAGGGTTCCCCTCCGACGGCTGAATTCTATTCCTATCGCGAGTCGATTTAAAGCCGGAGAGGGCCTAAACGCGAAGGGCGCTCGCGAGGCATCTTCTCTTGCCATTGCCCGCGCGAACATCTAGCATATTTGTTTTGCGCCTGTGCAGGGAGCCGGCGAAGGGACCGCGATGGCTATTAACGAAAAATCGATAGAGATACTGATAAACTCGGTACGAAGAGTCAGCAGCTCTCTGGACTTCGACGAAGTGGCCGATACCATCTTCGAATCGCTCGGGGAGCTGATGAATTTCTCCGCGGCCATAGTCTACGTCGCCGACCCGAGAAACGGCGCCAACATCGACCTGCGGGTCCACGGCTACCCGCCCGAGGCGATTCACGAAGATTTTCTCGCTTCAGGGAGCGGGGTCATCGGCTGGGTCATGAAGAACGGGGCGGGGCAGATAATCGCCGACGTGAAGCGCGACGCCCGCTACGTCAAGGCGAGGCCCGAGACCCGCTCGGAGGTGGCCGCCCCCATCATCCGCGCGGACGGCCAGGTGATAGGAGTCATCAACCTTGAGGCCGACTGGCCCAACGGCTACAACGAGCGGGACCTGGAGCTGCTCACGATGTTCGCCTCGCTCGCCGCCTCGGCCATCGATAACACGCTCCTCTACAGGCAGGTCATGCGCCAGCGCCGGGCCGAGAGCGAGCTGGAGCTTGCCCGAAAGGTCGTCGATAGCCTGCTGCCGCGCGCCTTCCCTCTCGTCGAGGGTTTCGATATCTATGGCACGACCATGCCGGTCAGAGAGGTCGGCGGCGATTACTTCGATTTCATCGATTCGGTCTCGTACCGCCTGGGCGTCATCGTCGCCGACGTGTCGGGCAAAGGTCTCGCCGCCGCGCTCATCATGGTCACGTTCCGCGCCTACATCCACGCGACCGTCATGAACGAGCTGGCCATGCGGGTCGTGATGGCCAGGGTGAACAAGCTGATCCACGAAGCCACCGACGGAGACCGCTTCATAACGACTTTCTATGGGCTGGTCGATCCCGAGCACAAGCGCCTGCTCTACATCAACGCGGGACACAATCCTCCGCTCCTGCTCCACTCCGACGGCACGAGCGAGATGCTCGCGCAGGGCGGGCTCCCGCTCGGAGTCTTCGAAAACTCCCGCTACTCGGAATCGGTCGTCGATTTTCGCCCGGGCGACATACTCGTCCTCTACACCGATGGGGTGACGGAAGCCTGGAACAAGGAAGACGAGGGCTTCGGGCTCAAGCGCCTCGAAGATGTCGTCAGGTCCAGGCGCGACCTTCGCGCGCACGCCATAGTCCAGGCCGTCACCTCCGCCGTCCGCGACTACTCGGCGGAGGTCGGCGGCCCCGAAGACGACCTGACCGTCGCCATCATAAAAGTAACGTGACAGAGGCCCGAGAACTCTTGCTTCAATTCGACTCAGGGACCCTGCTGCTTGACGGCGCGGACAGGGCTGCCCAGTTGCCCCCGGAGCTCGAATGGGATGAGCGGGTCGGCCGCTGGCGCGCGCCCGCCTTCGCATACCGCCGAGTGATCGAAGAGATAATTCGCCGCAAGCTCGCCTATCGGGACCAGGCCCGCCTCTATCACGAATTCGACTTCAGGACCAGGCTCGCCATCGAGCCGCGCCCCTACCAGACCGAAGCCCTGGCCGAGTGGAAGCGGAAAGGGCGGCGCGGCGTCGTCATCCTGCCGACAGGCTCCGGCAAGAGCCTCCTGGCTCAGATGGCCATCGAATTGACCGGCCGCTCGACGCTCGTCATCGTCCCCACCCTGGACCTGATGAACCAGTGGTACGACTTGCTCCTTTCCGCATTTCAGGCGGAGATCGGACTGATCGGCGGCGGCTACTTCGAAGTCGGAGCGATCACCGTCACCACCTATGCCTCCGCCTTCAGGTTCATGGAGCGGCTCGGCAACAGGTTCGGCCTCTTGATCTTCGACGAGTGCCACCACCTGCCCGGCAGCGTATATCGTTACGCGGCGGAGATGTCCATCGCGCCCTTCCGCCTCGGGCTCACCGCCACGCCCGAGCGGTCCGACGGCGCCGACACCCTGCTCGACCGCCTGGTCGGCCCCATCATCTTCCGCCGCGAAGCGCGGGAGTTCGCGGGCGAGTACCTTTCGGATTACACCATCAACCGAATTCTCGTGAGGCTGAGCTCCGAGGAACGCTCGTCGTACGAGAGCGAGCGCGCCATCTTCAGGAGCTTCCTGAGCCGGCAGGGCATAGACATGAGCAGCCTCAGGGGCTGGCAGAGCTTCGTGGGCGCGAGCGCCCGCAGCGAAGCGGGCCGCCGCGCCATGCTCGCCTACCGGGAATCGAAGCGCATCGCGCTCGGCACCGACTCCAAGCTGCGCATTCTGTCCGAGCTGCTCAGGCGCCATCGCAGGGACCGGGTGTTGATCTTCACCGCGGAGAACGAGATGGTCTATCGAATCTCCGAGCGGTTCCTGATTCCCGCCATCACTCACGAGACGCCGATAAAAGAGCGCAAGCTGTGGCTCGAGAGCTTCAACCGGGGAGACGTGCTCGCTCTCGCGACTTCGAAAGTCCTGAACGAAGGAGTCGACATCCCATCGGCATCCGTCGCGGTAGTTCTGTCGGGCTCGGGCTCTTCGCGCGAGCACATACAGCGGCTCGGGCGAATTCTTCGCAAGCAGCCCGATAAAGAGGCGATCCTGTACGAAGTGGTCACGGCAGACACGACGGAAGAAGGCATAAGCCGCAGGCGCGGCGATTCGTCCCAGTTTCGGCCCCGGCAGTCTCCTGCCTCTTCCTCCGAGAGTCAGGAGAGCTTCCCGTCTGATTGGAGCAGTGAAGATGCTGACGTCTGACCTGGCCATAAGCTACCAGCGCGGTAATCGAATCATGCCCCGTCATATCGACCGCTCGGACGAAGAGTATCTTCGCGTGGCCCGCGACCTGATCGACCTCGTGCGCGAACACGAATCCCGGAGCCGCGCGGAGCTCGATCAGGCGCTCCAGGATTACGTCGGCACCGGGACCGATTACAGGATTCTACGCGGATTGATCAAGCTCTTGATGGACCGCTGCCTGTTCGAGACCCCGGGCGCCCTCGACCCTTTCGAGATTCGCCGCATACTCTTTTTCAAAGCGAAATCGCACCACCCCGTCATCGCGAGCGAAGAATCGGGCAGGCAGGTGATCGAGGAGACGGCATCTCAGCTCGGGCGCTCGACCGAAGACGTTCTCGCGGGGCTCTACGCCGATCTGTCGGCGAACCAGAGGCTCACGGCCTTTTCGGACCTGAGCGCCGTCGAGCTGCTCGACGGCTACAACCTCGCGCAGGCGCAGGCCCTGCTCTACCGCGCCGTCGAGATGCGCCTCACGGTAGAGCCGCAGGAGGTCGCGGGCTTTCGCCGGCTCTTCGCGGCCATCAAGTCGTACCGGTTGATGCATACGATCCGGGGGTCGCCTTCGACCGGCTACCGGATTACGCTGAGCGGCCCGGTCTCGATATTTCACAGGTCGCAGAAGTACGGAGTGCAGATGGCGGTCTTCCTCCCCGCTCTGCTTGCCTGCACAGGCTGGAGCATGCGAGCCGAGATCGCGAACAGGTCCGGCCGCAGCGCCTTCTTCGAGCTGAACAGCGGGGAGACTCGCCTGCCTTCGCTCGATCCGTCGGAATCGACGGTTCAGAATGCGATCGCGGAGAAACTCGTTGCGGGCTGGTCTAAGTCGGGCGGGTCGTGGTCGCTTGAGCCGGGCAAGGAGATAATCAATCTGGGCGACGATGTCTTCATTCCCGATTTCACCCTCCGGGACGAGAACGGGCGCGTCGCCCACCTCGAGCTGCTGGGCTTCTGGACTCCCGCGTATCTGAGCGAGCGTCTGAAGCAGTTCGAGCGCCCGGGCTACCGGGGATTCATCCTGGCGGCTTCGGAGGAGTTGCGCGGCAGCCGCGAAGCTCCGGCGAGCCTTCCTCCCAATGTCGTGCTCTACAAGTCCTCCCTGAGCGCCGACGCGGTCAGGAGGGCGGCGGAGGAAGTTTGCGGCTCTTAGTCCCCGGTCCTTTATTACAGTACGGCGGGTAAAAAGCGAAGACTATTGCCTCAGGCGGTACTTCAGATATCGAGGCAGCCACATTCTCTTTTTTATGCGCTGCTCCAGCTCTTCGCGAGAGCTCTGCCGGGCCAGTCCCGCGCGCTGGGCTTCGAGCCCGACTTCGACCGCCACCGCGCGCGACACTTCGCGGGCGTCTTCGAGCGCGGGAAAGAGCGAAGCCCTCGAATCTCGCAAGGCGGGCGACATCTCGCTCAACGCGCGGGCGGCGACTAGAAACATCTCGTCGGTAACGCGGCGGGCGCCCGCGCCGAGCACTCCAAGACCTACCCCGGGAAATATGTAGACGTTGTTGCACTGGCCGATGCGGACGAGATTGCCTTTGTAGTGGACCGAGGGGAAAGGGCTTCCGGTCGCGACCAGCGCCCGCCCTCCGGTCCAGGAGATTACGGCCGACGGCACGGCTTCGCTCTTCGATGTCGGGTTCGAGAGGGGGAAGATTATGGGCCGCTCGACGTGGCTCGCCATCTCCGTCACAATCTCTTTTGTGAAGGCGCCGGGCTGCGCGGCGGTGCCGATCAGGATCGTGGGCCGGACGTTCCTCACCACGTCTTCGAGCGGGATGTAGTCGGGCCGCTCCACCTTCCACCCCTGCAAGCGCTCGATGGGCTGAGCATACATCGCGTTGAAAGATTCGAGGTCCTTGCGGCCCGCATGGAGCAGGCCTCCGACATCGATCATCCAGATTCGGGTTCTCGCCTCTTCTACCGAGAGTCCTTCGCCCTTCATGGCCGAGACTGTCTGGTCCGCGACTCCCGTCCCGGCCGACCCCGCGCCGAATATCAGAACGCGGTGCTCGCTCATCCGCGACCCGATCGCCTTCACGGCGGCGAGCAGCCCCGCGAGCGTCACCGCCCCGGTCCCCTGAATATCGTCGTTGAAGGTGCAGAGCTCGTCTTTATAGCGGTCGAGCAGCCGCCTCGCGTTATTCCTCGAAAAGTCTTCCCACTGGAGGAGCACCCCCGGAAATTTCCGCTTCACGGACCCGACGAAGGCGTCGATGAAATCGTCGTATTCCCGGCCGCGCATCCTCTCGTGCCGCCAGCCGAGATAGAGAGGATCGTTGAGCAGGCTCTGATTGTCGGTGCCGACATCGAGAAAGATCGGGAGCGTCGCCGCCGGGTATATCCCCGCGCACACGGAATAGAGCGACAGCTTTCCGACCGGGATGCCCATGCCTCCGACTCCGAGATCGCCGAGGCCGAGAATACGCTCCCCGTCCGTGACGACTATGACGTCGATATCGCGGTAGGGCGCGTTGTCCAGAATTCGATCGATCTCTTCTCTGTGCGGGTACGAGATATAGAGACCGCGAGGCCTCCGATAGATGTGGCTGTAGTGCTGGCTCGCGGCCCCTACGACCGGCGTGTAGATGATCGGCATCATCTCCGTTATGTGATCTTCCAGCATCCTGTAAAAGAGCGTCTCGTTGCGGTCCTGCAACGCCACGAGGAAGATGTACTTTTCGAGATCGGTCTGCTTGCTGTTGTAGTTTTCGTAGATCCGAGCCATCTGCTCGTCGATGGAGGAGACGTGAGGCGGCAGGAGCCCGAGCAGCCCGAACTCGCGGCGCTCGTCATCGGTGAAGGCGCTCCCTTTATTGAGCAAAGGGTAATCGAGCAGAAGCGGCCCGCTCAACGATACCTCGAGAAGGGCCTCCCCCGTCTCATCATCTCTCACGACCCGGAATGGAACCACGCAGAGGCCTCCTATCGATTTCGATTCAAGGGAGCAGGGCGATCTTTCCGCGAGCGCCCGGCTCCATGACTTCCCTGTGCGTGCGCGCCGCGTCCGAGAGCGGGAGCTCCTTGCCGACGACCGGCCTCATGGTCCCGCACTCGAGCCCCGCGATCAAAGCCGAGTGTATGCTCTCGAGCTTCTCCTGCGGCGCGTTGAGCAGAGACATCGCGAGGATGGAAGCATCTTTATTCATCGCGGCGCGCGGGTCTATCTCGACAGGGCCGCGGCTGCCGATCACGACCACGCGCCCGTCTCGCGCGAGCAGGGACAGGTCTCTTCCGAGGTTCACGTTCGCGAGCATTTCAAGTATCAGATCGAGGCCCTTCCCCCCGGTCAGGGCGACTGCCTCTTCGAGGTAGCCGGGCGCGCGGTGGTCGAGCGCGTGATGAGCGCCCTGCTCTAATATGAGCTTTCTTCCCTCCTCCGTGCCGCCCGTCCCGATTACCGTGAGCCCTGCCGCTCTCGCCATCTGGACCGAGGCTATGCCGACGCCTCCGCTCGCCCCGTGGACCAGGACCGCTTCGCCCGGCATCGCGCGGGCAAGTTGAAAGAGGGCGCGATAAGCCGTGGCGTACGGGACGTAGACCCCGGCCCCCTGAGAGAAAGAGACGCGCTCCGGCAGGGGGTGCACCTGGCCCTGGTCGCAAAGCGCCAGCTCCGCGTACGCCCCGCTCAGGGTTCCGGCGGTGTAGACGCGGTCGCCGGGCGCGATGCCCGTCACGCCTTCGCCGACCGATTCCACGGTGCCTGAGGAGTCACTTCCCGGCGTGTAAGGAGTCTGAGGCTTGACCCTGTAGATTCCGGAGCGGATATAGGTATCGACCGGATTGACCCCCGCGGCGCGCACGCGCACCACCACCTGGCCGCGCCCCGGTTGAGGGTCGTCCACCTCTTCGAGCTTCAAGACTTCGGGGCCGCCAAACTCGTGAACTCTTATCGCCTTCATAAATCTCCTCGCTTCAGCGGGAACCGGCCCCCGACCCGTTCGGAGCGCCGATGTAGGTCTTCAGCCACGAGTGCAGCTCCTGGTAGAAGAACCGGCTGTTTTCGCCTCGTTGAATCCAGTGGTTCTCTTCAGGGAATACGATCAGGCGGCTCGGGATGCGCAGCCTCTGCAATACGCTCCAGTTCTCCAGGGTCTGATTGAGAGGGACGCGGAAATCGTTTTCGCCGACGGTCAGCAGCATCGGGGTCCGGAAGTTCTTGGCGAAGCGAATGGGGTTCTGCTCGCGCCAGACCTTGCCCTGCTCCCAGACGGGGCCGCCGTTGTTGACCTCGCGGTGAAAGATCGTGTCGCTCGTGCCCCACTGCGATTCGAGGTTGATCAGGCCCGCGTGGCTCACGAGACATTTGTAGCGGGTAGTGGTCGCCTGGAGCCAGTTGGCGAGGTGGCCTCCGTAGCTCGCGCCGCCCGCGGCCTGCTGAGAAGCGTCGACGAACTTGAATTGCTTGATCGCCTCGTCGGCTGCCTCGTTGATCTCGGCGGTCGGGCCGATGAACGGATCGCCCTGAATGTCCCGGGCGAACTTCTCTCCGTAGCCGGTCGAGCCCGTGAAATCGGTGAGCAGCACCACGTAGCCGGGCTGGGCGATCAGGTGATAGTTCCACCGCAGAAAGTACTGGTCGCGCCACATGCCGTGCGGCCCGCCGTGAATCAGCACGAAGAGGGGATACTTCTTGTTCTCGTCGAAATTGGGAGGCAGGGCGATCATGCTGTGAATGCGCTTGCCCGCCTTGCTCGTAAACCAGAAGTGCCGAAGCGGCTGCCAGTCTATCTGTGAGGCTCGCCCGACGTTGAATTCCGTCAGCCACTCGTGGGTCTTGCCGGCCGTGTCGATCTTCACGATCTCCGCCGGGTTGATCGCGCTCTCCCAGTTCGCGAAGATCATCGTCGAATCGGCATCCGTTGGGATGGCGAGGTTGGTATAGACGCCCCTCGTCATGTCCATCGCGAGCTGAACCTGGCCGCCCGAGGCCGGGACCGTGTAGAGCTTCTCGTTGCCCGCCTCTTCAGCCAGCAGGTATACCGTCTTACTGTCCGGAGTGAACGCGAAGCTGCCGACCGACCTGTCGAAGGTGGCGGTGAGAACGGTCGGCTGGCCGGGAGTCGGCCAGGAGAAGCTTGCGAGCCGCGTGAGATTGTAGACCTTGTCGTTTTCCGCCGTGATCGTGCAGAAAAGTGATTTGCCGTCGGGAGAAAAGACCGGATTGCCGAAGCTATTCTCCCCCGACGTGAGCTGTTTCGGCTCGCCGCCCGCGACCGGCACCTGGAAGATGTGCGAGAACGTGTTAGCGTAGGCCGCCGCGTCCCTGTTGACCGTCGCGACGAAGAGTATCGATTGCCCGTCCGGAGCCCAGACCGCGCTCAGGTTGTCGCCACCCGTCCCGAGTACTCCCGCGAAGCCCCGCTCGCCCGCCAGCTTCGTGCCCGCGAGCAGGTCCCTGGCTTTCTCGCCCGGATCGAGCGACTGGACGAACAGGTGCGCCTGCGTGTCGTCGAGCCACCTGTCCCAGTAGCGGACCGGGAACCTGTCGTAGACGCGCGCCCGGTACTTCTGCCCCTTGCGCTCGGCGGCGATCTTCTTGTTCGCCTCGTCATCGGCCGCGCCCGGATAGACCGTGCTCGTGAATAGAATGGCCTTCCCGTCGGGGCTCCACTCCGGCGCGCGCGCGCCCGTCGAGAGCGTCGTTACCCGCGCGGCCTCTCCTCCCCCGGCCACGTCGATCACGTAAATCTGGCCCGCCTCGTCGCCTTCCCTTTTCGCGGAGAAAGCCACCCTCTTGCTGTCCGGGCTCCAGACCGCGCCGCTCTCGCCTCCCTTCGTAGACGTGAGCCGTCGCGGCCTGCTCTTCGCGTCGGCAGGCACGATCCACAGGTCGGAGGACTGCTCCTTCTCGTCGTAGGAGGGCTCGGTCAGAGAGAAGACTACCCACTTGCCGTCGGGGCTGGGCACGGGCGCGCCGACGCGCCTCATCAGCCACATGGTCTCGTGCGTGATCGGCTTCTTCGTAATTTGCGCGCTGGACGAAAGAGCGCCGGCCCCCGCCATCGCCAAGAGCAAGAACAGAGACAGAATACGAATATGTAATCTCTTTCCGGAACTGAATATCATGGTCTATTCTCCTGTGAATTTTGCCGGCAGGGATCGGGGCGGAGGGGGACCCTCCATAGAGAATCTCACATGCCGCCGTGCCGCGCGGGCATCGCGCAGATGCTTATCATTCGAAGCCCATTCCCGAGGCCGCCTTGAATTATCGCGGCAAGTCTATTCTCCCCGGTCCCTGCTCATTTGCGCTTTCCAATGCAGTAAAGATGCCTGGTCGTGCGGATGAAGATCTGGCCGTCCGAGATCGCCGGAGAGCTCAGGCAATAATCGTCCAGGTTATTCTCCGCGAGCACCTCGAACTTCGCGCCCGCCTTCACGACCGTCGTCAGGCCATCCTCGTTCGTTACATAGATCTTCCCGTCGGCAAGGACGGGAGACGCGCTGTATGTCCCGGGCTTCACTCGCTGCTGGCCCCAGATGACCTCCCCCGTCTTCGCGTCGAGGCACCACATTATTCCCTTGTCATCGACTATGTAGAGATACTTGCCGTCGGAGACGGGCGACGGAACGTCAGGGCCGTTTTGAAACGCCCAGAGCCTGTGCGTCTCCGTGATGTCTCCTCTTCCGCCCGCGCGAATCGCCACGAGCGGGCGGACGCGGCTGGGCGCGTAGATTATCTCCCCGGAGACGACGGGCGACGCGACGATCCTGTAAAAAGGATGGTTCTCCGGATTCAAACCGCCCGCCCGCCACAGCTCTTTTCCGGTGGCGAGGTCGTGACCCGTGACGCAGTCGCCTCCCGTGATCACAAGCTCGACGCGGCCTCCGTGTCGCGCCAGGGCGGGCGTCGAGTAAGAGTCGGGCGATTCCTTGATGGCGGCCGTGGGCCGCTCGACCTTCCAGAGCGTCTTGCCGGACTTCTTATCGACGCGCATGAGGTAAGAAGGATCGTCGGTCTTGTACCCGTGGAGGACCTGCACGTACAGCGAGTCTTCGTGAAGAAGGGGCGAGGACGCGTAGCCCCAGTTCAAGCCGAACTGGCCGTACTCTCCCTGAATGTCGCGCGCCCAGAGCTCGGTGCCGTTGAAATCGAACCCCTTCAAGACGCCCGTGCCGGTCATCACCCAAACGTTCCGGCCGTCCGTGACGGGCGACGGCGACGACATGTTCTGCTTGCGCATCCTCACGTTCCCGCCGCCGAGCCGCTTTTTCCACAGCAGCTTCCCCTCCTTGCGCTCGAGGCACCAGAGGTAGAGGTCGTCGCCGTCGGCGAGGCTGAGAAATATCTTCTCTCCCCAGATGATCGGCGTCGAGCCGCTCATTGCCGGCATCGCAATCTTCCA
>DATLMR010000122.1:0-6485 GCA_035537555.1 Blastocatellia bacterium
TTTTTTCTTTCCGGCCGGATGATCTTCAAGTGTTTATGATCGCGTCGGCGACCCGCGCGACTTCTACCATCTCTTTCACGTCGTGGACCCGCACCAGATGCGCGCCGCGAGCGATGGATACGGCGACCGAGGCGGCGGTGCCGAAAGCCCTCTCGTCGGCTTCCCTGCCGGTGATCCGGCCGATGAAGCTCTTTCGCGAAGTCCCGACCATCAGGGCGAGATTGAAATGGTCGAAGCGGTCCAGATGGTTCAATATATCGAGGTTCTGCTCCTGGGTCTTACCGAATCCGATCCCGGGATCAAGAATAATACGGTCGCGGCCCACTCCCCTGCTTTCGGCCTCGGCTATCGCCGCCTCGAAGTCCCCGGCGATCTCCGCGAAGATGTCGGGGCTCGGCTCCATCTTCTGCATGATCTCGGGGGTCCCTCGCATGTGCATAAAGACCAGGGCGGCTCCCGCGCCGAGGGCTACATCCGCGATCTTCGGGTCGAAGCGCAGGGCGCTGACGTCGTTGATGATGCTCACGCCGAGATCGAGCGCCGCCCGAGCGACTTCGCTCTTGGAGGTGTCTACGGAGAGCGGGACCTGAAGGCTCTTTCCGAGCCCTGTCAGGACGGGGAGTATGCGCGCGAGTTCTTCTTCGACCGAAAGCCCCTTCGCGCCGGGCCGCGTCGATTCGCCTCCGATCTCGATTATGTCCGCCCCGTCGCCCTGCATCTTCAGGGCATGATCGATCGCTTCAGACGTGTCGAAATGGCGGCCGCCGTCCGAGAATGAATCGGGAGTGACATTCAGGACTCCGACTACCAGGGTACGCTCGCCCGCAAGAAGGGTCGAGCCGTTCCTTAAAGGGATAGTGAACCGTGTCCTCATCGATTGAAGGCTAATCTTCGGCCTCCTTTTTCGCAAGAGCGTCTACCGTATTCAGGGGCGCTTGCGAGTTGACATCCCCTGTTGACTTTGAGCATTCTTAGTATCAACATACGGGGTGCCTCGCGAGATGACGAGGCGATAATTTACGGCCTCGTGTGAGCCGAGGAGCTTGAGCTGTCATGGATAAAATGGCCATCGCGGCGCGGCAGAACACTCTCGCGCGAATAATGGAACGGATCGCCTCTTCCTATGATGAAGCGACACCCAAGATTCATCACCTGGACCGCATGCCTCTGCCTTCCCGCGAGGACGCGGCGGCGATAATGAAGGCGATCGAAGAGGTGATCTATCCCGGCTACTACAGCTCGGGGGGCGTAACGCACCAGGGCATAATCTATCGCGTGCAGGAGCGCGTCGGCTGGCTCTTCGAGCATCTGCGCGATCAGACCTCCAGAGGCCTTCGCCACATGAAAGACCTCGACGGCGAAATTACTGGGGCCTCCGATATAGATGCCGAAGAGATAACGGTCATGTTTCTGGAGTCGATTCCGGGCGTGCGCCGCATGCTGGCTAAAGATATCCAGGCCGCCTACGACGGCGACCCGGCGGCTCACTGCATCGATGAAATAATACTGAGCTACCCGGCCGTCTATGCCGTCACCGCCTATCGAGTCGCCCATGAGCTGTACAGGCTCGATGTCCCGCTCCTGCCGCGCATGCTCACAGAGCTTGCTCACTCGCGCACGGGTATAGACATCCACCCCGGCGCGCGGATCGGAGAGAGCTTTTTCATAGATCACGGCACCGGGGTAGTCATCGGAGAGACGACCGTCATAGGCAATAACGTCAAGCTCTACCAGGGCGTCACCCTCGGCGCGCTCTCTTTTCCTAAAGACGACAAGGGCCGGCTCATCCGCGGAGAGAAGCGCCACCCCACGATAGAAGATGATGTCGTGATCTATGCGGGAGCGACCATACTCGGAGGCAATACCGTCATCGGCGAAGGCAGCATCGTCGGCGGCAACGTGTGGCTGACCGAATCCGTCCCTCCCCGCTCGCGCGTCGTTCAGGCCGACCCGAAGCCCAGGTTCCTCGCTCCGAACGAGCAGCTTCAGGAAGTCTGAGCGTCAACTGAGCGAGAGGCCGGTATATCTTTCCTGACTTATGCATAACACCATAGAACTGGTTGCGCTCGCCGAGCGCGCCGGACTGGAGGTGATCGTTTCGAGGTCGCCCGCGCCCGGCTCCATCCCGTCCAGCTTCCTAAACAGGTTGACCGGCAGGCGCGAAGAGAGCTTCTCCGTCTGCGTCGCCGCTCTTTCCGGCGATCACGAGGCGAGGTTCCGCCCCTTCAATTTTCGGAGCGACCCGTCCGCGCCGACGATCGAGGGGAACATTCGCCTCCTGCGAGCGGCCTCGGAGCGCCTCTCGCCCGGCGGCCTGATGTTCATCTACGGCCTGCCGCAACACCTGCCCAGATACGCGACCGCCCTTTCAGGCGAGCTGGCCTTCCGCTACTGGATCGCCGCGCGCGCCGCGACCGCGACCGCGCCGGGCGGGCTCAGGCCCGAACACTCCGGCCTCCTGCTCCTTTCAAGGCCCGGCGCCGCCATTAACCGTATAAGAACCCCTCACGCCCGGTGCCGATGTTGCGGAGAGACCCTTAAAGATTGGGGCGGCAAGTCTCATCTCATGCATCCCCGTGGAGCCCTGCTCTCCGACGTGTGGATGGACCTCGTCGTAAGCCCGGCGGACGACATGCCGCCCGAGATATTCGAGCGCATCCTGGAGCTTGCCTCAGACGGCAGGCGCGGCAGCATGCTTTTGCTGGCGCCCGAAAGAGAGCGGCCCTCCGGGGGCTTCACGCTCCCCGAGGCTCCGAAGATTTCGGCCTCCAATCCGCTCGACTGGCTCAAACCCTCCCGGCCGCGGGAGCGCCGCGTGCCGGATGAGCTCGTGGACAGGCTGCATAAAGGCGCGTGTCTTGAGATTCTGCGAGCCGTCCCGTCGGAGACCGTAGATCTCGCTTTCGCCGATCCGCCCTTCAACCTCACCAAGAATTACAGCGGCTATTCAGATGACAGGGACGAAAGCGACTACATCGGCTGGTGCAAGCGATGGCTCGTCGAATACGAGCGAGTGTTGAAACCGGGGGGAGCCTTGTTCCTCCTCAATCTCCCGAAGTGGTCGGTCCATCTGGCGGACTTCCTCACAAGGACCGGGAGCCTTTACCTCCGGAACTGGATCGTGTGGAACGCGCTTCCCGAGCCTAAAGGTCTATTGATGCCCGCGCACTATTCGCTCCTGTACCTCACGAAAGGCCCGCGCGCCAATCGCTTCAATTATTGCTCGATGGAGAACGGCTGGGAGCCGTTCGACGAAGCCGTCTTCCCCCCGGACCGCGCGGACGTGTGCGGCAGGCGAAAGTGCCAGAGAGCGAGGCGGGCTTCGACCGAGACCTGGAGGGGAGAGCTTACCGACATCTGGCACGACATTCATCGCGACAGGCGGCCCGCCGACAGGAACCCCGAGCGGAAAGCGCATCCATGCGCGACGCCGGAGAGGCTGGTGGATCGAATAGTCAGGCTCGCGACCAATCCCGGCGATCTCGTGCTCGATGCCTTCGCGGGCACGGGCACGTCAGCCTTCATCTCCAAGAGGCTGGGGCGGCGGTTCATCGCAATAGAGCAGGATGACGGCTACCACCGCCATGCCGAGCACAGGATGATTCGGCGGCGCGGCGCGTATCCGGTGCCACGGAGAGCCACGAGAAGAAGCGGAGTGTCGAAGCGCGCCTTGCAGATCGAGCTTCAAGAGCTCGCCTTGAATCTCGGACGCCTGCCGACCAGGGCCGATGTCGAGCGCCTGTCGCAATACAGCGTCGAGATGTTCGAGACCGGCTTCGAATCCTGGAACACGGCCCTCAAAGCAGCCAGGCTCGTTACGGATATTGTAGCGGGCGATCCGTCTCTCCATCACGCCGCCTCTCTCGGGCTACCGAAACAGCTGGAGCTTTTCGATAGGCCGCTCCGCCTCGGGCATGAGCCGGGGATCAGCGACCGGGGGCCGGGTGAGGACGACATGGAAAGAGTCTCGAATGAAGCGCCGGAGACCGCGCGAACCGGGCGCCTTCTTCGCTGATCGATTGAGATATGCCGCAAAAGGAAGATCATATGCAGCCGACAGAGAAGCTCTATTTTACCGACTCCGGTCTCCTGGAGTTTTCGGCGACGGTCCTCGAAGTGACCGGCGGGCCTGAAGGCGCGAGGGTGGTGCTGGACCGCACGGCCTTCTACCCGACGGGCGGCGGCCAGCCTCATGACACCGGAAGAATCGACGGCGCCGAAGTCATCGACGTGATCGAAGATGATTCCGGGAGCATTATTCACGTCGTGAAAGAGGGAGGAGGGATCGACGTCGGCAGCGTTGTGCGCGGAGCGCTCGACCACGGGCGGAGGCTGGATCACCTGCAACAGCACAGCGGGCAACACATTCTCTCGCAGGCATTCGTGCAGGCGTGCGGCGCGGAGACCCGCTCGTTTCATCTCGGGGCCGAGACCTCCACGATAGACATCGAGCTACAGGCTCCGTCCGACGAGCATATGCGCGCGGCCGAAGACGTGGCGAACGCGATCATCTTCGAGGACCGGCCCATGCAAGTGCATCTCGTGAGCGAAGAAGAGGCGTCGCGGCTTCCGCTCAGAAAGGAGAGCGCCGTGCGCGGCACCATCCGCGTGATCGAAGTGGAGGGCTTCGACTGGTCGCCCTGCGGAGGCACTCACGCGAAGAGGACGGGCCAGATCGGCCTGATCGCCATCAAGTCGTTCGAGCGCGTGAAGAAGATGGCCCGCGTCGAGTTCGTTTGCGGAGCGCGCGCGCTCAAAGATTATCGCCTCGCAAATAACACGGCGCTCGCGGTCGCCAGACTGTTCAGCACTGAAAGAGACGCGACCCCGGAGCTGGTAAAACGCGCGCTCGACGAGAACAAATCGATCAGGAAGCGTTTGCGCGGGCTGGCCGAGCTTGCGGTAATTCCGGAGGCTGCAAGCATGCTTTCGGCCGCGACGGTGACGGGTGACTTCAAGGTGGTCGAGGCAATCTTCGAAGAGAGAGACGCCGACGAGCTTCGCCTCCTCGCGGCGAAGCTCACGCAGCTCGAGCCGTCTATCGCGCTGCTCGGCTCGCGTGACGGAGCATCCGCGAGGCTCGTCTTCGCGAGGTCCGCTATGCTCTCTCAAAATATGGGAGAGCTGCTTTCAGAGTCCTGCCGGTTGCTCGGGGGCCGGGGCGGCGGAAGGCCCGACATGGCTCAGGGCGGCGGCCCCGCAATCGAAAAGCTGGATGAGGCCATCGCGGTCGCGGCCGAAAAAGTACGAAGTTGCGCTGCACGATGATTCTCAAGTCGGGCGTTTTGTAATAAAAGTTAGACAGTATTGA
Source organism: Blastocatellia bacterium (assembly GCA_035537555.1). Lineage (GTDB taxonomy): Bacteria > Acidobacteriota > Blastocatellia > UBA7656 > UBA7656 > DATLMR01. The sequence goes on from DATLMR010000122.1 coordinate 5,312, forward strand.
CAATCGCCGGGCCCGGTAATAATATATGTGGGCTCTTAATTCTCCTCACAATCAATAACGATTTGTATAAGTGTTTCTCGTCCCTGAGCGGTGGAGCTCGCCTGCATGGCCCTGCAAGCGATTGCGATATGAGCCGCTCTAATATCGAGCCAGAGGGTATAGTAATGAAGACGATCAAGGTGATACTCGGAGTCCTAATTCTCACCGCGTTATTTCTCCCAAAAACAGCGAGCACACAAACGTCCGCGCCTCCCGCGTCGTACGTCAACTTCGAAGGGTCGCAGACCAGCCCCGTGAGGCTCTCTCAGGACGGCTCGCGTCTGTTCGCCGTCAACACCCCTGATGCCCGGCTGTCTGTTTTCGATCTCTCGCAGGCGGCGGGTCCGTCGCTCATCGCCGAGATACCGGTCGGCATTGAGCCCGTATCCGTGAACGCTCGCACAAGCGACGAGGCGTGGGTGGTCAATCAGGTCTCCGACAGCATAAGTATAGTCTCCGTTTCACGGGGCATCGTCACCGACACCATCTACGTCAAGGATGAGCCGGCCGACGTTGTCTTCGTAGGCAACAGGGCCTTCGTCACCGTTTCGCGGAGTAATGCCGTGCGAGTCTTCGACGCGACGACCCACGCGCAGGTGGCATCGATTCCCGTATTCGGAGAGAACCCTCGCGCGCTCGCCGTCAGCGCCGACGGTCGAAAGGTCTACGCGGCCTTCGCCCTATCCGGCAACCGGACGACCATCATTCCGCCGGGCATCGCGCCTCCCCCTTCTTCCCCGACGAACCCGAGCCTGCCGCCCGCGCCGAGGGAGGGCCTGGTCGTCGATGCGACCGATCCGGCCTGGAGCCCGGGCGTCATCAAATACACGATGCCTGATAACGACGTGGTAGAGATAGACTCGGCGAGCCTGACCGTCACCAGGTACTTCTCGCGGATAGGGACGGTCAATCTCGGAATCGCGGTCCAACCCAACACGGGCGACCTGTACGTGGGAAATACCGACGCGAGAAACCTCGTTCAGTTCGAGCCGAACCTGCGCGGGCATCTGGTAGAAAACAGGGTCACGCGAATCACGATGCCCTCGGGGCTCGCGACTTCATTCGATCTCAATCCCTCGGTCGATTACTCTGTCCTGCCCAGCCCCGAGGCAAGGTCAGTGGCGCTGGCCCAGCC
>DATLMR010000123.1:0-8337 GCA_035537555.1 Blastocatellia bacterium
ATTAGCCCCTTCCCTCCCGCCCAACGAATATCCAAAGAATAATCCCGAGGCCCGGCGCTCGAGCGCAACGCCCTGACACGCCGCAAATCCAAACCCTGAACGCCCGCCGTAATACCCGAATGTAAGCAGAGAAAATTCGGAGGTATCGAAGATGAAGGATTCGGGGAAAGACTATTCTGAATACCGCCTGCTCAGCCCCGCCGTCTTAATCTATTGCGGAGTACTTTTCGCGGGCTTCGTAATCGGACTGTACGGGCTGTTCACCCTGTTGTGGCTCGCCTCCGCGACGGCCCAGCGCGCCGGTTACGCGATGTTTTATTGACGACCCCCGGAGCGCGGGCGCCCGGCCCGCACGCCCGATCGGCAAGCTTTCTCGAGATAAACAACTCGTTGCTATGCAAACCTCCGCGCTGGAAGAATGCGGCCGGGATCGGCCTGCTCAGGGGAAGTTGAAACTCACGGCGGGGCGATGCTAGACTCCCCGTGATGACTTCCACACAAAGCGGAAACCGGGTTGAGGCCGGCAGTATTGCGTGGACCATTTCACGCAGGCTCGGCATGGTCGTCGTGCTCGCGCTGGCCTTTTTCCTGAGCGCGCTCATCACCATGTACACTCTATTTCGCAGCGGGGACACGCGGGTGCCCAATGTAGTGGGCAAGAGCGAGGCCGAGGCGCAGAAGATGGCGGAGCAGGCCGGTCTGAAGGTCAAGATCCAGAAGCGGGCCGATGCGTCCGTACCGGAAAACGTGGTGATCGAGACGCGCCCGGGCCCGAACTCCTCCGTCAAGAAGGACTCGGGGCTGACGATAGTCGTGAGCAGCGGCCCGTCGCAAACCAGAAGCAGGCTCGAGCCGGCCGCAGGTGAAAGCGGGTTCCGGCCTCTCATGTACTTACCGGCTCCCTAGACGCCCGGGATATTAAACCAGCTATGATGGGAAGACAGCAGACCGTAGAGATCGCCCCTTCCATCCTTTCCGCGGACTTTTCGCGGCTCGGCGAGCAGATAAAGGCGGCCGAGCGAGGGGGAGCGGGGCTCATCCACGTAGACGTGATGGACGGCCACTTCGTGCCGAACATCACGATCGGCCCGCTCGTGGTGAAGGCCGCGCGGCGCTCGACATCCCTTCCCCTCGATTGCCACCTGATGATTTCCGACCCCGATCGCTACATCGAAGAGTTCGCGCGCGCGGGAGCCAATCTGATCTCCGTGCACGTCGAAGCGGTCACACACCTCCATCGAACGCTCGCGGCCATTCGCAGCCTCGGGTGCAGGCCCGGCGTCGTGCTCAATCCGGCCACGCCTCTCGTCGCGATAGAGGAGGCCCTTCCCTTCGTCGATTACGTGCTCATTATGTCGGTCAACCCCGGCTTCGGCGGCCAATCGTTCATCGGCACCGCGCTTGACAAGATAAGTCGGCTGCGGGGTATGATTGATAGTCGCGGCCTCGACGTTCACATTGAGATAGATGGAGGGATCGATCTCGCCAACATAGCAGAGGCGGTCCGCCGCGGCGCTGAATGGATCGTAGCCGGAACGGCAGTCTACGGCAAAGGCGATCCTGAAGAAGCGATTCGCGCCCTCCGCGAGAAAGCGTTAGAGCCGCTCACAGTTTAGCCCGTGCTTACTACTTGAAATCAACACAGCCGGTAAAAAGGTGAAATCCCAGGAGTCGGCCCGCCGGCGTATATGGGTGGCCATAGCGGCGGCTATTAAAGGTGGCATTATGAAAGCAGTTAAGTTTCTATTTCTGGCCCTGGCCCTTTCGATGGCCTTTCACGCCTGCGGAGGCAAGGCCAAGACCAAGGTTACGCTCGAAGAGGCCAAGGCCGGGCGCGACCAGGAGCTCTTCCGCGAAGGGATCAATGCCGTGCACAAGGGGCGCTTTGACGAGGGCAGGATCTTGTTGAACACGATGATCAACACCTACTCCGACAGCCCCATGCTCAGAGTCGCCAAGCTCGCCATAGCCGATTCCTACTACCTCGAAGGCGGCTCGAAGAACCTCGCGCAGGCCGAGGTCGAATATCGTGACTGGATACAGTTTTTCCCGGACGATGCGCTGGCCGACGATACGATGCTGAAGATGGCGGAGATACATCTGAAGCAGGTAATGGCTCCCGACCGCGATACGACCCACTCGAAGCTGGCCGACCGCCAGCTCAAAGAGATGATGCGCCGCTATCCGAGTACAGACAAGAAGGACGAAGCCTCCGTGCTCATGGAACAGGTACAGGAAAACCTCGCCATGCACGAGCTCATAGTCGCGAAGTTCTATTACGTCAGGCGCGAATCGGCGCAGGCCGCGCAGGGGCGCACCGAAGAGATTTTGAACAAGTATCCGAACTTTTCCCGATTCGATGAAGCGCTCTTCCTGCACGCCAGGGCGATGGCGGACCAGGAAGACACGGAGACGGCCAGCCAGGACCTCACGCGATTGATCGCCGGCTATCCGTTCTCGGAGTATCGGCCGAAAGCCGAAGAGATGTTGAAGAAATGGGGCAAGCCTGTGCCCGAGCCCGATCCCGCGAAGGTATCGGAAGGGCCGCCCGAAGGAAAGGGGCTCGCCTCGAAGCTGGCAGGCATAGTCTTCGGGCCGAAGATAAACACTTCGAACAAGGGAGTGATCATAGACCGGGACCTCAACACGGATGAGATAGTCGCCCGCGCGCAGGAGCTGAGCGGCGCGCCCACAACCGGGGGGGCCGTGACTCCGGGCGCGGGGACTACGACCAACTCGCCCGACGCGCGACCGCGACGCGCAACGCAGGCGGGCCAGGACGTCGAGGTCCGGTCCGGCTCCGCTTCCGCTCCGAAGGAGTCGTCGAGCAAGAAGAGCAACGACAAGAAGAAGGATAAGGACAAGGATAAAAAGAACGACGGCGGCTCAAAGCTGTTGCGTAATCCTTAGCTCTAACGCCCGGGCTTATCAATGCCGGTCCAGGCGTTGATAGGCCCGGGCCTTTCGATCCTGACCCCATATGAAAGTTCTCGTCATCGGCGGGACCGGCTACATCGGCAGCCACACAGTCGAAGAGCTGAGGCGGCGAGGCCATTACGTTGCGGTCTTCGCCAGAGGCCACACCCGCTCACAGTCGACCGAACACGCAGAGCTGATTAAGGGAGACAGGCATAATCCCGCGGACCTCGAACGGCTGCGCTCGCACGGCTTCGAAGCCGTAATCGACATCAACGCTTATACGAGAGAAGAGACGCAGGCCGTAATCAAGGCCTTCGACGGGCTGATCTCCCGCTTCGTCCACCTGAGCACCCTGTCCGTCTACCAATTCGCTTCGGAGATGCCCCTCGTCGAAAGCGATCCCATAGTAACCGATCCGAACGCCAGCTACGCTTACAACAAGGCCGAGTGCGAGCGCGCCTTGCGATGGGCCCATACGAAGAGCGAGTTTCCTTTCGTGAGCATAAGGCCGGGCGTGGTTTTCGGGCCTCGCGACGACAAGTCGCGGGAGAACTACTATCTCAAGAGACTGATCGCAAACGACCCCATCATCGTGCCGGATACCGGGGCCTTGCCCATACCGTCCGTTTACGTGAAAGACCTGGCTTCCGTCATGGCCGATGCGCTGGCGGCGGAAGGTATCGCGGGAAGCGCGTACCACGTCGTGCAGTCGGAGCTCGTGACCGTGGACGATCACATCTCGAACATCGCGCGGCTCGTGGGCGCGCAGGCCGGCGTCACGCACATCCCGGCGCGGCTGCTCGAAAGACTCGGTTTCAATCTTTCGCAGTTCCCTTATTATTCGGGCGGCAAGCTCATAGCCTGCAACCTGCGGGCGGCGCGGCGCGGCCTCGGGTTCGCGCCCACGCCATACGCGCGCGCGCTTCGCGAGACGATAGACTACTTCCTCGAATCCGGCCCCGAGGACCACCTCTCAATCGAAGACCGCTTCCCTCCCATAATGCCGAGATCTCGCGAGCGCAATCTCGTAGAAAGATACCGCTCGGCCATCAGCGACCTGGAAGACGGCCTCACCGACCAGTGGCTCACCGAAGCGATGCCGGAGATATAAGTAAGTGTCGAGCCCAGCGCTTAAAATCATGCTGGTTGCCGGAGAAGCATCCGGGGACAAGCATGGAGCATCTCTGGCGAGGGCGCTCAAGGGCCTCTCCCCCGGCACCCGGTTCGAGTTCTTCGGATCGGGCGGCGAAGAGATGCGCGACGCCGGAGTTGAGACCCTCGTCGACGCGCGCGACGTCGCCATCATGGGAATCCCCGAAATAATTCGCGCTTTAGGGCGGCTCTACGGGGCTTATCGGAGGCTGATTCTCGCCGCGCGCGAAAAGAGGCCCGACGTGGTGGTCCTCATCGATTGGCCGGATTTTAATATGCGCGTCGCCCGCAGGCTCAGGAAGGACGGATTCAAAATCGTCTACTACATCAGCCCGCAGATATGGGCGTGGAGGCGATACCGGGTGCGGGCGATTCGCCGCGACGTGGACCGCATGCTCGTGATCCTCCCCTTTGAAGAGGACTTCTATAAAAGAGAGGGCGTGGAGGTAGAGTATGTGGGCCACCCTCTCGCCGAAGCCGTGCGCGTAAGCTCGAGTCGCGAGGATTTCGCGCGCCGGCACGGGCTCGACATCTCGCGCCCGATCATCGCGCTTCTGCCCGGCAGCCGCCGCAAGGAGATTCATTATCACCTTCCCGAGTTGCTCGACGCCGCGAAACGCCTGGGCCGGGTCGAGATCAAGTCGAGGGCGGACGCGCGCGTCCCGAGCTCCGGGGCCGCCGCGAGTGCACCGGATTTCACGGGCGCGGCTTCCCTATCTCGCGCCCCGCAATTCGTGGTGCCTCTGGCCTCAACGGTCGATCGTGAGCAGGTCGAATGCATACTGCGCCGGGCGCGAGCTTCCGGGGACGGGCCGCTCGACGTGGCTTTCGTGGAACGAGATGTCTATAACGCGCTAGGCCACGCGGAGATCGCCGTCGTGGCAAGCGGGACCGCAACCGTAGAGGCCGCTCTCGTCGGGACTCCGATGGTGATAATTTATAAAGGCTCGGAGATCAACTGGCGATTGATTCGCCCTCTTATTCACCTGGACACGTTTGGAATGACGAACCTGATCGCGGGCCGGAGGATCGTCCCCGAGTTGATGCAGGGGGACGTTACGGGAGAAAGAATCGCCTCGGAGGTGAAAGCGATTCTCTCAGACGCGGCCCGCCTGTCGCGCATGCGCGAGGATCTGGCAGAGGTTAGAGAGCGCCTGAGGAATGGGGAAGGGCGCGGCCCGGAGCGAGCCGCCCGCGCCGTTATGCGAATGATTCGGGAAGGATGAGCCGGCGCGGCTATCTTTTGAGAGTCATCGATACCGTGACTTCCTGGCGCGTCCGGTCGAGCTCGGAAAGGCGGAGCACGATCTTCTGAATATCGCGCTCGGCGCTTACTATCTCCCGTGAGGGAACGCCGGAGCGGTGCGATCCCGGGGCCTTCTGGACCACGTCTTCAAGCTCTTCGAGCGCTCGCCGGAGACGCCCCTCTTCCTGGTCCAGTTCTTGAAGTTTGGCTTCCATCTCTTCTTTGATCATTTAATCGGGGCTTGCCTGTAGCGGCAGGGCTCGAACCCTGCCGCTACGGTCGATTGGGCTTATTAGCTCTTTCCGGTAATTGCCGCTCTTGAGTCGCGCAGGGCCTTGACGCGGTCATGTACCTGGTGCACGCTCTGGTGCTGGCGCTCTATCACTGACCGGACATTAGCCGGGAGGTCCTCTTTAAGGGAGTCTCTATAAGCACTGACGGCTGAGTCCTCGCCTCTCTCGCATTCGTTGAGGATCGCTTGATCATCCATGCCGGTAAGCTTGCCTTTGATGTCAATCCAGGCGCGATGGAGAGCCGCGGCCGTCGAGCCTGTATTTTCAGGGTCTCCGCCGAGGTCGCGCACCAGCTGCTGAAGCTCTCCGACGAAACGGGCGCGCTCCTGGCTCACTTCGTAGAAGACCTCTTTTAGCTTTGAGTCTTTGATGTTTTCGGCCGCTTCCTTGAATCCGTTTTGACCGTCCCGGCAGGTTTCGATCAGATCGTTCAGAACGCTTGTTACTTTATCATTATCCATCAGTGTGTTCCTCCATATTTATTCTGAGCTCTAAGGATACACACTCACGCGTCCGGAACAGATACGTTTTCAGTATGAAGCTCAGGCAAAGTATTGTCAACGACGGCTCTTTTCGCCTCCGGCCATACCCGCGCCCGTCTCGGGTTAAATGAAGCTGCCCCGGTCTTCAGATGACCGGGGCAGCTTTTCAGTCGAGGAGCAAGCGGGACCAGACAGAGGGGGGTTACAGGGCTTTCACAGGCGCTTTAGATCCGTTTTCTGAAGGTAGACTCCCACCCAATCTCTCTTTGAAAAGGTTCATCAGCAGCAGCGTGCCGATTCCGCCCGTGCCGTCCGACGAGTTGCCGGAGGCAAGTACGTCGGGCGTTATCCGCACGCCGTTTTCTCCGATCACTTTCAGGGTCTCTATCAGGGAGACTCCCTGCGAGCCGAGGGCGTTGACCTGCTCGGCGTAGGCGACGCCCTGGGCCTCGCCCATCAGGCGCACCTTTTCGGCTTCGGCCCTGCCGGTGGCCAGGATATAGTGGGCTTCGCCCTCGCCTTCCGACTTGCGCTGCTCGGCCCGTTTACCGGCGATCTCGACTCCGACGGTGGCCCCCATCAGATCTCTCTGATTGTCGGCCTGCGCCTTCGTCTTTTCGAGCTGGATGCGTCTATCTTCCGCCTCGCGCTGAGCGTTGAACATATTCTGCCGCTGCTCCGCCAGTATCTTTTCCGTCTGCGTCTTCATCAGCTCTTCCGGCAGGTGAATGTGGCAGATCAGGACGTTGACCACGTCGACGTGGTACTTGAGCAGGTGCGCGCGCACTCGCGCTTCTGCCCGCTCCTGTTCCTCGTGGCGGTTCTGGAGGTAAGCCATGGCGGAGGATTCGGAAGCCTGGTTGCGGAAGATCGAATCTATCAGGGGATGCATCACGTTCTGTATCAGCCTGTCGATGGACCCGATCTTCGCGACCATAAAGGGCGCGTCCTCCGGCCTGACGCGAAAGACCACGCGAACCTCCAGCTGCATCGTGAAGCCGTCTTTTGAAATTACTTCAAACGGGTTGAAGGTGTTGGCGACCTCGCCCGCGGTCCATTCGACGGTCTGGTTCGTCGTCGGGATCACTATGGGGCTGACCGCGAGCGTGTTGACGTAGTAGCGGCCCGGCCCGACGACCGTCTCCTGGATGCCCCGGTACCCGCTCGGCACGACGTAAGCTTCGTGCGCGCCTTCGTCGAGCCTGCCGTCGGCTGGATCGCCGAGGTTGAACTCTTCCTCTATCTCAGCCACGGTGCGGTCATCTCCGTCGATCCGGTCGAGGCGAGCGGCGGCGCTGGCCACCTGCTCCTGCTCTTCTCGTTCGAGCCTTTCTCGCACCTTCGCGGCCATCTGGCGTCGAATCTCTTCCGAAGGGTCTTTGCCCACGTTGGAGACGACTACCGCCACTTCGCCGGGCCGTACCTCCTTGGCCGTATCGAGGATCACCTTGAAGACGAAGGGATTGATGTAGTAGGTGCCGGGCAGAAGGATGTCCTTCTGCGGGCCGCGCTGGCCGTTGCGGCGGATGAACTCGTTGCAGTCCTGAAAGTTGTCGTGCCCCTCGACCGGGGTCGCGACGTAATCGCGCGGGTCGAGCGGCGCGCCGTCCAGCGCCTCGACGAGGCCGATCCGGTTTTCGTCAATCACCGTCGCGTCGTAGAGGCGGACGGTGAAGAGGCCGGGCTTGATCTCGTTGCCGCCGGCGAGCGGGACGGATTGCGTCAGGATGCGGTAGGTTCCCGGCGTCAGAATCTCGACCTGCGGCCCTTTCTGGCCGCCGTTGGCGATGTACTGCTCGGCGTCCTGATAACTGCGGTGGCCTTCGATGGCCTTGCCGTGGAGGCGTCCGGCGTCGAGCGGGTCGCCGTCGGCGGCCGTCACGACGCCGACCTTGCCCGGAGGAATCACCGTCACCTTCGCGATTGAGACGCGGAACAGGTACGGGTGAATCGGCCACAGGCCGGGCGGGAGTGTGCGCAGTTGGATGCCTTTAACGCCGCCCTGCTTGATGAAGGCGATCGGGTCCTGAAAGTTGTTGTGCGCATTCTGCGCGCGGTCGGGCGCGAAGATGCGACCGGCTGGCATCGGCGCGCCGTCAATCGCCTCGACGACGCCGAGTTCGTCCGCGCCGATCTCGATGAGCGGCACCTTGCGGACGACGGCCTCGAAGGGCCACTTGACGAAGTGGAGGCCGGACTTGAGCACGTCGGCCTGGATGCCGACCTCGCCCTCGGTGGCGACGAC
>DATLMR010000124.1:0-11608 GCA_035537555.1 Blastocatellia bacterium
GATTACGGCCTTATGTTGTAGTACCGGATCTTGCTGTTGAGCGTGGTTGTATTCATCCCGAGCAGCTTTGCGGCGCGAGACTGGTGGCCGCCGGTAATCTCAAGGGCCCTCTTTATCAGCTCGATCTGAAAGCGATTCACCTCATCGTAGAAAGATATTCCGCGAGACAGGTCTATCTGCGTCGCGAGGCGCTGCCCGCCGGCCGGACCGGAGGCGCGCAGGGGGTTGATCACCTCTTCGCGCAGGTCGCTCCGCTCGATCGTGTGGCCGCGAGCGATGATGACCGCGCGCTCGATGACATTCTCCAGCTCGCGAACGTTTCCGGGCCAGCTATAGGCTTCGAGTTGCGACAGCACTTCCGGGCTTAGCTGATCGGAAATCTGCCTGTTATTCTCCTCCGAATACTTTCTTATGAAGTGCTGTGTGAGAGGCAATATGTCCTCCCGGCGCTCGCGAAGAGGCGGCAGGCTTATCTGGATCACGTTCAGCCTGTAGTAAAGGTCTTCGCGGAAAGAGCCTTCGTCTACGGCCTGCCTGAGATCGACGTTCGTGGCGGCGACAATGCGCACGTCGACCTGGCGCCGAGTCGTATCTCCCAGCGGAGTGAAATCGCGCTCCTGTATCACGCGCAGCAGCTTGGATTGAGTCTCGACGGAGATGGTCCCGATCTCGTCCAGGAATATCGAGCCTCCGTCTGCGACTTCGAAGTACCCTTTCTTGGCCGCGACGGCCCCGGTGAACGCGCCTCGGAGGTAGCCGAACAGCTCCGACTCGAGCAATTCCGAAGGGAGGTTGGCGGAGTTGACGGTGACGAAGGGCTTGTCGGAGCGGTCGCTATGATTATGAATCGCTCGCGCTATCAGCTCTTTTCCGGTGCCGCTCTCGCCCGTGATAAGCACGGTCGTTCGCGCGGGAGCCACCCGCTCGACGAAGGCGAGTATTTCAAGCATCTTGTCGCTGCGGGCAACTATCTCTCTGCTTTCGGTGCTGCGTTTGAGCGTCTGGCGGAGCACGCGCCGCTCTTCGTCCTTGCGCTTGCGCCGGATACCTGCGGCTATGAGCTTGATTATCTCTTTATTGTCGAAAGGCTTCTTGATGCAATTGAAAGCGCCGCGCTGCCAGGCGGAGACAGCGGTATCGAAGGTGGCGTAGGCCGTGATCATTATCACCACGGCTTCCGCATCGGTCTTTAATATCTCTTCGAGTGAGCGCAGGCCGCCCATTCCGGGCATCGACACGTCGAGGAGGACGAGATCGAACGGCCTCTGCTGGAACTTGTCGAGCCCCTCTTCACCGGTCTTTGCAACATCGACCTGATAGCCTTCGCTCGTGAGCAAGCTCTCGAGCACGTCCCGCATCACTTCCTCGTCATCCACGACGAGTATACTGCCCTTCTTTGCCATAAGAAAAAATGCTACCAGCTTTCACGCGATGTCTGCCAGCCGGATAAGCATTCGCGGCCCGAAGAAGGCGGCTCTGAGACTTTAGATGAGTGAGGAGAGGGTATTACCTAATCGCTGGCCGCCTGCATGTGGCGGGAGAAGGCCGTGGGCAGCTTGATTGTGAAATGCGCGCCCTCGCCGGGCCGACTCTCGACGAATATGCGTCCGCCGTGCTCCTGTATTATCCCGTAAGAGAGGGCGAGGCCGAGTCCGGTCCCCTGCCCCACTTCCTTGGTGGTAAAGAAGGGGTCGTAGATGCGGGCGATGTTTTCGGGCTCGATGCCCTGACCCGTATCTCTGAAATCTACGACGAGGGATGTCTCTACGAGCCGCGTTTGAAGCGTGAGCCTGCCGCCGCCCGACATGGCGTCGCGGGCGTTGAGAATCAGATTCATGAAGACCTGCTGCAACTTCGACGCGCTGCCGTATGCCGCGGGCAGTTCTTCCGTGAAATTCTTTACTATCTCGATCTCGGTGTTCCGCAGTTGCGGCTCGAGTAACTGGAGCGTATCTTCGAGGACGCGATTGAGCTCGAACTCCCTGAATTGAGAATCGCCCGTCCGCGAGAAATTCAAGAGATTGTTGACGATTCCCGAAGCGCGAAGGGTCTGCACGTGGATCTTTTCGAGCAGCTTGTGCTTGGGATCGGCATCCGGTATCTGTTGGAGCAGCATCTGCGCGTAAGAGGAGATTCCCGCAAGGGGCGTATTCACTTCATGCGCGACCCCCGCGGCGAGAAGACCTATGGAGGAGAGCTTTTCACGCTGCAGCAGCTGTTGCTCGAGCTGCGCCCGCTCGGTCACGTTCTCGACAACGACGAGCGTGCCCGTCACGACTCCGCGCGCGGCCTCGAAGGGCGCGAGGGAAATGTTGAGCGTCAGCGGGCGGCCGTCTTCGGCCGCGGCGTTGTACTTGTAGATGTGGCGCGCGTCGCGAAGGGCCCATGCGTCCTGGCCGATCACGTTCTGCATGGTTCCTATCAGGTCCTGGTCGAAAATTTCCCGGATGCTCCGGCGAAGGGCGCGCTCGCGGGCGATGCCGAAAATCTCTTCGAGGGCGCTGTTCCAGGTCGTAATTCGCCCGTCGAAATCGACGACCAGGATACCCACGTTCACGCTCTCGATTATGTTTTCGGAGAACTCTTTGAGCCGCGCCAGCTCTTCAGCCTTCTCCATCTCCGACCTGTAGAGCAGGCTGTTGTCGATCGCGACGGCGACGTAGCCCGAAAGGGCTCTGAGCAGATCCGTATCCTCGCTGGTGAGCATCGCGCCCGCGCTGGTTCGTCCCACTCCAATGATCCCGACCATGCGGTCGCGCACGACGCAGGGCACGTAGTAATAAAGCTCTTCCTGGGCCGAGGAGTCGGCTGCCTCGACGGGCTTAGACACGGCCCTGTCGCCCGACGGCGAGGGCTCGTCCTTGTAAAGATCATCAGAAAGAATGAATCCGCGCCCGATCGAACGGACGCGGATTATGTTCTTCACATCTTCAGGAAGGCCGATCTCGGAGTCTACGCCCATAGCATGGGCGAGCCGGAAGCCGGAGCTACACTTCGAGTCCTCGATAAAGATGGCGACCTTGCGAACCGACAGCATGTCGGACAACCGCCGCACGAGCGAATCGAGCAACTGCGGCAGAGCGGTCGTCTGCGCCAGGGTCTTCCCGAAATCCTGAAGCCCCGTTCTTAAAGTGTATCGCTCGCCGTAAAACCACCGGTCCGCCCATACCTGAAGCCTGTTCTTGATCGGCGCAAAAAGCATCGCCACGACGAGCATGCCGGCGACGATCACCACGCGAGTCGTCCCGGAATTCAGGTCGGCGTCGGCCCAGATGAACTTAACCAGGTCGGTCACGCCCAGCAACACGGCCATGTAGATCGCGCCGACCGCCGCGGTCGCCATAACGTGAACGAAGCTGCGCCGCATTATCACGTCCACGTCCATCAGCCTGTAGCGGACTATCGAGTAGCCGAACGAAACCGGGATCAGCATCAAAGGGCCGTAGGCCAGCACCTCCATCGCGATCGGAGCTTCGATGCGAAAGACATACGAAATCAGGTAGGCGGCGATGAAAGGCACCGACAGCGCCAGGCTCCAGATGATCCAGCGCAGTTGCTGCCTGAGCAGAGGCCGTTCCGCGTGCGCGAAGGTTCGCACGAGCAGCGCGCTTCCGATCACAAAGAAGACCGCGTAATGGAGCAGTTCGGCCAGATCGATCCCGTTGCGAACCCGCACCAGACTTCCGGCGAGGAACACGTCCGGCCTGTATGTCCATAATGCGTCGAGGGTCACGAGCGCAACGGCGGGCAGGTAGAGCGCAATCGTGAACCACGGGCGCGAGCGCAGAGAGAGACCGTTGCCCGTGGGGAAGTTGGCGCAGAAGTGCAAAAACAGTGGAGCGAGCAACGCCAGGGCCGCGCCATCGAGGAAGAACACTGCCTTGTCGAGCTGCGTGAACTCGCGCGTCGAATGGTAGAAGTAGACCAGGAACGAGACCAGGGACCAGGCGTAAAAATGGTACGTCAGAGCGGCCCGGCTCTGCTTGAAGAGTACGAACAGCCCGATGGCCAGGTAGACGAGCCCGATGAAGGCGAGGTAAAACTCGCGCCTCGGATTCTGCGGCTGGGCGGTCACCTTGAAATCTATATCGTAGATCGGCTCATCTATGCCGTAGATACTCTGAAGCACAGGATTCGGATGCTCGATCACGTACCTGGCTTCATTGCCGACGCCCTGCCTGTCGAGATAGAGGGCGAGAGTCTCCGTCCGCTCGACCTTTTCATATTTGCCCTTGTAGAAGAAGGCGCGAACGTAATCTCCCGGCTCCACTTTGAAGGCGAGCGGGGAATTGGATCTGACCGATTTGGCCTGCACTCCGTTGCCGGTATCGACCCATTCGACTCCATCGTCGGGAACCGGTCGGGCGCTTAGACGGTCGCGCAGGTTGAGAATGCCGACGACGACAAGGACAGAGGTTATCGCCAGCACCGCGATAAGCTTTGTCTTGCTCGCCATCTGTCTCATTGGTTTGACCTCTTACACGCTCGTCTAGGGGAGGCGCCGTTACATCACGCGATCCGGTGCAACTCCTATTCCGATAAATGGATACCCGCCGAATGCCTGAAAGCTCTGTATTTTGTAGCTTTTATAGAATCTGCGGCGGCGGCGCTTTCCATATTTTCGGAAAGCCTCCAATTTTTTGGAATTTGAAAGCCCAATGCTCGCGCCTAAATAGCTCGCCGCAGGCAACATCTATTTGTCCAGGACGGGCGCACCTCTTCCTTGATCGATCGCTTTAGCATTCAAAATTTAAGGAAGAGACACAGCCTGCCCGCGAGCTCACAGGACGCGGGCGGTCTACAAGCAAAAATGAATTCGGGAGCAGTGTGACCCCGGGCTCGTAATTTAATTTCTTAGAATCGAAGCGACACCCCGACACGGACCAGGCGGTGGAAGCGGCTGGCCGCAAGCTCCTGTCGCTCATCGCCCACGGAAGCCTGTTGATCCAGCAGGTTTCGAAGGTCCACGAGAGCCTGCCATTGGCCGGGGAGAAACTCAGGCGAAGGCAATTCCTGAGTGAACGAAACGCTGACGTTCGGATCGAAAGTCGTGAGCTGTCCCTGGAAAGGGTCTATGGCAAATACGGCCTGGCCGGGAGCAAACCTCAATACGGTAGAGACTTTCGTGCCCGTGCTGAGAAAGTTGGCGTCGATCTTCGCCGAAAAGACATGGAACATGCCGTCGGTGAAGAGGTCCGCCGGGTCCGTCAACCCGCGCGAGTCGAGGCGCTGCCCCTCTCCGAATGCGTAGCCGACCGAGCCTTCGATCATGCTGTTGACGCGGCGGTGGTAGACCAGGCGGAGGCCGCGCGTCCTTCCGCTCAACTCTTCATTTCGCAGGATCGGCTCGGACTGAGCATTTGCCACGGGGATGGCCAGCAGCCCCATGCCGTGCCCGGAAACGGTGTCGAAGAAAGCCATCAGCTCCACGGATGACTTGTCGGATAGAACGTGCTCGGCTCCGAATTGCAGGCGGTAGCTGCGATCCATTATCGGTTCGTCATCGACGGTCCGCGCGGCGGGCTTCGGCTCGGAGAAGATTATCTCGCCCGATTCGAGATTCACTCTCGACTGTTCATCGACCGAGGAGCCGGGCGCAAGGGCTGCGAAAAGACGGGTGCGCGGGGTGGCGTCCACGGCCAGGCCCAGCCGCGGTAAGACGCTTGAGCCGGACGCGCCTTCAGTGTAGGTGGCGAACTCGACTCCGTAAACAACCATAACCGGCCCGGAGACCTGCCACGTGTCGGTCGCCGAAATAGAGAACTGTCCTAGCTGCGGAATACCGTTACGGCGCGAGAATGTGAATCGCCCATAGCCGAGCGCGACCGCCAGCTTATGCCGGTCATTCGCGTGGGCCGTCGTAAGAGCCTGAAGCCTCTGCGGCGCGCCTTCTCCGTAACCTGCCTGCCCGCTGATAACCAGATTGGCGTCATCTCCAAGCTGCTGTGAAACGGCGAAGCTCGATCCGACATACGAGCTGCCGCCTTCGGTCTTGCCGGGGGTAGATTCGCTGAAAGCGCTCAGATACCCGTGCAGCTCGGACGCGCGACCGGTCAAAGCGATGCTCTTATCTTCTTCTTCGCCTGAAACCGGATCCTTCTTGTTCTCTTCCAGGTGAAAGATCGACCCGCGAGCCTTGCGGGCCGCGTACTTCGAATTGCCGTTGAGGTTAACCTCGTCGGCGAGGGTGCCGGCCCGGCGCAATAGTATGGAATCGAATATGGTAACTTTATTAGGCTTCACGTCGGCTGCGAACTCGACAGGCTTGAACCCCTCGGCCTCAGCTTTTATTTTGTACCGGCCCGGGAAGATCCCTGCCGCCGTGAACTTCCCGTCGCCGTCGGTGGCTGCCCGCTTGATGACCTTGTCGGGTTTCGCCTCTTCGGTCTCGGTCAGCACGACCACGGCCGCGCCTATGAGCGGATTACCAAGCCCATCTTTAACGACGCCGCGAATAGAGCCTCGTGCCGACGCCGCCTGACCTTCAGGCACCAACGTGCAGGCGATGGCTCCAACCGCGATCAGCGCTAATAGTCTAAAAGTATGTCTCATAGGTCACCTCAAGTTATGAGGAAGCAGAGGTCCCGGAAGTGGGATTGTTAATTTTACCACTCAAGCCGGTCGTGTCAAGCAAGCCGCTCCGCTTCAGCCAGCCGGCCAACCGGTGAAAAGCCAGGCCCCGGTGGCTCGTCGCCGACTTCTCTTCGCTCGAAAGCTCGGCGAAAGTATGCCCGAGAGGCGGGTAATAGAAGACCGGGTCGTAGCCGAAGCCTCCCTGCCCGCGAGGAGCTTCTGTTATAAGGCCGCGAGCCTCCGCCACGAAAACGCGCTCTCCTTCAGCCCAGACGAGGGCGGCCGCGCAGACGAAGCGCGCGGTTCGACGTTCCGCGGTTACGTTCTTCATCTCATCGAGTAGCTTTATTATTCGATCCGAATCGGTCGCCCCCGGCCCGGCGTAACGCGCCGAGTAGAGGCCGGGCGCGCCTCCGAGAGCGTCCACTTCGAGCCCGGAGTCGTCGGCGATAACGGGGCATCCCGTAAGCGAATGATAATGGCGAGCCTTCAATAATGCGTTCTCTTCAAATGTCGATCCGGTTTCGATCTCTTCCGTAGACATCGCGCCCGTCAATCCTGAAACCTCAAGCCCGTGCTCACCCAGTATCAGCCGGAGCTCCTCGATCTTGCCTTTATTCGTCGTAGCCAGCAGGATTTGCACGAACCCAGTATACCATGTGGTTGAAGGCAAGACCCGCTCGACAAGAGAACATGAAATCGACCTTAACTTGCGCTCTAAATTCGGCCTTAGCCTGTTTTGCAACCGGTCTTCAGCCGGCCTTCCGTCCGCCCTCTGCGGTGGTTAGCCAGACTGTATCGGCCGGTAGCAAGAGCCGGACAGCCGGAGACAGGAAACGAGAGAGATGAATGAGCGATCAAGCCGCATTCTAAACGGGCAGTCGCCCGGACCGCTCCGTCCTGCTTCAAGAAGGAGCATAGCTCTATACCCCGTCGGACGCGGTCGGTTAATATTTAAAGGTAAATATTTCCACCAAAATATGTATTTTTTACACGAGCCGGGCCTCATGCAGCCCGGCTCTATCCGGCCGGAATTGAATTAAGTTGGCCAAATTGCTGGACATTATCACCGTAACGAGGAGCACACCCTGTATGGCACTCCGGTTGCTCCAGGGATAGTGGGGCAAGAGATACGGGTGATGTTTACATCACTTCCTGTTCTCAATTCTCGGTTACTGTGGTGAGGACAGTGACCGGAAACAAGGCGACGCAGTCATCCCACGCTGCGTCGCCTATTTTTTTTGCTCCTGACGACCTGCTCTGGATGTCCTCCATCTCAGAGTTCCCGTTCGACTGCTTTCCGGATCTCCGCCATGCGCTATAACTTTTATCGCCTGGCGGGTGCGGTCGGCTTGACACCTCCCCCTCGCGTCGATATTTTCAACTTTCCGATATTCAGAGGTTTCAATGCTTGACGAATACACGAGCGACTACATCGAATTCAATACCGGGCAGATGAGCGAGTATTACCTATACCTCTCCGGGCAGAAGGCCGACCTGGAGCTCGCGCCTATCTACGATCGCTACGGCGACCTCTTCAGCCGCGATGCGATCGCCCAGCTCAAGCAGAAGCTGAGCGAGTGCCCCGAGCATTTCGGGACCGAGCGCGCGGCCCTGAAGCACCTCTTGAGCTTCGCCATAGACCATTTTCTGGAAAACTCCGTCAAAGAATTGACGGAGAGCATCAGCCAGTACGAAGCAGCGGCGACGATAGACTGGAAGGGCGAGCGGCTGACTTTTCAGGATTCGGCCGTCGCCCTCAGGACAGAGGCGGACCGCGACCTGCGGCGCGACCTATTTAAAAGGCGGGCGGGGATTATCGACGCGTCGAACGTTTTGCGGGCCGAGCGATTCTCCAAGCTTTATGAGGCAGCCCGCTCCCTGGGGTTCTCCAGTTACACTTCGCTCTATGAAGATATGCGGCAACTGGACTTCTCCGAGATCGCGCGCGAGTCGGAAACATTCCTTGCCCGTACCGAAGCGACTTACATTGCCGCCCTCGACGAGGCGCTCAAGCGGGAGATGGGCCTGAGAATCGACGAGGCGGAGCGCGCCGACGCCCATCACTTCCTGCACCTTTCGGCTTACGACGACCGGTTCCCGGCCGAGCGCCTGCTCAAGGTCTACGCGGAGACGATGGCGGGCCTCGGCATACGCGTGGAGTCGCAGAAAAACATCTTCATCGACAGCGAGCCTCGCCCGCGCAAGAGCGCGAGGGCCTTCTGCACCCTGATATCCGTGCCCGACGATATTCGCCTGGTGATCCGGCTGTCCGGAGGCCACTCCGATTACGGCGCTCTGTTTCATGAAGCGGGCCACGCGCAGCATTACGCGGGGGTCTCTCCGTCTCTTCGCCCGGAGTTCAGGTACAGCGGGGACTACGCGCTCACGGAGACCTACGCATTCTTGTTCGATCATCTGCTGGCGGAGCCCGGCTGGCTCGTGGGGATGCTGAAGTTCCGCGATAACCGCGACTTCATCCGGTCGGCAATTCTCACGAGGCTGGTGACGATTCGCAGGTATGCGGCCAAGGTCGTATACGAGCACGACCTGCATTCGAGCGAGGACCTGGCGCGCGCGGGCTCCGTTTACTCACGGCTTCAGACCGAGGCTACCAAATTCAGGACCGAAGAGACCGATTTCCTCTTCGACGTCGACGAAGGATTTTACGCGGCCAACTACCTGCGCGCCTGGGCGCTCGAAGTCGCCCTGCGCGAGCATTTGAAGATACGGTTCGGAGATCACTGGTGGGACTCGAAGCGCGCGGGCAATTTCCTGAGAGAGATATGGGAGACCGGCGACCGATACAACGCGCAGGAGATGGCCGCGCAGATAGGCCTCGGGCCGATCACCACGGACCTTCTCGTCGAAGAGTTCAATCAGAAGCTGAGATGAAGACCATACCCGTAAAGCTCGGCAGCCGCGGCTATGATATCAAGGTCGGGGCGGGCCTGCTCGACCAGGCGGGCGACCTCACGCGCGCCGCGACCGGCGAAAAATCACGCCAGGCTATCGTCATCAGCAACCCCGGGGTCTCGGCTCTGTACGGCACGCGCCTCGCGCGATCTTTGAAGCGCGCGGGGTTCGCCGTTCGGCAGATACTCGTAGGCGACGGCGAGCGATACAAGAGCCTTCGCACGGCCCAGTCGATCTATACCTTCCTTATAGAAAATCGCGTCGAGCGAAACGACCTCATAGTCGCGCTCGGCGGAGGCGTGGTGGGCGACCTGGCGGGCTTCGTCGCCGCGACCTACTTGCGGGGCCTGCGATTCGTCCAGGTTCCGACCACTCTGCTCGCCCAGATAGACAGCTCGGTCGGAGGCAAGACGGCCGTAAATCACGCTCTCGGCAAGAACCTGATCGGGGTCTTTCATCAACCCGCGCTGGTCATAACCGATCCGGCCACCCTTCATTCGCTCCCTCCGCGCGAATTGCAGGCGGGACTTTACGAGGCGCTCAAGTATGGGATAATCCGCGACAGGCGGTTGTTCAACGACATCGATCGTGGGCTCGCCCGAATAAGAGAGCGCGACCAGGGAGAGCTTTCGCACCTTATAGCCCGCTCTTGCGAGATCAAAGCCTCCGTAGTCGCGCGCGACGAGCGCGAAGGCGGCCTCCGCCGGATATTGAACTTCGGCCATACGGTCGGCCACGCGCTTGAGGCGGTCACGCGCTACCGACGCTTCTTTCATGGGGAGGCCGTAGGGCACGGAATGCGCGCCGCATCGCTCATCGCCGAACGGCTCGGTATGCTGGCCGCGAGCGAGCGCGAAATCATAGATGAGGCCATTATCCGGCTCGGGCCTCTGCCGCGCGCGAATTATCTTGCGCTCGATGGTATAATCTCAGCGATGTTTCGCGATAAGAAGTCCGAGGCCGGCCGCATCGCCTTCGTTCTGCCGGTCAAGATCGGCCGAGTCGTGATCAGATCGGACGTGCCCCCTCGCTTAGTCAGCTCTGCCCTCAGAGATGCTCTCTCGTAGCAGCACCTTTCAGCTCGATCAAACCGGCCCTCTTCTTCGGTGCGCTATTTTCGAAGAGCTATAAAACCATTAGATAGATTTGTGGAGGAGAGCCATGAGAGATGAGGCCACCAGACACCCGCGCCCGAATGAGCGCGGCGCGATAAGCATCGGCACCCTTTTCGCCCTGATCGCCGTTGCCTCCGTCGTGTTTGCCGTGATCAAGGTATTCCCCGTCTACACGGAGGAGCGGCGCGTCCATTACGATGTCGATGAACTCGCGAATAAGTCCACCGTCAGGGAGTCGAAGATCGATGACATTCAGAAGAGAATCGAACGGATTCTATCGGACAACGACCTGCCGGCGGGCAGCATAAGTCTCGTTTCCCAGGATAAGTTGACGAATCACGAAAAGGGCGTACAGATACAGGTAAACTATAGCCGGACCATAGACCTGCTCGTGACGAGCTACGTCTGGAAAGTGAATTATAAGGCGCTTGGCAAGACTCTATAGGTGATCGCGAGCGCTTCGCAGCGTTGACTCCTGTTCGAGCTGACCTCTATGATTTTTGTCAGCCGTCTACAAGGAGCAAACACTGTGAAACGATCCAAAGCATCATCTATCGCCGTCCTTATAGTCTTAATCTTCGCGATCCTGCCCGGGCCGGCCTGGCCGCAGAGCGGGCGCGGGCGGCCGCGCGTTCCTACCAGAGAGTCGGCGGGACCTCCGCCTCCGCCTGTAACGGTCCCCGCGTCGAGCGCGGTAGTAAAGCAGGAACAATCCGGCAACACGTCGAGGTTCCTCCTCCGCAACGGCATCACCGTCATAATCAGCGAACAGCACGCCGCCCCCGTAGTGGCTGCGGTGGCCTGTTTCAAGGCAGGCCGCGCGAACGAACCGCTTTCGGCGGGCGGGACCGGCCGCCTGCTCGCGAATGCGATCATCACCGGCGCGGGCAGAGAGAATAGCCGGGCCGTGACGGACATTCGGGCGCTCGGAGGCCAGCTCACGGCGGATGTCTCTTACTTCAGCACCTCGTTCAATATCCTTGTCTCGCCGGAAAGGCTCCCTG
>DATLMR010000125.1:0-22165 GCA_035537555.1 Blastocatellia bacterium
TCTCGGGCGGAGTGAAGACCCGGTCGCCCATCTGAAACTTGATCACCTGCTCGCTCCCGGGCGCGATGCT
The DNA here is from genome assembly GCA_035537555.1 of Blastocatellia bacterium. Taxonomy (GTDB): domain Bacteria; phylum Acidobacteriota; class Blastocatellia; order UBA7656; family UBA7656; genus DATLMR01. The sequence goes on from DATLMR010000125.1 coordinate 71, forward strand.
GAAAGGAACGAGGCCGAGGTCTTCCTGAACGTCGGCGCTCCCCTTGCCCATGAACCGCTTGACGGAATAGATGGCTTTGCGCGGCTCGGTGATGAGCCGCTCGCGCGCCTCCTCGCCGACGAGCAGACGCCTCTGCCCGCCGTCGTAGTAGACGACTGACGGCACGAGCGCGCCGCCCGCCTCGTCGCGAATGACCTCAGGGCCGCGCTCGCCCATGAAGGCGACGAGGCTGTTGGTCGTGCCAAGGTCTATGCCGACTACTCGCCCGGATTTCGGGCGACCGGTCAGGCTCAATTCTATGATCGGCATGAACTAAATCTCCTCTTTTATATCGCGAACGAGGGCTCGGACATAGGACCGGTGCGAGAGCAGCTCGCTCATCCGGTCGAGCGTCTTTTTCCGCTCGTCTTCGCCCGCGCGCGCGTCGATCAAGCCGTCCCAGGCGTCGAACAGCCCGGTAAGACGCGCGTCGATCCCCGCCATCTTTTCGTTGAGCCCGGCGAGCGCCTCTTCCAGGGCTTTGCGAGCTTCGCCTATCTCGTCCTCGTCGGCCATCTTTTTGGCCGCCTTCAATTCCTCTATCTGCATGTTCAGCTCGAATACCTCTTCGAGCAGATCGGGCGGCGCTTTCTTCTCGGCTTCTTTGTATCCTTCGAGCGAGAGCAGATACTCGGTGCGCCTCACCGGATCGCGCAGAGTGCGATAGGCGTCGTTGAGCAGGGCGGATCGCTCCTGACTTGCCCGCCGCTCCCGCTCGCTCTCGTTCATGAAGTAATCGGGATGGAACCGGCGGCTCAGGGAATAGAAGGTCTTTTCGAGCGCCGGCTCGTCGAGCTTCAGCTTTTTCGGCAGCCCGAGAAAAGTGAAGTAATCGGTACCGGGCGCGACCGGCTGTATCCTCCCGCACGCGGAGCAGAAGTGCTCGCCCGGGCTTTCCATTCCGCAATAGGCGCATGCGGACGCGCTGTCGATTTCCGGAGCTTTGCTCATCGTCTTCTCTATCTTCGAAGGGGCGGGCGCCTGTCGAAGATGGGTCGCGTGGCCGCCTCTGGAGGTCAAAAAAATGATGGTTGAGTCACATGGCACCCAACCATCAAGACTAACCTTTACCCGGGAAGGGTCGGAACTGACACGGTCAGACGGCGAACGATTCGCCGCACCCGCAGTCTCCGGCGGAGTTCGGATTAACGAAGGTGAAACCCCTCTGCATCAATCCTTCCATCTTGTAATCGAGCGTCGTGCCGTTGAGATAGAGGTAGCTCTTCATATCCACGAAGACCTTGACGCCGTCCATTTCGAAGACCTTGTCGCCCGGACGCTCTTCCGTGTCCAGGGCCAGGGTGTAGCCGAGGCCCGAGCAGCCGCCGCCTTTAACGCCGACGCGCAGGCCGCCCTCGGACAGCCCCTGCTCATTCATTATCTCGCGGATCTTCTCTACAGCCACCCGAGTCAATTCAATAGCCATTTCTCGCCCCCAATCCGTTCACGCGATCACGCGTTGACAGCGGCCTCTTCGGCCTTCTCTGCCGGCTCGGCCTGCTTGCCTTTGTAATCGTGGATGGCCGCCTTGATGGCATCCTCGGCCAGCACCGAGCAGTGGATCTTGACCGGCGGCAGGTTCAACTCTTTGACGATCTCCGTGTTCTTGATCGTCAGGGCTTCGCTCACGGTCCTCCCCTTCAGCCACTCGGTCGCGAGACTTGAGCTCGCGATCGCCGAGCCGCAGCCGAACGTCTTGAACTTCGCGTCCTCGATGATGTTCGTTTCGGGGTTGATCTTGATCTGAAGCTTCATCACGTCGCCGCACTCGGGAGCGCCCACGAGGCCCGTCCCGACGTTCGGATCTTTCTTATCCAGGGCTCCGACGTTGCGCGGATTGTTGTAGTGGTCGATGACTTTATCAGAATATGCCATGTCAGTTCCTCTCTCTTATAGTAGTCGTCTCGCGTTCGATTCTTATCGATTCAAGCAGCTATCTACTCGCCTGCCCACTGCACGGTGCTCAGGTCGATGCCTTCCTGCACCATCTCCCAGAGGGGAGATAGCTCGCGGAGGCGGTTCACCGCCTCGTTGACTCGATTGATGGTGTAATCCACCTCTTCCTCGGTGTTGAAGCGGCCGAGCCCGAATCGGATCGAGCTGTGCGCCAGCTCCTCTCCGACGCCCAGGGCCTTGAGCACGTAGCTGGGCTCGAGGCTCGCCGACGTGCAGGCGGAGCCGGAAGAGACGGCTATGTCGTTTATCCCCATCAAGAGCGATTCGCCTTCTACGTAGGCGAACGAGATATTAAGATTCCCGGCCAGGCGATGCTCGGGATGCCCGTTGATGTAGACATCGGGAACCTCGTCCATGATGCCCTTGCGCAGCTTCTCGCGCAGGCCGAAGACCCGCTCGTGATCGCTCTGCATATCGGCCTTCGCGATCTCCGCCGCCTTACCCAGGCCCACGATGCCCGTAACGTTCAGGGTCCCGCTGCGCATGCCGCGCTCGTGGCCGCCTCCGTCCATCATCGGCACGAGCACGACGCGCGGGTTCTTGCGGCGCACGTAAAGCCCGCCGATTCCCTTCGGCCCGTACATCTTGTGGGCCGAGAACGAGGCGAGATCGACGTTCAGCTCGTTGACGTTGAACGGTATCTTGCCGACGCTCTGCGTGGCGTCCGTGTGAAAGAGCACGCCCTTTTCCTTGCAGACCTTGCCGATCTCCGCGATAGGCTGAATCACGCCTATCTCATTGTTGGCGTGCATGACGGAGACGAGGATTGTCTTATCCGTGATGGCGTTCCTCACGTCGTCGGGTGAGATCAATCCGTCGCTGCCCACCGGCAGGTACGTGACTTTGAAGCCGCGCTTCTCGAGTTTCTTGCACGTATCGAGAACGGCCTTATGCTCGGTTACGACCGTGATGATGTGATCGCCCCGCTCGTAGTACATGTCCGCGACGCCTTTGATGGCCAGGTTGTCGGATTCGGTCGCGCCGCTCGTGAAGACGATCTCTTTGGAGGTGGAGCCTATGAGATCGGCCACCTGCTTGCGCGCGTTCTCGACGGCCTCTTCTCCTTGCCAGCCGAACTGGTGGTTGCGGCTCGCGGCATTGCCGAACATCTCGGTAAAGTACGGGATCATCGCCTCAAGCACGCGCGGGTCGCAAGGCGTCGTGGCGTGGTAGTCCATGTAGATTGGGAGCTTCAACGTCATTGTCATCTCCTTATTATTTCCGATCCTTATTATTTCTAAAAATTATCCCCGAAAAAAAGCGCGATCCGGAACCTGATTTGCCGGATGCCGGCCGCGCCGCCGGAAGCTCAGGCCACCTCTACCGCCTCCGCCTCCGCGACATCCTCAGGCCTCTTGGCGCGCCCTTCCGAAATCCGGTTAGACCTCATCTTCAGCCCGTAAACGACCTCGGGCTTCGGCTTGTTACAAAGGTCGGCCACGGTTATCGAATCCAGGAAGTTGTTGATGTGCTCGGACAGCTGGCTCCAGATCGCGCCGCCTATACAGGACTCCGCTATACGGCATTGCTCGACCGATTCGTCCCTGGCGAAGCAGGAGCTCGAGTAAAGCGGAGGCTCGACCAGGCGGACGATGTCGCCGATAGTAATCTCCGACGCCTCGCGAGCCAGCACGTATCCCCCGTGAGGGCCTCGTATGCTCTTAACGACGTGCCCTTTTCGTAGCTGCTGGAACAGTTGCTCGAGAAACTGAAGCGATATCCCCTCCCGCTTCGAAATCGCCGCCAGAGGCACGGGAGAGCCGCTGGAATGCTGGGCTATGTCGATCATCGCCCGCACCGAATACTTTCCTTTTGTAGAGATTTGCATGGCCCTTCACCCCCCGGAGGCCTCAATCTGTTTCATTCAATCAGCTTAAAACCTGTTAGTAATTTAATAAACCTGACCAAAAAAGTCAAATATATTCTTGACCAAAATGGTCGGGATTAAAAATACAGGTTAATTACGGCTAAGGCAGGACTTAGTGAAAATACCGGCCTGGAATTCGGGTTGGCGAAGGTGATTAAAAGGGCTAACGGGCCAGGGATTTTAGTTTCTGCAGCCGTTCTTCGGCCGCCGAAAGGGTCTCGTCCTTCTTACAGAAAGTGAATCTCACCTGGGAGCTTCCCATCTCGGGCTCGTGGTAAAAGCTGCTCCCCGGGACGACGGCGACGCCCACGTCCTTGACCAGAAAGCGCGCGAACTCCAGGTCGTTGCCGTACCCGAAGGCGCTTATGTCGCACATCACGTAGTAGGCGCCGTCGGGGTCGAAGCACTCGAAGCCGACGCCCTTCAGCAGGCCGAGCAGACGCGCGCGTTTTTCGGCGTAGAGCGCCTGGAGCTTATCGTAATAGGAGCGGGGCAGTCTCAATGCGTGCGCGCCCGCTTCCTGCAAAGGCGCGGCCGCTCCCACCGTGAGAAAGTCGTGGACTTTTCTGATGGCGAGCGTGATCTCGGGCGGCGCTATCGTGTATCCGACCCGCCAGCCCGTGACGCTATAGGTCTTGGAGAGCCCGTTTATCGTGATCGTACGTTCCCGCATTCCGTCGAGCGTGGCGATCGCGACGTGGCTCTTCCCGTTGAAGAGAATATGCTCGTATATCTCGTCGGTGATGGCGATGGCGTCCCACTTCCGGCAGAGCGAGGCTATGAATTCCAGCTCTTCGCGAGAGAAGACCTTGCCGGTCGGATTGTTAGGAGTGTTGATGATTATAGCCTTCGTCTGGTTGTTGAAGGCCCCGGCCAACTCGTCTCTATCGAAAGACCACGCGGGCGGGTGGAGGGTGACGTATCTCGGAGTCGCGCCCGAAAGTATGGCATCAGGCCCGTAATTTTCATAGAAGGGCTCGAAGACGATGACCTCGTCGCCCGGATTGACTATGGCCATCAGCGAGGCGATCATCGCCTCCGTCGAGCCGCACGTGACGGTGAGCTCGCGCTCCGGGTCCACTTCGAGGCCGAGATACCAGGACGATTTTTCGGCGATGGCGTCGCGAAAGCTCTTCGCGCCCCAGGTGATGGCGTACTGGTTGATGTCCGCCATGATGGCGTCGCAGGCGGCGAGCTTTATCTCTTCCGGCGCGGGAAAGTCGGGGAATCCCTGGGAGAGATTGACCGCGCCGTGCATGTTGGCCTGCCGGGTCATTTCGCGAATCACGGATTCGGTGAACTGTCCGGCCTTATGGGAGATGATCTGTTTGGGCATTATCGGTTGTCAGGCTCTTCCTTCAATCTTGCTATTATCGATTCAACCGCGGAAGCATACTGCCCTTCAGGATCGAGTCGCAAGTAATTTCCATAGGCCTCTATGGCCTCCTTGTTGCGCGCTTCTTTTTCGAGCAGGCTGCCGAGCAGGTAATAGAGTATCGGCTCGGTATCCATGTCCTGAGCGATGCCGGTTCTGTATTGCCTGAGCGCCTCTTCGGTCTCCCCCGACTCTTCGAGCGCGATGGCGAGGCCGATATGGGCTTCGGGCGAGACGTTGCGCGCCATTCGCAGGGCCTTCCTGTACTCGTCGATCGACTCGTCGACCAGCCCCTGATTTCGCCTGAGGTTGGCGAGCACGGTCTGGGCCTCGGACGACTGGCCGCGTGACTCTTTCTGAGCGGCAAGGAGGTGCTTCTCCGCCTCGTCGAATTTCTGCAAAGCGATAAAGCTGCGGGCGAGAGCGATGCGGGCTTCCGGGAAGGGGGTCCTGATGGCGAGAGCCTGCTCATATTCCTTCACGGAGTCGGGGTACTTTCCCCGGTCTCTGAGCGCGTCGCCTTGCTGATAGTGCAAGGTCGCCTGATCCGACGTGGGCTGCTGGACGACTTTGAGCGTGCGTGCCGCGCCTCCGACGATCACCCTGCCGGTCCAGTCCGAATAGCCGACGGTCCGCACTCGCACGGGGAAAGTCCCGGCCCTGGCGCGCGGCAGGTCGAGCTCGCCCGAATCGTTCGTGCTCCCGTGTCGAACGTTGTTTATGAAGACGACGGAGCCCGGCTGTCCGGTCGATACCTTGAGCGCGCCGGTGGAAGGAGGCGGCTTCAGCGATCTCCCGGGAGCCGCCTGCGCTCGCGCGAGAATCGGCAGGGATGCGAGCAGAACCAGGGCGAGAGAAGAGATCGGCAGGAACCCGGGAGGGCCTGCCGCGCGGGGGCCGGTCGTTTTTTTCATAAGACACCTAGCTGGGTAAAGCCGCGTGTAGCGCTACTCTTTATAAAACCTCCGGTAATTCGCGGCATAGCGAAGCACGCCCTGGACATAGCCGCGAGTCTCGCTGAAAGGAATCGACTCGATCCAATCCTCGATATCGAGGCCGCCGCGCTCGGCCACCCAGCGCTTTGCGCGACCCGGGCCGGCGTTGTAGCCCGCGGCGGCATACTCGATGCGCCCGAACTGTCCAAGCATCTGCGCCAGGTAGTTCATGCCGAGCTTGATATTCATCTGCGGGTTGAAAAGATCGGCAGCCGAGATGCTTCCCACCCCTTCCCTCTTGGCCACGAGTTGCCCGGTCGAAGGCATAAGCTGCATCAGGCCCCGCGCTCCGACGCGCGAGACGGCAGTAGGATTGAAGACGCTCTCCTGTCGAATAAGCCCGGCCGCCGTGTACGGATCGATGCCGTAGCGCTTCGCCTCCTGCTTGATCGTCTCCCATTGAACCATCGGGAAGAAGATGTCCCAGGCTTCGCGCGGGAGCTCCTGGTCGCGGTACGAGTAGATGTCGGGGTAGCCCTTGCGCAGAATAAGAGTGGCCTGAAAGTTCTCTCCCCGGCGCGAGTAATACTGCGCCAGCCGGAGATTGAGCATAGGCGAATCAGGAGCCGCCGCGAGCGCGTGGTTGATCTCCTTGAGAAAGAGCTCGCCCAGGCCCAGGGCCTCAAAATCGTCGGCCTTCGCGAGACGGCCGGAATGCGAGCCTTCAGCCGTCTCCTGAATCTTCTCGACGTGGAGGACGTTCGCGCGAATGCGGTCCAGATCGGAGCCTGCCTTCAGAGGCTCGGGCCGCAGAGACGGATCGGCCCGCCGTAATGCGTCCGCGCGCAGCTTCGCCACATAGCCGTGGTACCCGTAGCGATATCGCTCCACTACCAGGTCGTAGAGCGCGAGGGCCCGCGCCCTGTTGCCGAGCCGTTCTTCGGACTTGGCTGCCCAGAACCCGGCCTCTCCGACAAACTTGCTTTGCGGATAGCGATAATTCGCGAGGTGCTTCTCAAGGACGCGGGCCGCCTCCGTATAGTTCTTCGAGAGGTAGGCCCGCCATCCGATCTCGTAAGAGGCCTCGGGCGCGTACGGGCTTTCGGGGTAAGACCCTAACAACTGCCTGTAGCGAGTAACGGCTTCGGTCGTTCTATCCTGCTTTTCCAGGTAGAGCGCCAGGTTGTAGAGCGCGTCTTCGGCCCGGCGGCTCTTCGCGTACAGGCCGAGCAGGCGGTCCACGACCGCGGCCCCTTCGGCCGCGCGGTTCGACCGGCGCAGGGCCTCCGCCTGGTTGAAGAGTGCCTCGGCGTGCATATCGGAATTTCGGCTGCTCACCCTCGAAAGGGGCAGCACCGCCTGCGCGGGCTGCTTGCTGTTGAGCAGGCTCACGCCCCTCTGGAGCTGAATGCGGTCGTCGCGCTCGGCCTCGGGAAAGCGCACGAGGAGTTGATCGTAGCCTTGGGCGACGGACCAGTATTGCTTCGAGTCGTAAAGCGCTTCGAGTCGCGCGCGCTCTTCTTCATAAGAGGCGGGATTATCCTTCGGCGAGAGCCCGAGGGCGGTCAATCTGGCTTCGGCCCGCTCGCTCGCGGCGGTCGCGGGAATTTCGTAATAGATGCGGCGATAGAGCCTGACGGCCTGATCGTTCCGGCCCTTGCTCTCGTGCGCCTGCGCGGAGATGAACGCGGCGTCGGCGTCTCCGCTTTCCGACATACCGGCCAGCCCCTTGATCGCGCCGTCGGGGTCGCCGAGCGCGATGGCCATCTCGGCCTCGCGAAGGCGGGCGTCGCGCGCCTTCAAAGAGTCCTGATGCCTGGTGTAGAGGGTTTCGTAATCGCGCCGCGCCTGGCTTTTCTGCCCGGCTCCGGCCTCGCTCTCGGCCCGATAAAAGAGCGCGTAATCGGCGAGCGACGAATGCGCCTCTATGGCGCGCGCGTCGAGCGCTTCTATGGCCTCGGCGTAATTCTGCGCCGAATAAGAGAGATAGCCGCGCAGGAATCTGGCAAGGGAGGCGGCCCGTGTCTTGTTATACCGGCGCTCTATTCCCAACAGCTCGTCCGCGCTCGGCTTGCCGTTTGAGCCTGAGACCAGCGCCCGCAAGGCCTGAAGGCCGCGCTCGGAATCTCCGGCGACCCTCTGACAGGAAGCCGTCATCGGCATGGTGGAGATCAGAAACAGCAATATCATGGGCAGCGCAAGGGCTGCCGGCTGCCTCTGCCGTTTAACGAGACCGGTGCGCATGAGGATTGACTTGAACATTTAAAGCTCCCGACTTCTGCCTGCCTGAAAAAGAACACATGGGGCTGATGCAAATTATCATCGAACCGGTTTACTGCCGACAAGCAAAATCGAGCCGGAACCCGGCCCGGCTTGAAGAGACGGTGAGTAAAGAAAAGAGTCCGCGGCGATTATTGAGGGCTGCACGGCTGCGCATGACGGGACGGCAGGCCGCGCATCTTCCGGCTTGGAATAACCCGGCGGCTCGGAATAATCCGGGCGATCAGACCTGCACGGTAGGGCCCGGATGGTCCGACCCCAGCCTGGCTTTATCACCCTCGGCGAGCGTGTTGACAAGCTCGTCGTAGAAGTAATCGAACCTGGCCGCGACGACCGGCGACACGCGCTTTTCGTACATCTGCCGGCTACGGTCTATATCTTCCTTGAGCCGGTCATAAAGATCGTTATTGCGCCGGCCTTCGGCGACCTTCTGCTCGTTATAAAGCTTTATCTCGCTGACGAGCAGCCTGGCAAACCTGCGCGCGTCTTTATGAAGCCTCTCTTCCTCGTCGAGCGCGGCGGACCGCGCGCCCGCGGCGGGACTGCTTTCGACAGCAGGAGCGCGAGTCTCGGCCTGTTGAGTAAAATTCTGTTGAGTAAAATTCTGCGGCGCCTGCGGAGGCTCGGCCGCGGGCCTGAAGAACGCGGGCGGAGCCGATGCGGCGGGCTGATTCAACTCGCCGGAAGCTCCGGCAGAGGCGGGCGCGGGCTGCGGTGCCTGGGGCAAAGGGCCGCTGGGCGCGGACTGAGCGTTCGGGTGGGCGGCCGACTGAGATGCCCCGGCCTGAGAAGATCCCTGAGAAGATCCCGGAAGAGGACCGCTCCCCGGATGCGGCGCGCCTGCGCCAGATTCCGCCTGCCGGGCCGGCGCTTGAGCGCCTTCGCCCATTCTCGCTCTGAGCGAAACAAGCTCCACCACGAGCCCCGAGGTATGGACGAGCAGCTCTATCGCCTCGACGTTGATCGATTCCTCGCCCCGGTCCGCGGCATCGGAATAGAGGATGGCGGCGGTCTTTCCGCGCACTTTGAGAGGAACGACAAGGACCCTTTTCGGATGAATGTTGCCGAGGCGGCTGAAGATGAGCTGGTTGTCGGCCTGCTGGTCCGGGCCGCTGTAGAAGGTCTGCTGAGAGTTGATCCCCGCGCGCAGAGCGGTATCCGATTGCAGAGAGACGGAGAGGCCTCTAATGGCGTTGTTGCTCATGCTTTCATCGAAGCCGCGAGCGGCCCAGGCCAGGGCGTTTGTCCCCTTGACGACGAACAGCACCACTCTGGGCGCGAAGTTCGCGGCGCGAGCGACGAGGGCGTTGAGCACTTCGGCCTGAGTCCTCTGCTCGTCCAGCTCGACTACCGAGTCGCGCAGGAGCGCGATATCGGCTCCGAGACGGGCGCTCTCCGCTCCCGCCTGGCCCACCTGAGCGTTCACGTCCGCCGAGATCTGCGCGAGCGTCTGGTCGGATTCGGGCAGCACTCCCGCCGCGTCCGTCCGCTCCAGCAGCCTGGTGAACGATTCGTTTACCTCTCTCTGCAGATTGCTTATGTCTTGTTCCAGCAAACTGACGCGAGAGCGCACCAGCTCTTCCATCTGTTTGCGAAGCCGCACCACACGCTCGTTTTCCACCGGGTTCCTCCCACATTAAAGAAGATCAATCCGCGGGGACTAAAAGGCTTGATTTCCAGGCAACCGATTATCCCGCAGCAGTTATTCGTTGTCAATAATCGCCTGTCACGGTCCCCATTTTGATAGATTTCAGAAAGCTCGCCTGTTTGATTGCAAATCGCGGTGAAGTATATAGAAGGCGTTTGGCGAAGGCCAGAGGCCGGGGGCGGGAATTCCGGGAAGGGCCGAAATCGCTTGCCCGTGGCGTCCGAGCAATCACAGACCTTTACAGTTCCGCCGCCGTCGGGTCGCTTTGATAGTATACTTGCTTTTTGTTTGCCCCTGAATGTATCATAAAAAGCTTGCTGAACAAGTGGGCTCGCGCCCACTTTTTTTCTTGATCGCGCAATGGAAGAGCTGGATACGACATCTATCGAGAAGGTTATCGAGCGCGTTACGGCACGCGAAGGCTTGGAACTGGTACACTGGGAGCTTGTCGGCCCGCGCAACAATCTATTATTGCGCATCTACATTGATAAGCCCGGTGGAGTCAATCACGGCGATTGCGGTACCGTCAGCGAACAGGTCGGCCTGCTGCTCGATGTCGAAGATTTGATCCCCAGTAAGTACACGCTGGAAGTTTCGTCGCCGGGCATAGAGCGGGGCCTTTACAAGCGCTCGGATTACGAGCGTTTTGCGGGCAAGAGGGTCAAGCTCAAGGCGGCCGAGCCCATAAACAATCAGCGTAATTTCCGCGGCAAGCTGGTAGGTATAGAACAGGATACCGTCAAACTTGATGCCGACGGCATCGGTGAGGTCGAGATACCTTACGATAAGATCGTCAAAGCAAACATCGAGTACGAATTCTAGCGCAACAGCCTACGGGTGATGGTTGCACAGCAAAGTTTCAGGGTCTCGGGCCACGTGCCATCCATGATTTCCGTGAGGATATCACTTTCCCGGCCCCGGACTGTTTGGAGCGAAGAGCTATGTCGACGAGTCCGATTCCACAGACGATAGATATTTTGAGCCGCGAGAAGGGCATCGATCCGAATGTCATCATCTCGGCCATAGAAGACGCGGTCGTCACCGCCGCCCGCAAACAATTCAAGACGGGTGAGGACCTCCGCGCCCGCTACAACGCGGAAACGGGCGACGTCGAGCTGTACGCCCTGATGACCGTCGTCGAAGAGGTCGCGGACCCGGCCACGGAGATCAGCATCACTGATGTCGAAGAGATGGGCGTCGAAGGGGCCGAGGTGGGCGACCAGCTCGAATTCCCTAAGCCTCGCGAAGAGCTGGGCCGCATCGCCGCTCAAACCGCCAAGCAGATCATCTTTCAGAAAGTGCGCGAGGCCGAGCGTAACAATATCCACGACGAGTATATCAGCCGCATCGGAGAGCTCGTTCACGGCTTCGTGAAGCGATTCGAAGGCGGCCGCATCATAACCGACCTCGGCAAAGTGGAAGCCGTGCTGCCCAAGACCCAGCAGTCGCGCGCCGAGTCTTTCAGCCAGGGCGAGCGCATTCGCATCGTGATAAACTCCGTCTCCAAGGACTCGAAAGGCCCTCAGGTCGAAGTATCTCGCACCTCGCCCGAGCTTCTGAAGCGGTTGTTCGAGATGGAAGTGCCGGAGATTTACGACGGCACGGTCCAGATCAAGGCCGCCGTCCGCGAGCCCGGAGACCGGGCCAAGATCGCCGTCATCTCCACCGAGCGGGACGTCGACCCCGTCGGCGCGTGCGTCGGCATGAAGGGCTCGAGAGTGCAGGCAATCATCCGCGAGCTTCGCGGCGAGCGCATAGACATCATCGAATGGAGCGAGGACCCGGCGGTCTTTGCCGCAAACGGCCTCTCTCCGGCCAAGGTCTCCAAAGTCGAGATCAACAGCTTCGAAGACAAGAAGCTGACCGTCACCGTGCCGGAAGATCAGCTCTCCCTGGCCATCGGCAAGAAAGGCCAGAACGTTCGGCTCGCGGCCAAGCTCGTAGGCTGGCACATCGATATTCGCAGCGCCGAGGAGGCCGCGCGCGCGGCGGCGGCGCAGCTCGAAGCGGTCATGGCCGGCGGAGAGGCCACGCTTACGGACATACGCGACAGCCTGGCGCTCGACCAGATCACCGCCGAGCGTCTGAAAGACCGGGGCATCGAGACCATCGAACAGCTCGCCGCCACGACGGTTGACGAGCTGGTTGACGCCATCGACATAAGCTTCGACCAGGCGAACGAGATCATCGAGAGAGCGCACCGCCTGCGGGCGCAGAAGCAGGCCCGCGAGGCGCGGGAAGCCCGCGAGGCCGAGGCCCTGGAAAGCGGAGAGATGGAAGGCGGAGAGGCGGGCGAAGGCGTTTCCGTCTCCGGAGAGACCTACGGAGATGAGGCTTCCGCAGAAGAGGGCTCCTCTGACGCCGAAGCCGCGGCCGGGGGTGCAGGCGCGAGCGAGCCCCAGGCCGGTTCGGAATCGGAAGGAGACGGCGAAGAAGGCTCCATAAGCCAGGAAGAAGAGTTCGCTCCTCCCGCCGGAGCCGAGCCCGAGCCCGCGCGACCCACGGCTTCGGCCGTGCCGAATTTTGACGCGATGAGCCCGTCGGAAGCGGAGATTCAGGAGTTCCTGGCCGACGCGCCTTCCGGCTCGCATGAAGCGAGCGGGCCTATGCCCGCGTCCGGACTCGAGGCGTTCGCGCCCGGCGCGCAGGTCGTCGCGGAGAGTCAGACCGAATGGGCGGCAGAGGCGGACGCCGCCGAGCCTGTCGATACCGAATCCGACCCGTCGGAAGCGGCGGAGAGTGAGACGGGCGAGGAGCATACGGACGAGCTTTCGCCTGAGATCTTTGAAGGCTCGGGCGCCGAGCCTCAGACAGATGCGGATGTAACAGAAGGGGGTAGAGTGGGAGAGCGGCCCCGTGGCGATGATGAGTCGGAGCAGTAGTGGCCGAGGCGCGCCGATAGGCGATAGCCTCCCGGCCTGATGCCGTGAGTTTAGCCGCGCCCGCGCGCCGTTGAGCTTCCGGTAAAACCGCTTCGAACGCTTTCAGGGACGCAACCGGATTAAATATGGCAGGGCAAAAAATAAGAATTTACGATTTGGCGAAGGAATTAAAGCTCGACAACAAGCGCGTGATCGACGACGCGCGGCGTGAGGGCATAGATGTGAGCGTGCCCTCGAACACCGTACCGTTTGAGGTGGCCGAGCGAATTCGCACGAAATACTTCCCGAAGAAGGCGGCTCCCGTGACCGGCCCGCGCCTGGTCAAACACGCCAGGCCCGTCGATCAGACGGAGCATTCCGCCGCCGGACCTGTTGATGTCGAGCAGGCTCCGCCGCCTGCCGAAGATTTCATAGAGATGCCTGCTCAGGGGCTCGAATCGGAGGTCGATCAGGCCAGGTTCGATCCGGCCAGGCCGAAGGTCATCAAGCTGAAAGCGGCTCCCGCCGCGCCCGCGCCCGCCCTGGAGCCGGAACCGCAAGCGGAGCAGCCCGTACCGGAAGCACAGCCCGAGCCCCCCGAGGTGGAAGACCGGCCCGAACAGCCGGCGGCGGCAGCGCCGCCCGATCGAGGAGCGAGCAGACCCGAGCCTCCGGCCCACTCGCCGGGAGCGGCGCCGAAGCCCGCGCCCGTGCCTCTGGCGCGCCCGCGCACACAGGTCCGCGTGCTCAGGCCTCAGCCTGGGATGACGCCTCCGCCGCCTCCGTCGGCGAGAGCCGTATCGCCCGCGGCGGGCCGCCAGACCGGAAGGTACCCGGCGGCTATGGCCGAGCCCGCGACTTCGCAGGAAGCGCCGGCCGCAAAGCCGGCCGCGCCCCGGACCACTTACATACCTCAGGATACGGGGCGCCCGCGCAAGCGAACGCGCCGCGGCAAGAGGGGCCCCGGAGAGTTCGGGGGACCGGAGGAAGGGAGGCGTCTGGATACGCCGCGCCCCACCCGAGGCCTCGCCCCCCCGATTCAGCAGAAACAGAAGCCGGTCTTTACGGAGCTGAAGGCCATCAAGCTTGTCGAGGGAACGACGGTCAAAGAGTTCTCCGAACGGCTGGATCTGAAGGCCAGGGACATAGTGCAGATGCTGTTTCAGCGCGGAGTCATGGCGACCATAAACCAGACGCTCAACGCGGAGACGGCCAGAGATCTCGGCAAGGAGTTCGGCTACGACATCAGCTTCGTTCCGTTCGAAGAGATGATCAGCGATACGGAAGAAGAGAAGATGATCGAAGCGGGCACGAACGACGAGCTGCGCTCGACGCGCGCGCCCGTCGTGACCGTCATGGGCCACGTCGATCACGGCAAGACCTCCCTGCTCGACGCCATTCGCTCGACGCACGTGGCGGAAGGAGAGGCCGGCGGCATAACTCAGCATATCGGCGCGTACTCGGTCGAGGTGCCGGACCCGGATGACCCCGAGAAGAGGCGGCGCATAGTATTTCTCGATACGCCGGGCCACGAGGCGTTCACGATGATGCGAGCCCGCGGCGCGCGCGTCACCGACGTCGTCGTGCTCGTCGTCGCGGCCGATGACGGCGTGATGCCTCAGACGCTCGAAGCCATCGACCACGCCAAGGCGGCCGAGGTGCCGATTCTCGTGGCTATCAACAAGATCGATAAGCCCGATGCCAACATCGACCGGGTCAAGCAGGAGCTCGCCGACAGGGGGCTGCTCTGGGACGGATGGGGCGGCGACACGGTCATGGTGGAGGTTTCGGCCAAACAGCGGCTGAATCTCGACAACCTCCTCGAAATGATCATCCTGACTTCGGACCTGCTGGAGCTCAAGGCCAACGCGGAACGCCTCTCGTCGGGCGTGGTGCTCGAAGCCAAGCTCGACAGAGGGCGAGGTCCCGTGGCCACCGTCCTCGTGCAGCAAGGGACGCTCAAGGTCGGGGACCCCTTCATCGTGGGGCAGGTTTTCGGCCGCGTCCGCGCGATGTTCGACGACAGGGGCAGGAGCATTCAGATTTCCGGGCCGTCGACCCCGGCGGAAGTGCTCGGCCTGCAAGGCGTGCCGCACGCGGGCGACCAGTTCCAGGTCGTCCAGGATGCCACCCAGGCGCAGCACATAGCCAACCAGCGCCAGATGCAGGCCAGGCAAGCGGCAATCGCGCGCACCTCCGCGCGCAGCCTCGAACAGCTCTTCTCCGATCAGAACCAGGTCAAAGAGCTGCTCATCATTCTCAAGGGCGACGTGCAGGGATCGGTCGAGGCGGTCCGGGACGGGCTCAACAAGCTCTCTACGGAACGCGTCAAGGTCCGCATCATCAGATCGGGCGTCGGCGCGATCACCGAATCCGACGTCATGCTCGCGGCCGCCTCGGCCAAGGACATGAACCGGGCCGCCGTCATCATCGGCTTCAATATCCGGCCGGAGGCGCGGGCTCGCGAGATCGCGGAGATCGAAGGCGTGGATATAAGGCTCCACACGATCATCTACAAGGTCGAAGAGGAGATGCGCAACGCGATGCTCGGGCTCTTGGAAGCCACCAAGCGCGAGGTCATCACGGGCCACGCCGAGGTGCGACAGGTCTTCCGGGTCCCGCGCATCGGACAGATCGCCGGCTGCTATGTGATCGACGGTTTCCTGAAGCGCACGACCGCGCGCATCCTGCGCGACAACGTCGTCGTCTACGAAGGGAAGATAGAGTCCCTCAGACGCTTCAAGGACGACGTGAGCGAAGTCAAGCAGGGGTACGAGTGCGGCATCTCTATGGAGCGGTTCCAGGACGTGAAAGAGGGAGACGTTATCGAAGCCTATATAACTGAAGAGGTGGCCCCTACCCAGTTATAAAATGTAAGACGCCGGCTGCAAGCTTGAACATAATGCCAGGCGCTCACGCCTCGTGGGCGAGCGCTCGATCTGAACGTGTCGAGCGCTCGCCCGCAATAGCATATCCCCCCGGACAGGCTGCGTTGAAAGCTCAGGTTGCAAGTCGGCCGTTTTGTAGTTAGCATAAACGGTTCACGGAGTGGGCGAAGAGCGTGACCGGGGGATATATGTCGGGAAGAAGGCCTGAGCGTTTAGCCGAGCAGATCAAGGAAGAAGTCAGCTTGATTGTAGCTGGTGAGGTCGAAGACCCGAGAATCGGGTTCGTAACCGTCACCGATGCGAAGATCACTCCTGATTTGAGGCACGCGAAGATTTACGTCAGCGTGATGGGAACGGAAGAGGAAGTCAAGGAATCGCTCAAAGCGCTCAATCGCGCGTCGCGATTCATAAGACACCAGCTCGGCGCCGTTCTGAGGATACGGCGGGTGCCCGAGCTGCATTTCGTATTCGATGCGACTTTACGGACTGCCGCCAGGATCGAAGAGTTACTCAGCGAGGAGGTTGAAAAGGCGCGGGAGCGGGAGCAGAGGCCTCCTGAGGAGGTTTCGAGTTCCGCGGCTTCTGAGGATCGCGAGCAATCATGACCGAAGAGCGGGCAAGCCCTCCGCGGCAAGCTGGCGCGAAGGTTTTGACGCGCGCCTCGATTCCGGGCCTGTAGTTCTACCATGCTTAGTGAAGTTGTACAGCTTATAGAGCAGAAACACCGTTTCATGATCACCTCGCACATCCGCCCGGATGGCGACGGCCTCGGCTCGGGGCTCGCCCTTTACTGGATGCTCAGGAGCCTCGGCAAAGACGCCACCGTGCTGTTGCGAGACAGGGTCCCGCCCGCTTACACGGTGCTTCCGGGCTCGGACATGGTCGTCGTGGCGCAGGACGTGTCGGAAGACTACGAGGCGGCGTTCATCATCGAGTGCAGCGACGTGATGAGGCCGGGCCTTCCCAGCCTGAAGGACCAGTTCGTGGTCAACATCGATCACCATTCGACCACGACGGCTTTCGGTAACGTAAACTGGATCGACCCGACTGCGGCCGCCGTGGGCGAGATGATCTACAACCTCTGCAAGGCGCTCGGCGTCCAGGTGACGAAAGAGATAGCCGAATGCATCTACACGGCCCTCCTGACCGACACCGGCAGCTTCCACTTTTCCAACACGACGGAGCGGACGCTCAAGATAGCTTCCGAGCTGGTCCGGCTGGGGGTCGAGCCCGCGCGAATCTCGCAGGCGCTCTTTTATTCTTACCCCTTCTCCAAGATCAAGCTTCTCGGACTGGTCCTGTCCACCATCGAGCGCGACGAGACGGGCCGCCTCGCGTGGGTCACGATGGACCGCGAGACGATGTATGAGTCGGACGCTTCGGAAGAGGACTCCGACGGCATAGTAAATCATGCCCTTTCGGTGGGCGAGGTGGACGCGGTCGCCTTCTTCAAGGAGCTGTCGCCCGGCGTTTACCGCGTCAGCCTCCGCTCGAAAGGAAAGAACAACGTGGCCAAGGTCGCGGAGATGTTCGGAGGCGGCGGGCATCGCAATGCGGCCGGATGCCGGATAGAGGGCGATTTCGAGGACGTGAAGCGTCGCGTGATCGAAGGCCTCCAGAGCGCCATCGGCGTCGCGCCGGTCTCCGCTTAAAATAAGCCGCTCATCCGGCTATGAGAGTTCCTGAAGCGGGCTGTTGAATGCAACCGAGTGGCAGTGAACCGTGGCGTCGGGCGCAGACATAATACCCGGCCCCTCTCGCGGGGGCCTACTCCGACAGCTTCTCCCACCTGGACTTCAAATCGCTCATTATCTCCTGGTAGCGCGGGTCGTCGCGCATCGCGTCCCAGTTCGCGTCAGAGGCGAACCACGGGTAGTTCTCGTTTCCCATCGAGACGGCGCGCTTGAGCCATTCGATGGCTTCGTCGGCCCCGCCCGAGAGCGCGTAGACCGACGCCAGCCAGTAGGCTATGTCCTGATCGACCCGCGCGCTGGCTATCACGCGCTCGTCTATCAAATCGAGCGCCCGCTCCCGCTCGCCGCGCGAGAGATAGCAAAATCCCAGGAAGAGCCTGTAGGAGTAGAGGTCCGGGCTCTTCTCCAGCAAGCCTTCCATCACGAGCGTCGCCTTTTCGATTTCGCCCTGATAATAAGCGAGCATCGCTCCGAAGGCGCGGAGCGACGGGTGATGGGGCTCGAAGGCGAGGCCCATCGCGATCTGCGCTTCGGCCTTCTCGTACTCCTTCTGGTACATGTAGATTCGCGCGCGATTGTAGCTTGCGAATACGACGTCGGTAGGGCTGATCTTCAAGAGCCTCTCCCACTCCGAGAGCGCGCGCTCGTAAAGGCCCGAGAGGCGGTAGACATAAGCCGCGGCCGAATGCACCGTGGGCTCGTTCGGAGCGTGGCGGAGGAGGCGGCGAATCTCGTGTCGCGCTACGTCCGAGCGCCCCTCGATCAGGTCTATGTAGACCAGCCTCACTCGCGGCTCGATCAGGGTCGGGTCGATCGCGAGCGCCTGCTCGAACTCCGCCTTCGCCCGCGTGTAGTACTCTACCCCGCCGATCCCCTTAAGCACGTAGTTGAGGTAGCAGACGCCTATGCCGCTATGCGCGAGCCCGAATCCCGGGTCCGCGCTCAACGCTTTATCGAAGAGAGTAACCGCCGCTTCGAGGTCCGAGATCTCCAGGGTCTGCGTGATGAACTTGTAAAGAAGCGTTCGGCCTTTCAGGTAGCTTTCGTAGGCCTCGGCGTTGTCGGTCGGAGACTTGACCAGGCGCTCCTCTTCTTTCGAGCTGGTCCTCACCCGCAGCCCGTCTACTATCTGGCGCGTGATCGTGTCCTGAACCGTGATTATGTCCTTCGCGTCTACGTCGATCTTTTCGCTCCAGACGATTTCGCCCGAGCTGGTATCGACGAGCTGGGGGGTGACGCGGAAGCGGTCGCCCGATTTTATGTACCCGCCGATGAGCACCGCGTCCACCGCGAGCTGCGCTCCCACGGCGCGCGGGTCCACGTCCTTGTTCTGATACTGGACGATGTAAGAGGAGGGGCGAACGATCAAATCGCGGAGCTGCGCGAGCTCGGTTATCACGCTGTCGGCGAGGCTGAAGCTGTAGAAATCGTATTCGGGGTTCCCGGACAGATTCTTGAAGGGCAGGATCGCTATGGCCTTCTTATCGCGCGACTGCCACATCGAGGGGGTGATGTCGGGCGTGCCGGACCCGCTCGTGGAGCTCTCTTCCTTACCCGCTTCGGGCTGGAAGGTGCGCTGCACCCAGGAGGTCATCCGGTTGAAGAGGCCCTTCGGTCTTGCGGGCTGCTTGGCCGCGTGGAACGACGCCGCCTTGTCCGCCGGGAGCGTGCCGTGATCGGAATAATGAGAGCGAACGAGGGCCCGCAGGTCTTCCAGCATGACTTCGGCGGACTGGTACCGCGCGTTCTTGTCCTTGGCCATCGCCTTCGACAGTATCTGCTGGAGCGCCGGAGGGCCGTTCTCCGCCAGGGACGGCGGGTCCTCGTGCATCACCGCGTGCATCACGTCTACAGAGGCCTTGCCTTTGAAGGGGAGCCGCCCCGTGAACATCTCGTACATCACGATGCCGAGCGAGAATATGTCCGACCGCGCGTCGGCGACCTCGCCCCTGGCCTGCTCGGGCGACATATAGCTCGCCGTGCCGAAGGGCGAGCCGGCCTGCGTCAGATCGCCTCCGCCGACGACGGGCTCGGAGCTGCTATACCTGTCGGAGGGCTTCATCAGCTTCGCCAGGCCGAAGTCGAGGACCTTCACCTGATTCCGCTCATTCAGCATTATGTTGGAGCTTTTGATGTCGCGGTGCAGGACGTTGCGCCGGTGCGCTTCGGCGAGGGCGTCGCAGAGCTGGAGAGAGAATTCGAGCGCCTGGTCGAACGGCAGCGGGCGCCCTCCGACAAACTTCTTGAGGGTCTTGCCTTCGACGTACTGCATCACGAAGAAGAGCACGTTTCCGACTTCGTTGATCTCGTAGACGGTGCAGATGTTCGGGTGGTCGATCGCCGAAGCGGCGCGCGCCTCGCGCATAAAGCGGGTGCGGGCCTTGTCGTCTCCCACGAGATCGGCCGCCAGAGCCTTTATGGCGACCGTGCGGTGCAGCTTGGTGTCTTCCGCCTTGTAGACCACACCCATACCGCCTTTGCCTATTTCCTTGATGATGCGGTAGTGGAGTATGGTAGTTCCGACCATTTGCTTGAACCTGAACTGATTTGATTATACACCTCGCACGACGGCGGGCAAACGAAAATGGGCCGCCGCCCCCCTCCGCCCGCCCAACGTTCTTGACAGTCCGGCCGGCCTGTCCGGTAAAATAGAATGTTTTCATATCGCTCGGATTCGTATCTATCCGGACCAGGGTTTAATGGCAATAGACAAAATTACAATTCGCGGAGCAAGGCAGCACAATCTCAAGAACGTGAGCCTCGAAATACCTCGAAACAAGCTCACGGTCATAACAGGTCTTTCGGGCTCGGGAAAATCGAGCCTCGCTTTCGACACCATTTACGCGGAAGGGCAGAGGCGCTACGTCGAGTCGCTCTCGGCATACGCGCGGCAGTTCCTCGACCAGCTGGAAAAGCCCGACGTGGACGCGATCGACGGCCTCTCGCCCGCCATCTCCATCGAGCAGAAGACCACGACGCGCAGCCCGCGCTCGACCGTGGGGACCGTGACGGAGATTTATGACTACCTGCGCCTGCTCTTCTCGTCGATCGGGCAGCCGCACTGTCACAAGTGCGACCGCCCGATCTCTCGCCAGTCGGTCGAGCAGATAGTCCAGCAGCTCGCCACTCTGCCCGAAGGTGAGCGCGTCATGATACTGGCCCCGATCGTGCGAGGGCGCAAAGGCGAGTTCAAGAAGGAGCTCGAAAAGCTAACGAGGTCGGGATTCACCCGGGCGCGCATAGACGGAGAGCTGAAGCAGCTCGACGAAGATATCAAGCTCGACAAGCGGCGTAACCACTCGGTCGAAGTCGTGGTGGACCGCCTGCTGATCAAGCCGGGCGTACAGAAGCGGCTCGAAGAGTCCGTGGGCGTGGCCGCCAGGCTCACCGACGGCCTCGTGCTCGTCTCGATCGTGGACGGCGAGGAGAAGCTCTATTCCGAGCGCATGGCCTGCCCCGAATGCGGTGTGTCGGTGCCGACCCTTGAGCCTCGCTCTTTCTCTTTCAACAGCACGTACGGCGCGTGCCCGGCCTGTCACGGGCTCGGCACGCGCGCCGAAGTGGACCCGGCCAAGATCGTGCTGGACCCGGGGCAGCCGATCAACGAGCAGGACCCTTTCCCGGCCGATACCGCGATCGGCAACTACCTGCGCGATGCGATGAAGGCCCTCGCGCGCCAGTCGGGAATCTCCCCGGAGCGCCCTTTTTCCGAGCTGCCGCAGAGAGCCCAGGACGCGTTCTTCTACGGCTCGAAGGAGCGCCTCCCCCTTCGCTACGGCGCGTATGAATACAAAGCCGAGTGGAAGGGCGCGGTCGCCTATCTCGCGGCGAGGGCCGAGGAGGCGAAGAGCGAGGCGGCGGGCCAGGCTTTCGAAGCCCTGATCTCTCCCATTGTCTGCCCGGAATGCCACGGGCGAAGGCTCCAGCCGGCGTCGCTCTCGGTCCGCGTGGCCGGGCGCACCATCGCCGAATATACTATGCTGCCGATCTCTCAGGCGACGCGCGTCTTCCACCAGATCCAGCTCAGCGGCCGGGAGGAGAAGATCGCGGGGCTCATTCTCCGCGAGATTCGCCAGCGCGTCGGCTTCCTAAACACCGTGGGCCTCGGATACCTGAGCCTCGACAGGGCGTCGGCCACGCTTTCGGGAGGCGAAGGGCAGCGAATCAGGCTCGCCACGCAGATCGGCTCTCAGCTCCGGGGAGTGCTCTACGTGCTCGACGAGCCGTCGATCGGGCTGCACCCGCGCGACAACCTCAAGCTGCTCGATACGCTCGAACACCTGCGAGACCTGGGCAACACGGTCCTCGTAGTCGAGCACGACGACGAGACTATCAGGCGCGCCGATCACGTCGTGGACCTCGGGCCGGGAGCGGGCGCGCACGGGGGCGAGCTGGTCGCCCAGGGCACGCCCGCGGAGATCGCCGTATCGAATGACTCTCTTACCGGCATGTACATCTCCGGCCGCGTGGAGATACCGGTACCCGAGTCGCGCCGGCCTTCGAACGGAAAGGCCATCACGGTCCGGGGCGCGCGCGCGAACAATCTGAAGAA
>DATLMR010000126.1:0-35497 GCA_035537555.1 Blastocatellia bacterium
CCATGCCCGTGAAGACCCCGCGCTCGACCGAAGACCCGTTGAGCGCGAGCAGGCCGCCTTTCAATATCATGTAGCTCGCGTTGTTGAATATTATGAACGTGACTCCAAGCCCGTGGCGCGCGGCGGTCCACAGCGCTTGAATGGAATAGAGGGCCGAGCCGTCGCCGACCGCGCAGAGTACCTGCCGCCCGGGCATGGCGAGCTTCACTCCGACGGCCATCGGGAGCCCGAGCCCGAGCGACCCGCCCTTCGCGTAGAAGTAAGACCCCGGCTCGCTCAGATCGAAGATCGTGCGAACGTAGGCGGTGGAAGTGACCGACTCATCCACGAGCACGGCATCAGGGGCGGCAGCCGCGCGCATCTCGCGAGCCACCGTGGAGGGCGACAGCGCGACGCCCTCCGCCTCGCCGCCGGTCGCCTCGACGAGCTTCGCGCGAGCCGAAGCGATGGCGGCGGTCGTCATCTCGCGCCGCGCCTCGCGGCCGGTCAAAGCGGCGGCCTTGCCGGAAGGCCCGTCTGAGCCCAGGCCGTCGAGCGCCCGGCTCAACTCTTCGATTGCCGAGCGCGGGTCCGCAGCTATCGCGACTTCCGAGGGGTGGTTCTTGCCAAGCTCCCGGTCGTCCGCGTCGATCTGGATCAGGCGAACTCCATCGGGTATCATCCGCTCTCCCGTGTAGACGAGAGGCGCGAGATTGCCCGCGCCGATCACGAGCAAAACGTCCACCCCCTCGAGCTGCGCGCGCGTCTGCCTGGCGTTGGGGTAGAGCGGCCCCGCGAAGAGAGGGTGCGAGGTCGGAAAGGTGAGCAGGGCGTTTAGAGGCTCCGAGTGAACGCGGGCGCCGAGCTTTTCGGCGAGCTTCACCGCCTCCGCCACGGCCTTCGACCGCGCGCACCCGTCTCCCGTTATGATCGCGGGGCGCGCGGCGGCCGAGAGTAATCGCGCGGCCTCTTCGATCTTCTCTCTGTCTCCGCGAACGCGACGGCCCGGATGCGTGACCTGTGGGAAGACCGTCTCCGCGCGCTCTTCCATCACGTCTACCGGCAGAGAGACGAAGACAGGGCCGGTCGGCGGCGTCTGACTGATCTGAAACGCACGGGCGAATACGCGCGGAATCTCGGAGGCGTGGCGCACCTCCCACACCCATTTCGTGTGCTGGCGGGCTATCTCCAGCATGTCGGCGTAGAGCAGGGGTCGATCGAGCATCGCGCGTGAATCCTGCTGCCCGGCGGTGACTACCAGGGGCGTGCCAGCCCTGTGCGCGTTGTAGAGATTTCCGAGGGCGTGCGCGAGCCCGGGCGTGGCGTGGAGGTTGACCACGGCCGGAGCGCCGGACGCTTCCGAGTAGCCCGCGGCCATGCCGAGCGCGGAGTCTTCGTGCAGGGCCATAATGTATTCGATCTCATCGCGCGCGGCGAAGATGTCCATTAAAGGAAGCTCGGTCGTGCCGGGATTTCCGAAGACATAACGCACCCCTTCGCGCTTCATCATCTCGAACATTGCCTGCGCGCCTGTCATCTCCGCCATAACAGATTCTCCTCAAGGGCTTGCGCCTGATACCGGGCCGGGGTTGAAGCGGCGGAATTATATACGAGCGGGCAGCCTAAGGGACAGTAGAATAGTCTTCGCTTTAGAAGAGTTGGCGGCTGCCGGGGAAGTTTCACGGAGCCAGAGAGATGCGATTCTGCCGCGAGGGGGAGAGCGCCTTACCGATGCGAAGGCGGTACAGGCAGAAGCTCGCCAGTATGAAGATGATTATGATCAGTATGATGATTCTAGCGAGCCTCTGCATAAAAAATTCTTAATCAAGCCCCCTATACTCATGAATACTCATCGATAATCTTCATTGATAAAACGAGAGGCGCTCATAACAGTCATCAGGCATTATACGATGGTAAGTACGGTTAATCTCGCCGTTCTCTTCCATTCTAGGCATGAGCGCCTCTCTACATCTTGAAGAGCAAGAGTCGTTCCGCATGAAAGCGCGCATCGACTGCCCGCGGGGAGCGCGCGAAAAAAAGCGGGCCAGCTAAACTATCTGCTGACCCGCCGCGCGAAAGTAAGTTGGAGAAACGTTCAAGCTAAATGGAAAAAGAGTCCTTATTGAAGCCGCTCTATTTTGTCTTTCCTGTAGTCGAGGCGGCAGCCTTATGATGTCTCTTCCGACGATGGTGCCTCTTGTTGGAGGTCGTGGCCGTCGGCGCGGCCGTCGTTTTCTGGGCGGGCTTCGCCTGTCCTGAAGCCCGCGCGGCATATCCGGATGTAGAAGCCTTGCCAGGCGTCGAAGACGCGAGCGCGGACGTTCCGGCTATCGCCAAAATCATAACCGAGGGGAGAATCAATCTTTTCATCTTTGCCTCCGCGAGGAATTGAGTTGTCGGCCCGATCACTTGCCTCTCTATCGAGCCGGCTCTATCGAGCCGGTCTTCCCTAAGGCAACAGTCGTACCGCGGGGCGCGGGCAGGCGCGAGCCGGGCGGCTCATCGTATTTTTCGACTTTAGCTCAAACTCGCGCGGCCTCACTCTTTCTCATGGGCCGGTACCGCCGCCCCGGCCCATGAGAAAGAGTGAGGCCGTTTTGTCATGTCAGGCAAAACGGCCTCACTCTTCCGTGAAGATGTTTAAAGCGGGCGGAGATTCGTGAGCCTCCGCTCGAAGCTCATTCGCTGTCTTTCAACTTGAGGCCGAACCGCTCGGCCATGCGGTAGAGGGTCCGGCGGTCTATGCCCATCACCTCGGCCGCCCGGGTGCGGCTGCCTCCGACCTGTTGCAGGACGTGGAGCAGGTACCGCCGCTCCAGCTCGTCGAGCGACGGGAGGCCTTCGAACATCTCTTCGAGCCGGGCCGCGCTTTCGGCCCTTCGCGCGTTGCGGCTATAATCTCGAATCTTTTCGGGCAGGTCTTCGGGAGTTATCACGGACCCGCGCGCATAAAGCGCGGCGCGCTCGAGGGTATTCTCCAGCTCTCGCACGTTGCCCGGCCACGAGTATGCTTCGAGGAGGGCGAGCGCCTCTTCGGAAGTGCTTGTGATCTTCGCGCCGGAATCGACGGCGCGCTTGAGCGCGTTGGCGGCGAGGAGCGGTATATCTTCGCGCCGCTCGCGCAGCGGCGCGACCTCGAGCACGACCACGCTCAGGCGGTAATAGAGGTCCTCTCTGAATCGGCCCTCCCGGACCTCGCGCTCCAGGTCGCGATTGGTCGCGGCGATTACGCGGGCATCGATACGGACGGATTTCGCGCTCCCGACCCGGCGCACCTCGCTCTCCTGCAGGACGCGCAGGAGCTTCACCTGCAACGCGAGGCTCGTCTCGCCGATCTCGTCGAGGAACAGGGTGCCGCCGCCCGCCTCCTCGAACAAGCCTCGCTTATCGCTCACGGCCCCCGTGAAGCTGCCCCTCGTGTGGCCGAAGAGCTCGGATTCGAGGAGCGACTCCGTCAGCGCCCCGCAGTTTATCGCGATGAACGGGCCGGAAGAGCGCGGGCTGTTGCGGTGCAGGGCGCGCGCGACCAGCTCCTTGCCGACTCCGGATTCGCCCGTGATCAACACGGTCGTGCGAGACGGGGCGACGACGGCGATCTGCTTGTAAATCTCTATCATCTTCGGGCTATGGCCTATGAGGCCCGAGGCCTCGCCGTGGGCCTTGAGCAGCACGGCGGCGGGCTCTCCCTGGTCCCGCCCCTTCAAGGCTCTGCGCGCGGTCGCCACGACCGCGTTCACGTCGAAGGGCTTGCTGATGTAATCGAAAGCGCCTTCCCGCACGGCCTCGACCGCCGTCTCAAGAGTGCCGAAGCCGCTGATGAGGATGACCTCCGATTCCGGCGATGCGGTCTTGAATTCCTTGAGCAGCGCCACGCCGTTGGTCCTCCCGCCGAGGTTTATATCGCTCACGATCAGGTCGAAGCGGTTCTCGGCGACCGCCGCGCGCGCGGAGTCCGCCGACTGGCTCGCCAGCACGCGCCAGCCTTCTTCGGTGAATATCTCCGAGAGGAAGTCGCACGTTGCGCCGTCGTCATCTATCACAAGAATTTTCTTCATTCGCTCATCACCCGCGAATCCGGGATTACTCGCCGCCGTCCCTCGAACGCCTCCGCCGCGACCTGGCCTTCGGCCCCCACGGGCAGAGCGATCCTGAAGCTCGTCCCGCGGCCGGGCTCGCTCCGCACCCGGATCTCCCCGCCGTGCTCTGAGATTATCTGCTTGACGATCGTCAGCCCGAGCCCGGTGCCCAGGCTGCGCTTGGTCGTAAACAACGGGTCGAAGATCAGGTCCACGTGCTCGGCGGAGATGCCTCCCCCTGTGTCGGAGAGCTCGCTCAGTATCAAATCGCCCTCCAGGCGGGTCGCCACTCTGAGGCTTCCGCCGTTCGGCATGGCGTCGAGGCTGTTGTTGATAAGGTTGATGAATACCTGCTGCAACTGATCCGCGTCGGCCTGGATGAGCGGCAGGTGATCGGCCATCGCGGTCTGGAGCTCGATATTGCGCGCGACGAGCGTCGGCTGCGCCGCCTCAAGTATCTGGGCGAGGAGGGAGTTGATGCCGGTCGGGCTGAAATGCGGGCTCGGCTTGCGGGTCGAATCGAGCAGCGACCTGACTATGCCCGTGATTCGCTCTATCTGGCCCGAGATGATATCGAGCCTGCGAGTCGTGCGCTCGTCGGTCGTGCGGGCTCTCAGCAATTGCACGTGCCCCGAGATCAGGTTGAGCGGCGTGCCGACCTCGTGAGCGAACTGGGCGGCGAGCTGGCCTGCGGCGGCGAAGCGTTCGAGCAGGGCGAGCTGCCTCTGCATCTCGAACAGGCGGAGGTTGGCGTCTTCGAGCAGCTCCTTGCGCTCGGCGATCTCGGCCGTGGCCAGATGCACCCTCTCTTCCAGGCGGCGCTGCTCCAGGTTCAACTGCCCGGTCACCTCCCTTATGCGAGCGAGCATTCTATTGAACTGCGCGGTCAAGAGGCCTATCTCGTCGGGCGCGGTCGCTTCGACCTCCCATTCCAAATCTCCCGCTTCGGCCTTCGACATCGCGAGCAGAAGGTTGTCGATGGGCCTGTAGACTATGTGCCGGAAGAGATAATAAGTGATGAGCGTGATCGATATGATGGCGAGCGCCATCAGAGGCCACATCAGGCTGCGAAGCGCCGTCGCCTGGTTGTTCCTCTGATCGAACGCGAGCGTCACGACGACGCTTCCGATCTGCGTGAGGCCGCGATTGTCGATCGACGTGCTGACCGGGGCCACCGCGCTTATGAATCGGGTCTGCTCCCGCTTGCTCGTGCTCGTCACCTTCGCGATCCCGAGCTCCTCGGAGGCGCTGAGCACGTCAGCCGAAGACGGAGGGCCGTCGTCGTCGGGCAGGCGCACCATCTCGCGCGGCCCTTCGGGGCCGGTCCTGCTGAAGATGCGAGCCCGGACGAGCTCCGGGCTGCTCCGCGTCACGGTCTCGACTATCTCTTCCCTCACCTCTTTCCAATTCATCTCGACCGGGCCCGGCTCGCGCGGGGCGCGCTTCGTCCCGAGCCGTTCCTGCCGCTTTATGTGGTGCTGAACCGCGTCGGAGATTCTCGTGGCCACGAGCTGCGCCTGCTCCTGCTCCTGCTGCTCGCTCAGGCTGGTGATGGCCAGGTTCGTGAAGTACGCCATTACCGTGAAGACGGCGACCAGCACCGCCGAGACCAGCACGGTCGTCCTCGTGTGCAGCTTGAGCGGGGCGGGCTTTAAGGCTTCGACAAACTTCATATGCAGGGATCAATCGCCGGTCAGGGGCCGGCAATGCTACTCAGCTTTCGATCTCGTCGAGGGGATTGCCCGGCCTCAGCGTCGTCTCAGCAGGACCTTGGCCGTGTAGCTTACCACGACCTCGTCCCTCTGGTTTATGACCTCGTTCAGCATGGTGACTATGCCGCCGCGCTCGTCTTTCTCAGCCTTCCCCTCGACCTTCTGCCTCACGCGAACCGTGTCGCCGATGAAGGTCGGCTTGACGAAGCGCAGGCGGTCGAGGCCGTAGAAAGCGATCACCGTGTCCCCGGTCTGCCCGAGCCGCACGGAGAGGCCCGTCGCTATCGAAAAGATCAGCGCGCCGTGAGCGATGCGCTGCTTGAAAGGCCCGCGCTCGGCCAGTTCCTTGTTCGTATGGATCTCGTTCCAGTCCCCGGTTATACCAGCAAAGTTCACGATGTCGGTCTCCGTAATGGTGCGGCCGGCCGTCATGGATTCCTCGCCGATCTCGAAATCTTCGAAGTACTTTCCCATCTCTCGCTCCCGGTCTGAATTTTAAACCTCGAAGCTCCCCGCCCCCTTGCCGGTATCGCCCGGCGCGGGGGGCTCTTCGCGGGCCGGTTGCTCGAAGAGCGAATCGCTCGCCTCGCTGAAGATGAAGCAGGTATCGCGCAGTTGCGGCATCCATCCGAGGACCATCTCGCGGCGGCGGCGCAGGTCGTCGCCCGTCTCTCTTATAGCCGCTTCGGCCCCGGGCTTCTCTTTTGCCGCGAGGTAATTCATCTGGAACGCGGACGCCGCCATATTGGTTATCAGAGTGTGGAGGTGATTGCAACTTTCGGCCCCTCCCACTATCTCCGCCGCGCGCCTGCGGAAACCGCGCCCCACCCTCTCGCCCACGAATTTCGGAAGCACCGCGAGCGCCCCCTGGCAAAAGCCCGTGTAGGGCATGCGGGTGATGTCGCCGGAGGCTTCGCGGATCGTGTAGTCCGGAAAGCTCACGACCAGGCGCGCCCGGAGCGAGTGAACGTTGTCGTCGAGCGAGCCGCGAATCTCGAAGCTCGACTCGTCGATCCAATCCATCTCGACCGAGACGGTTCTAGAAAATGTCGCCATTTATTTATCTTGCTCTCTTTTTCCCGACGCCCCGGGAGGGGCATCATTCGCCTGAGTCACTCGCCCGAATTAATCGCGGCCGCGCCCGGCCGCGCCCCGCTTCACCAGATCGCCCAGAGCCGACAGGCCGAAGGCGACCTGATCGCCCGCGTGGAATCTTATCGCGCGGAGGTTACGGCTCGCGAGCGACTGGAAATCTCCGAGGGCCTGCGCCCGCTTGAGCACGCTGAAGCCGTACGGGCGGCCGGGTATCGGAACGTCTTCCGGGTCGTCCGAGGTGATCTGAATGAAGACCCCGCTCGGCGGCCCCCCTTTGTGAAACTGCCCGGTCGAATGGAGGAAGCGCGGGCCGTACCCCACGGTCGTCGCCACGCGCAGGTTATCGCGAATGGCCAGGCGAATCTCCCGGAGCAGCAGGTCGTGCTCGGGCGTCTCTTCGATGTAGGCCGTGAGCGCGACATAATCCCCCAGCCTGACGCTCGCAAGGTGAAGCGAGATCACCGAGGCGAGGCTCGGCCCGCTCTCGCCTTCGAGGACGGGCGTGGCAAGCAAGGTCTTCATCGCCGCGTCGGCGTATATGCGAAGCCCGCCTTCTTCCGCGAGCAGCTCCTGCTCCGCCAGGCGGCCCTCCCTCTCGAACTCCTCCAGAAGGGCCTTGGTGTTGTCCTTGCTCTCCTGCACGTTCGGCTGGTCGAAAGGGTTTATGCCGAGGATGGATCCGGCGACGGCGGTCGCGAACTCCCACATGAAGAACTCCTCGCCCAGCTCGTATTTATTATTCAAAGTCCTGACGATGACCGGATGGCCCTCGGAGACGAGCCGGGCGAGTCCGGCTTCCGTCTCGGGATCCGGCGAGTCCTGAGTCTGGATGTATGCGAAGACGCGGTCGTTCCCATAGGCGGGGGGGTCCGCCAGGGGCTCGCCCGATACCGGCAGTATGCCGACGCCTTCCTTGCCCGTGCTCTCGGCTATGAGCTGCTCTATCCACAGGCCGAGCGAATCGAGCGGAGGCGGGATGACCAGGGTCAGCTTGTCGCGCCCCTTGCGGGCGAGCGTCCCGAGCGCGGCTCCGAGCTGAGCGCCCGGGTTCTCCCCTTCCACCTCGCACGACTTCACGGCGCGCAGGGCGCTGTCGAGCAGCTCTCGAATGTCGTACCCGGCGAGCGCCGCAGGGACGATCCCGAAATATGAGAGCGCCGAATATCGCCCCCCTATATCGGGCGGGTTTAGAAAGACGCGGCGGAAGCGGTTCTCTTCCGCCTGCCGGGCGAGCAGGGTCCCGGGGTCCGTGATGGCTATGAAGTTCGGCCCCGCGTCTCCTTCGAGAGCTTTCCCGGCCTTATCGAAGAAGTACTCGAAAAAGACCTGGGGCTCCGTGGTCGTGCCGGACTTGGAAGAGACGATGAAGAGGGTCTTCGCCGGATCGATCTTTCGCTCCAGGTCGAGCACGGCCGCGGGCACCGTGCTGTCGAGCACGAGCAGCTCCGGGAATCCCGGAGTATGGCCGAAGGTGCGCCTGAAGACTTCCGGGCAGAGGCTTGAGCCGCCCATGCCGAGCACGACTACGTGCGCGAACCCTTCTTTTCTGACCCCGTCGGCGAAGGCGCGAATCTCTTCCGCTTCTTCGTTCATCCGCCGGGGAACGGTGAGCCAGCCGAGCGAATTCGAGACGACCTTCTGGTGCTCAGGCTCGATCTTCCAGAGCGAGGCGTCCCTGTCCCAGATACGCCGCACGACCCCTTCGCGGGAGATGCGGTCGAGTGCTTCTTTGATCTCGGAGTCGTAATTCATGTCCTGCACCTGTTAAGAGCCGCGCGTCATTTTCGGGTCGCCTGCGAAGCTTCCTGCTGGCCGGGGAGCTCGGCGCGCCGTTTCTCTATGGCCGCGAGAAGCTTCTCGAACGGCTCGACGAATAAGCGCACGCCGTCTTCGAGCACTTTACCCGTGACATCGGCGAGCTTGATCTCGACCTGTTCGAGTCGATCGAGTATCGCCTGCTCCTCTTCGAGATTGTCTTCGATGGTGATCCGAACGCGCCCGTGATCGCGAAACGCGATGAAAGTGGCGGGCGGCAAAGTATTGACCGTCTCCGGCCCGATCAAGGCTTCGACGTAGTAGACATCCCCATAAGCCGGGTTCTTGACGGAAGTGGAAGCCCAGAGAGGCCTCTGGACCGTAGCGCCGGCGGCCTTCAGGGAGGCGAAGCGCTCGCCGTGGAAAACGTCCTTATAGATATGGTAAGCCCGCTTCGCGTTCGCTATCGCGATGCGCCCGAGCAGGGACCTGAGCTTCGCCTTCGTCTCCTTGTCCTCGGCCCTGGCGATCAGCTCTTCGAGCTTCTTATCGACCGCCGTGTCGATGCGGCTGACGAAGAAGCTGGCGACCGAGGCGATGTTATCTACGGGCTTGCCTTCGGCCATGCGTCGATTCAGCCCGTTGAGGTAAGCGTCGATTGTCCGCTCGTAGCTTTCGAGCGAGAAGAGGAGGGTGACGTTGATGTTGATGCCTTCGTATATGCACTGCTCGATCGCGGGCATCCCGGCGGGCGTTCCGGGAATCTTGATCATCACGTTCTTGCGGTCGACCATGCCCCACAGCCTGCGCGCTTCTTTTATGGTGCCCTCGGTATCGTTGGCGAGGAAAGGAGAGCACTCAAGGCTGACATAGCCGTCGAGCCCCTTCGTCTTCTCGAAGACGGGCGCGAATACGTCGGCCGCGCCCTGGATGTCTCGGATGGCGAGCGCCTCGTAGATTTCGAGCGCGCTCTTTTCCTGCGCGGCGAGCTCCGCGATCTGCGACACGTATTCATCGGAGCTGCTTATGGCCTTCTCGAATATCGCGGGATTGGAGGTAACCCCGCGCAGATCATCCTCGTCTATCATCCGCTTCAGCTCGCCGGACGTGATGAGACGCCTTTCGATATTGTCGAACCAGATGGACTGGCCCAATCTTGTCAGCTCTACTAATGGATTTATACTCATGGTTTAGCCTCGTTCAATTTTTCGATTGTATTAGAGATTCGTCTTTTCTCCGATCACTGCGTCGTAGAGTCGATTCTGCCGCGCCCGCGCCCTTTTGTACAGGCGGTGGCGTTCAAAGTCCGGAGCGTAGGCGCGGGCGAAAGAGGCTTCCGCGCGCTCCAGGTCGCCGATCGCTCCCAGAGCTTCGAGGGCTTTGAGCGCCGCGCCGCGGCTCGAACTCTCCGCCTCGTCTGAAGCCACGATGCGCTTGCCGGTCACATCAGCGATTATCTGCGCCCAGACGGGCGAGCGCAACAGGCCCGCGCCGGACCCTACGATCTCTCGCGGCTCCCCCGCCTCTTCGACCATCTGGTCGTAGATGGCCGCGAACCTGTAAGCGACCGATTCGAGGCCCGCTCTCAAAATCTCGTCGGGAGTGGTATCGAGGCGGAGGCCGGTAATGGCGGCGCGGGCATCGTCCGCCCAGCCGGTCGATCTTTCGCCGGAAAGAAAGGGCAGCACGGTGAGCCCGTGCGAGTCGGGCTCCATCGCCGATGCCCGGCCCTCGGCTTCGCCGGCCTCTCCGAGGTTGAAGGTCTTATGCATCCATTCGAAGAGGTCTCCCCCGTTCGATAAAGCGCCTCCCATCACGAACCGGAGGCGATCCGCGCGGTAGCAAAAGAGCCCCGCCGGTATGCTGACCTTCTCGGCCTTCCACAATACTCTGAGAGCGCCCGAAGTCCCGATCATCAGGGCCGCGCGGTCCCGCGTCACGCAGCCGGAGCCGATGTTGCCGCACGCGCCGTCGCCCAGGGCCGGGAACCACTCGGCCCCGGCCAGAAGGGGCCAGCGCGCCGCGAACTCGTCGCCGAGCCCCGCGCCGGACGCCGCCGAGTCGATCAGGGGCGGGAGGCGCTCGGAGCTTATGTCGAGATGCGAGAGCAGCTCTTCGTCCCACGCGCAATCGCTTTGATCGAGCAGCCCCGTGGCCGATGCCATCGAGATGCTCATAGAGGCCTCCCCGAACAGGCGGAGGTGAAAATACTCTCCGATGGAGATCCAACGGCTCGTGCGCGCGAACGCGTCGGGATCGGCCTCGCGCAGCCAGGCGAGCTTCGCGGGCCAGTAGCTCGCGTGGAGCCTGCACCCGGTCCGCGAGTGGATCGCCCGCTCGTCAAGCCGCTCGCGAAGCGCCCGCGCGGCCGATGCTGCCCTCGTATCGTTCCAGCTATATAGAGGGGTGACGGCCCGGCCCTCTGAGTCCACCCCCATCAGCGCGTGCCAGAAAGTACACATCGCCACGGCCGAGATATTAGGACGCGGAGCCGCGCCGCTCGCGGTACTGGCGACGATCCGCGCGACCAGATCATCTAGGCACGCGGCGAGTATATCGACGAGACGATCCGCGGAAATCTCCGCCCCGCCGTCCTGAGTGACCGTCATCCGGTAAGGGACGCGAGACGCGAGACCTTCGACCTGTCGCCCCGCCCCGTCGAAGAGTATCGCGCGCGCCGACGACGTGCCTAGATCTATCGCGATCACGAGCGGCGGCGCGCATTCTTCAAGAGATATATCAGGCATTTAACAACCTTATTAAGCAACGGTTTAGGGGGAAACGAACCGCTTTACAAATTCGGCGGCCGGGCGCATTATATGTCTATTATGGCCGACGACATGAACACCAAGCCTACCATAGAGACTGTCCTTGAACGAATCAACACACTCTCCGGACATGTAGATGAGCGAATCAACACACTCTCCAGACATGTAGATGAGCGAATCGACGCGCTCTCCGGGTATGTGGATGAGCGAATCAATGCGCTCTCGGAGCATATGGACACCCGTTTCAATCTGGCGGACACGCGCCTTGAGCGCATAGACAGCAGGCTGGACCGGCTTCAAGGCGCGATGCTGGACCTCAGAGCGGATTTCAAAAGCCTTCGCGCGCAAGTGAAAGAGCGTATTCCCGATTTACCGGACTTGCCGCGAGACCTATTAGAAAGCTAGCCTGCTTGCCGGGTCAGTTTTCCGATCGCTCATCCTTCGATTGAACCTCTGTCCGGCGGCTCATCCTCAGTCTTCAGATCGGGCACAAGCGCCAGCAGGCGAAGCCTCTGGTAAAGGAACGAGACGGCGAGCAGGATCGCGCCGAGCACGATGAAGGAGATGATCCGGTAGAGCTTTTCGAGCGAAGAGAGATCCCACAGGAAGACCTTCAGGATCGTCACGCTCAAGAGCGCGAGCCCCATCAGGCGCATGAGCTTGCTTCTCCGGAGTATGCCTATCGCGAGCAGCGCTCCTCCATAAACCATCCAGATCATGGAGAGCGAAAGCTGCCTGGCCAGCTCCAGGTCCTGCGTCCCGCTTCCCTGCCTTCCGATCCGCCCTTCGAAATAGCCGCTGGATTCGGCGCTCAGGGCGATCAGCAAGAGGAGGTTTGCGCCCACGAAGAGGGCGACGGGCGCGACGTTTCGCTCGGGCGCGCCTACGCCGTCGCTCCGCGAGTAATACCACGCTCCGCACGCGAGGGCGGCTGCGAGCATAACGAAGCTCGCGAAGGTTTGATTCAGGAAGGGGACGTGCCAGGCCGCGTCGTAATAGCTCAGGTCGGCGACGATCACTTTGAAGACCGCGAACGAAAGCAACGCGAGCGCGGCATACCTGAGCACGCGCAGCTTTCGAGTGATACCGAGGACCATCAGGGCCGCGCCGTAGACGGACCATAAGGCCGTCAGGGTAAACTGCTTCGAATTATCAAGCCTGTCGAAGCTCGGCCCCGTTCCCTCGGCAAACATGCGCCGCTCGAAGTAGTCGTTGGCTTCTATTGAAAGCAGGATCACGGCCAGCGCGTTCGCTCCGAGTATGAAGAGGTCGCTGAAGGTCGCGCGCTCTTCCGCCGCGACCTGTGATCCATAGCGCTTATAAAGCCATGCGGCGGCCGCGAGCGAGAGTATCAAGACCGCGCCCGAAAGAGCGCGGGTATTGAGCGGAGAGTAGAAAGCTCCAGGCCCGGCGGTGACCCCCCGGCCGCCCACGTCGAACAGGAACCAGTGCAGAGTCGCTATCGCGAAGACGGCGAGCGCCGCGTAGCGCGAGGTCCTGTCACCCACGCGCAGTCCGATATAAGTAAGTATCGCCCCTTCTATCGCCCAGCCCATCGTCACCCATCTCTGCTCGAACTGGATCGGCACGGCGAGCACCAGAAAGAGAAAAGCGAGGCCGAGAAACGTGAAGACCAGGAGGCGGTCTTCGCTGTCTCTTTGATAGGTCAGGTACCCGAGCCCCAGGTAGAAGGCCGAGACGAGCACGGCGAACAGGCCGAGGTACCTCTCGTAATCGTCGTTGAGCAGGACATAGCTCACGCCGAAATAGAAGACCGCGTTCAGGAAGGTGAGGATCAAATCGGGCCAGCGGGCGGGCTCGCGGTTGATGATGTTGTAAAAGACCGACAGCAGCGCGAATATGCCGAAGAAGAGCGTGAGGAAGAAGATCGTCGGCCCGAGCTTCGTCCGCGCGGACCAGTCGTACCATTCGATCAGCCACGCGAAGATCATCAGGGTCGTGGCGGCGAAGGCCATGTAATTCAGGCTGCGCCATTGCTTGCGATAGGCGAGCGCGAGCACTCCCGCGTCTAACAGGACGATGTAGCCAAACAGGCCCACCTGATTGTCCACCCCGGTCGAAAGAAGGATCGGCGTCAGAAAGCCTCCTATCAGGCCGAGGACGGCGATGGGCAGGGCGTCATAGCGCGCCGAGAGCAGGGCGGCGACCATGGTCACGAGGCCCATCAGGAGGAAGGCGGGCAGTTGCCCGATCAACTGGTAGAAGGCGAACGATGCATATATCGAGAGGTAGAGTATCAGTATGCCGCCTCCCGAAAGGCCCGCCGAGTAGCTCTGATAGCCGCGCCTTCGCAACAGCTCGCCCGAGACTAGAAACCCCGCGCCGACGAGCAGGCCGATAATGACGCGCCCCGAGGGGCCGATCCACTCGTTGTCGAAAGCGTACTTGAGGAACATCCCGACGCCGAGCGCGATGGCGAGCATGCCTATGCGGTTGAACCAGTTGCCGCCTATGCGCTCTTCGAGGTTGCCCCGCCCTTCGTTCAGACGCGCCGAGGTCCGTTCCAAAGGCGTCGCGGCCCGCGCCTGATGCTGCGCGTTCGCCTGCGCCTCGCTTGAGACCGTGGGCTGAGGGGGCAGAGGTCGCGGCGGAGGGGGCGCGCTTTGGGGCGTGGGCTGCAAGGGCTGCATGGGCTGCGCGTGTCGAGCGGGAAGACCGACCTGTCTTTCAAGCGCGTAGATGCGCCCGATCTGGTCGCGCACGATGGATTCCAGGTAGTTAACGCGCTCGGTAAGCTGCTCGATTCGATCCTGTGAGGACTTATCTTCAGCCATCCAGCCTCCGTCAGCAGTCGCCGGATTGTATATTATGATTGTCGCGCGTACAAGCGAGGCAGGGCAATCAATAGAACGAGGCGGGTACTGTTAGAGCGAGGGCAAGAGATCCCGCGGGCAAGGGGGTTTACGAGCGGCCCTTGCCCGGCCTGTCTCAGTCTCGGACTATCTCTCTACAACTAAACTGGAAGTTACAAGTGGCCTGATCGCAGGCAAAGCTTGAAAGCCCGCTATTACAGGCGTCTTTTGCCTGCGCCAGCGCTTCCCTGCAAAAATTCGTAGGGCACGATGGGTTCGTCTGCAACCCGGCGAAGCGGGCATGAACGAGGGTCTCAGAGCTATTTGCAATTCTTGCCATTCTTAAAAGGTGAGGTCTATCAACTCTCCAGAGACCTGAAAAGTTGGTTACTTCGTGCAGAGCCAGCACGACAAGCTCATCATTTTTCACCTTGCTTCTTAGATCGCGCGAAAAACTCTCGGTGCTTTTAGCTCCGATGTCCGCGGACACGCGCCAGCCTTCCCCTCTCTTCAGGCGGCCATAAGCGTCTTTCACAAACAGCACCGCGTAAAATCCGGTCACGGGCGTGTTGCCGATGTTGGTGGCGGAGAATCGCAGGACCGAGGAGCCGTCGGCCCTGGTTATGTTCGCCATACCGCGGTCGAGTTTTAACGGGACTCCGGGAGAGCTCATGATGTTGACTTCCAGAATTCCTTCAGGAGAGTCGGCGTCTATTCGGGGCGTACCGGGTTGTTGAGCGTAACCGCTAAGCAGGCAGAATCCGCATACGACGAGCGCAATCGCAAAATTCATGCAAAAGGGGCTGATTCTTCCTTTCAAAGGTCGGGACATTCGAACCTCCTTACCCGCAGATTGTCTCAAATGTGGCGCGAATATAGCACAATATTTACAAGGCACTCAATATCTCAAATAGGGCTGCTTGACACTATATTTTATCTGATGGTAATTTGCCCGCGCTTTTCTATCCTTCACCAGTGGAATCTTGAGACAAGCTTTTAGCCGCATAGAGGAGACTATGAGACCGATTTTATTGAGCCTGTGGGATCGAAGCAGGCTGCGGATATCGCTCTTCCTGACCTTCACCATCCTGTCGGCCTGCGTACACGCGACCGCGCAGGGCAACGGGCGCATGGACGAGGCGGCGCTGAAAAATCTCCAATGGCGCTCCATCGGCCCGGCGAACATGGGCGGGCGCATAGATGATTTCGCGGTCGTCGAAAGCAACCCTCGCATCATCTACGTGGGCACGGCGACGGGCGGAGTATGGAAGACGACGAACAACGGCACGACGTGGGCTCCCGTCTTCGACGAGGCGGGCTCGCCTTCGATCGGGGACGTGACGCTCGCGCCGAGCGACCCGAACATAGTATGGGTGGGCACGGGAGAGGCGAACAACCGTCAGAGCTCGTCGTGGGGCGACGGGGTCTATCGCTCGCTTGACGCCGGCAAGACGTGGCAGAACATGGGGCTGAAGGACTCCAGGCACATCGGGCGCATAGTCATCGATCCGAACGACGCGAACGTCGTCTATGTGGCCGCGGCCGGACACCTCTGGGGGCCGAACAAAGAGCGCGGGCTGTTCAAGACCACGGACGGCGGCAAGACGTGGGCGAACGTGCTCTTCATAAACGAGGACACGGGCGTCATCGACGTGTCCATGGACCCCAAAGATCCACGCATCCTGTACGCGGCCGCGTACCAGAGGCGGCGCACGCCCTTCGGCTTCAACGGAGGCGGGCCGCACAGCGCGCTCTACAAGACCACGGACGGCGGCGCGAACTGGACCAGGCTCACGAGCGGCCTCCCGCAGGGGAACACGGGGCGCATAGGCATCGACATCTACCGCGCGAACCCGAACATCGTCTACGCGGTCGTCGAGCACGAAAAGGGCGGGACCTTCCGCAGTGAGGATCGCGGGGCCACGTGGAAACAGGTGAGCAACACCAACCCGCGCCCGATGTACTACAGCAATATTCGCATCGACCCCACGAGCGACCAGCGCATATGGATCCTCGGCGCGCCGATGTTCACTTCCGAAGACGGAGGCAAGTCTTTTTCGACCGGAGTCGTCACGCGAATCCACGGCGATTTCCACGCCATGTGGATCAATCCCGCCGACTCCAATCACATGATCCTGGGGAGCGACGGAGGCATCCACATCTCCTATGATCGCGGGCGCGCGTGGGATTTCGTCAACACGATCCCCCTCGGCCAGTTCTACGAAGTCGCGCTCGACAACAGGAAGCCTTACTGGGTCTACGGGGGGCTTCAGGACAACGGGAGCTGGGCAGGCCCGAGCGGCACACTCAACCAGGAAGGGATAACGAACGACGACTGGTTCCGGATAGGCGGCGGAGACGGGTTTTATGTCCAGGTGGATCCGACCGACGCGGAGGTTCTTTACGTCGAATCGCAGGGAGGGTTCCTCTCGCGCCTGGAGCTCAGGACCGGCGAGCGGAAGTTCATAAGGCCCGAGGCCGGTCCGGGAGAAAAGCCCTTTCGCTTCGACTGGAACTCGCCCATCCTGATCTCCCCGCACAATCATCGCACCATATACTTCGGCGGCAACCGCGTCTTCAGGTCCACGGACAGAGGGGACTCGTGGGCCGTGGGGCCGGACCTGACGCGCGACCAGGACCGCGACCGAATGCAGATCATGGGGGCCGAGCCCGGTAAGGACATGCTGTCGCGCCACGACGGGCAGGAGACCTTCGGCCAGGTAGTCACGCTCCATGAATCGCCGATAAAGCAGGGCCTCCTCTACGCGGGCACGGATGACGGAAACCTCCAGGTATCGCGAGACGGCGGCCGGAACTGGAAGAACGTCGCGGGCAAAATAAAGGGGGTGCCCGAGGGGACCTACGTGAGCCGTGTGACCGCCTCGCAACACGCGGAAGGCACCGCGTACGCGACCTTCGACGGCCATCGCTCGAACGATTACAACACGTATGTCTTCGTGACCACGGACTACGGAGAGACGTGGAGCTCGCTCAAGAGCGATCTGCCGGCGGGTGCGACCGCGCGCGTCATACGCGAGCATCACCGCAACCCGAACCTGCTCTTTCTCGGGACGGAGTTCGGCGCGTTCGTATCGTTGGACAGAGGCGCGCACTGGGCTCGGCTGAAGGGCAACCTTCCGCCCGTGCGCGTAGACGACATACAGATACACCGGCGCGATAACGACCTCGTCCTCGCGACGCACGGGCGGTCCATCTGGGTGCTTGACAACATCACCGCGCTCGAGCAGATGTCGGACGCCGTGATGCGATCCGACGTATACCTGTTCGACCTGCGCCCCGCGACCCACTTCCGGCTCTATGGCCGCAAAGGCAACACGGGCCATAAATACTTCTCGGCTCCCAATCCTCCCTACGGGGCCATAATCAGTTACTACCTCAAGGCGAAGCCCGAAGGCGAAGTCAAGGTGACGATACTGGATAAGAGCGGCCGGGTGATTCACGAAGTGCCGGGAGCGAAAGACGCGGGCTTGAATCGCATCGTGTGGGACTTGAGGTACGGGCTGCCCCCGGCGGCTCAACCGGCTCCGCAGGGGCAGGCGGGAGGCGGAGGCTTCGGCACGCGCGGCCCGCGTGTCGAGCCGGGCGAATACGTCGTCAGAGTCAGCGCGGCCGGCAAAGAATCGAGCAAGCCCCTGCGCGTGGAAGAAGACCCGCGCATCCAGATCGGCGACGGCGACAGGGCCGCGTGGAGAGATGCCTCGATGAAGGTCTTCGAGCTTCAGAGGGCGGCCGAAATGACCCGCCGCTCCATGCAGAACGTAAAGACGCAGCTCGCGTCGGCCCAGGAGGCCCTGAAGAAGAACCCGGGCGCGAGCCAGGCGCTCGCGGCGGACGCCCGCGCGCTCACGGAGAGGACCGAAGCCGTCCAGCGAAAGCTGGTCCCCGTCCTCGACCTGTCCGGCCGGGCAGGCCCGCCGCTTCCCGGCGCTCCGCGCCCGTTGCTCGGGCGGATCAACCAGCTCGCGAGCCTGCTCGACGGCTATACCTCCGCGCCGTCTCAGGATCAAAGAGAGAGCATCGGCGAGTTGTCGAAAGAGATGAAGTCGATCGCGGACGAATGGAACAAGCTGATGGAAGAAGCGGTGCCCGGTTTCAATAAGCGGATTAAAGAAGGGGAGATCAAGCCCCTGGACCCCGGGCCGCGCCTCGTGATTCCGGATTGAGAGAAGCCCGGGGGTCGGCAATGATAATGGCTTCGATAGGCGGGGCAAGAGGGTTCTTTGAAGCGAGCTTCAAAGAAAGCTTGAACAAAATGATGCGCGAGCGGACGAAGCGCGTCGAGCGCCACGGACCCGTCTTTCAGGGCTTGGCCTCCATCCAGTTTCTTCCCACGCCGATATCGACGACCAGGGGCACGGCCAGGTCATAGACTGACTCCATCTCGTTACGAACGAGCTCCCTGGCTTGCTCGACCTCGGCTTTGGGGACTTCAAGCAGCAGCTCATCGTGCACTTGAAGAAGGACGCGCGCTCCGAGTCCCGAGCGGCGCAGGCGCTCGTGAACGCGGATCATGGCCATCTTAACGAGGTCGGCGGCGGTGCCCTGGATGGGCGCGTTGATGGCTTCGCGCTCGGCCCTGGCGCGCAGGTTGTGGTTGTGATTATTGATGTCGGGGATCGGGCGAATGCGGCCGAAGAGGGTCTTGACGACTCCCTCTTCGCGCACCCTTGCGGGAGTCTCTTCCATGTACCTGCGGACGCCGGTATAAGTCTCGTAGTAATTGTCTATCGCTTTCTTCGCTTCGGCGCGCGTGAGGCCGGTCCTCTGTGCCAGGCCGAACGGCCCGACATCGTAGGCGATTGCGAAGTTGACTACCTTGGCGAGCCTGCGCGATTCGGACTCCTCCTGTCTGGTCTTCGCCCCGAAGACCGCGCGCGCGGTCCGCGCGTGAATGTCTTCGCCGTTGTTGAAGGCCTCCGTCATAACGGGGTCGCCGGTCAGGTGCGCGAACAATCTCAGCTCGATCTGCGAGTAGTCGGCGCTCATCAGCACGTAGCCGGGCGAGGGGACGAAGGCCGCGCGAATCCGGCGGCCAAGCTCCGAGCGGATCGGGATGTTCTGTAGATTCGGGTTCGTCGACGAGAGGCGGCCCGTCGACGTGACCGCCTGGTTCAAGGTCGTATGCACGCGGCCCGTGCGCGGGTTGATGAGCCGGGGCAGAGCGTCGACGTAGGTGCTCTTCAGCTTGGCGATCTCGCGGTACTCGATGACGAGGCGCGGCAATTCGTACCTGGCGGCGAGCTCTTCGAGAACGTCGCTCGAAGTCGAGATGCGGCCGGTCTTGGTCCTGCGGCCCACATCGAAATTCAGCTTTTCAAACACCTCTCCGAGCTGAACCGTGGAATTGATGTTGAACTCCTGCCCGGCGAGCCTGTAGATCTCGGCCGTGAGCCGGGCCAGCTCTTTCTCCATCTCGCCGCCTGCCTTTTCGAGCGCGGCCGTATCTATGCGCACGCCCACGCGCTCCATCTCGAAGAGTATCTCGACCAGGGGCAGCTCTATTTCGGCGTAGACGTGCTCAAGGTCGCGCTCTTCGATCTTCGCGCGCAAAACGTCGGCGAGGTGAAAGGTGAGGTCGGCCGCCTGCAAGGCGCGGGCGTCCTCGGCGTCGAACTCTTCGATGGTATCGGCCGCTTCGAGCCCGAGATATTCTCGGGCCAGCTCCGGTATGCGATAGCTCGTGCG
This sequence comes from Blastocatellia bacterium, assembly GCA_035537555.1. Lineage (GTDB taxonomy): Bacteria > Acidobacteriota > Blastocatellia > UBA7656 > UBA7656 > DATLMR01. The sequence goes on from DATLMR010000126.1 coordinate 19,905, forward strand.
ATTGGGGTCGAGCAGGTAAGCCGCGAGCATCGTGTCGTCTTCGACCCCCTCGATCCGAACCGCGGGCTCGAAGTCCTGAATGCAGCCTTCGGCCCCTTTCTTTCGGGGGCCTTTCTTGCCGGGCTCTTTTTGCGGATTCCCGCCCCCGGTTTGCCGCTCGCAGGCGTAGGCGTCGATCATGGTGAGCGCGCCCTTCCAGTCGTGCACCGATTTCCTTATGAGCCCGTTTTCAAGCGCTTCCTTGAGGGCGGCCAGGGGGTCCGTGCCCGGCTCGAACTTCTCGAAATCCACGAGGGCGGCGTTCATCGAAGCGGTGGAGATGGCGATCCCGTAGGGCGACCCCTTGCGCTCCGCGACCGACAGGGCGAACCGGTCGAGCGACCAGAGCGATTTCAGGAGGCCGTCGAGTTCCGCGCGCCGCGTGATGCGCGAATACTTGTGCGAGCCCTGCTTGCGCGCGGCGACCGTGGAGATGGACTCCTGAGTCGCGGCATCCGCGAATTCGCGCGTGAGCTGTGAGAACTCGAGCTCGGAGAATAATTCGTAAGCCGCGCGGCGGTCCGGCTCCTCATAGCGCAACGCGTCGAGGTCGAGTTCTATCGGCATGTCGCATTTGATCGTCGCCAGCTCTCGCGACTGTCTTATCTGCGCCGAGTTGTTCTTCAGGCTCTCGCGGTAAGTCTTGCGGGTGATCTCGTCGGACCGGGCGAGCGCCTCTTCGATCGAGCCGAACTGTTTGATGAGTTGCTGCGCCCCCTTTTCACCGATGCCCGGCGCGCCCGGTATATTGTCCGACGCATCTCCCCAGAGGCCGAGCAGGTCGACCACCTGATCGGGGCGCACGCCGAACTTTTCTTCCACGCCCTTCGCGTCGAGCAGCGCCAGGGACCCGTCGCGGCCCGTCCGAAGGATCTTCACGCGGTCCGTCACGAGCTGGCACATGTCCTTATCGTTGGTCACGATGACTACGTCCAGCCCTTCCCTTTCCGCCTTACAGGCGAACGTGCCGATGATGTCGTCGGCCTCGAAACCGGCGGCCCGCGTGATCGGCACCCGGAGCGCTTCACACACGCGCTCGATGTAGGGGAGCTGGGCCACCAGGTCGTCCGGCATCGCCCCGCGCGTCGCTTTGTAGGCTTCGAAGCTGTCATGCCGGAACGTGCGCTCGGGCGAGTCGTACGCCACGCCGAGATAATCGGGCTTCTCGTTTGAGATCAGGCGGCGAATCATCATCGTGAAGCCGTAGACGGCATTCGTCGCCAGGCCGCTCGAATTCGACAGTCCCCGGATCGCGTAATATGCCCGATATATCTGTGACATTCCGTCCACGATGAACAGGCGCTTGTTTTGAGGCTCAGACATAATCGCCATGCTACCAAGGAACAGGGGCCAGGGGCCAGGGGTCACGGATCGGAGGCGGACAAGGCTATTCGCTTTTATAGGCGGGGCAACGGAGTTATCGGAAAGGGCTTCAAATAAAGCCTGGGGCGCCCGCGCTCGCGAAGGCCGTTCCCTGATTTAGTTGATATGCGGCGCGCACTATTTGTGCTAGCATAAGACATCCGAAATCTCGGAGTTGGGCAAACGGAGCGGCGGCACTCACAAAGCAGCAAGGTTGGTTTTGATCGTCTCTGTTATGAATTCAGCGTGGAAGATCGGACCGAGCGCCTGGGATAAGCCATGACAGTGGAAGATTTCCAGAAGATTTTCGAGCAGGAGATTCATTCAGCGCTCGCGCGAATCGAGCGCCGTTACAGCGTGACGGACGACGAGATGTTCGCGGCGCTCCACCATTCCGCGAAAAAATGCCTGTCGGGGGCGCAAGGCGGAGAGAGCGGGAACGGCGGCCTGAACCCGGAAGCGCGAAAGGAGACGGCCGAGCTGCTCGCGACGATCAATTGCGAAGACCTCTGCCTCGCCGTCGCCTGCGCCAAAGGAGACGAAGCCGCCTGGGAAGACTTCTTCCGCGAGTACCGCAGCTACATGGTCAACATGGCGCGCGGCATGACGCAGGACGCCGGGGCGGCCGAACAGCTCGCCGATTCTACCTTCGCCGAGCTGTACGGGCTGCGCGAATCGAGCGGCGCGCGCGTGAGCAAGTTCTCTTTCTATTCCGGGCGCGGCTCTCTTCGCGGATGGCTTCGCGCGGTAGTCTATCAACTGTCGGCCGACTCGCATCGCCAGACGAGCCGGTTCGTGCAGACCGAAGAGCCTGAAGACATGGACAGACTCGTTCGCGCCGATGTGCCCGCCCGCGCGTCCTCGGGCGAGATCGGCTTCATCCGCGAGCGCTATCGCGCGGCCGTCTCCGACGCCCTGCGCGCGGCCTTAAAAGACCTTGAGCCCCGCGAGCGATTGTTGCTGGCTTACTATTATTACGACGAGCTGACCCTGCGCGAGATCGGGCGGATGTTCAAAGTTCACGAAGCGACCATAAGCCGCTGGCTTACGAAGGTACAGAAAAGGATACGTAAACTCGTCGAAAAGAACCTCTCGCGCGATCATCACTTCAACAGGCGCGAAGTGAGCGAGGCGATAGAACTGGCCGCGGAGCATATGGATATCAATGTTCGCGAATACCTCTTCGAATCCGCGTCCTCTGACCGCGACCGTGAGAGAACGGCCGAAAGCGCCGGTGAAGCTATTGCGCCCAGGTGATTAAAAAATGCGCAAGCGAGCCGGCCTGCGGCGTTCAACTGGAGGAGAAGACCCTGAAGGATGAAGATGTTCTCGAAAACAGAAGATGGGGAAATTGATTGTATACTCCGCGCCCACGCCGGGCGGCGGGGTGAACATGGCTTTATATGCCGGGAATTCGACCCCGACTATGCGAGCGCTTTCGTTGAGCAGAGCCTGACGCCGGGCGAGCAGAGCCGTTACGAGGACCATCTCGCCGCGTGCCATCCTTGCCGCTCAAGCGTAATCGCTCTGGCCCGCCTGGCCGACGCCGATGCGGACCGCTCCCGCGCGGAGCTTGAGCCGGCCCCGGCGCTCGACGAGAGGGCCCGGAGCGCGCGCGGCGGCCTGGGCGCATGGCTCGGCGGCTGGTTAGGCCCCGTAAGCGTCCGGCATCTGGTGCCCGCGGCGGTCGCTTTTCTCATCGTCGCGGTGAGCCTGCCCCTGCTCCTCCTGCGTAAGGACTCTCGGCCCGAGACCGCGCGCGCGGGAGTGGCCACCACTCAAGAACAGTCGGCCGGCGGTCAGACGAAGGACGGGGCGGGTCTCGCCTCCTCGAAGCCCGATGAGAAGACCGAGATCGCTCGCGCCGAGCCCGCCAAAGCCTCCGAGCCCGCGGCCTCGAACCGGCCTCAGCCGGCAACCGAGGCGCCCGCGAAGGAATCCGACGGAGCCGCTCTAACCGATCAGCCCGCGCCCGCCGCGCCCCCGAAGATGGAGCAGGTCGCTTCGGCACCGATCGCGGAAGAGACCTCGCGAGATGTGGCCGGGAGCGTTCAGCGTCCCTCCCAGCCGAGCGAGCCCGCGCCCGCGCCCGAAGCGGCAGAGACGAAGCTTGCCAGGATCGACGAGACGAGCTCGCTCCGAGTACCCGGCGATAGCAAAGGCTCGGCCGAGATGATCGTCGTCAAGCCGGGCGTTTACAGCGGCTCGCAGAGCAGCGGCAGGATCACGACCGGCACGATCACTCCCAAGGACGCGATCGCGCCTATCTCCTCTTCAAGCGCCGACGCCATGCGCCGAGGGCTGGCCAGGGGTAATCCCGAGGCGGAATCCCGCGCGCGTAATTCGTCCGAGGCCGCGCGCCTGCGCGGCACGGCCACGCGCAAGATCGGCAGTAAGACTTTCTGGCTCGTAAAAGGCGTCTGGACGGATAAGAAGTACAACTCCGGAAGAGAGCAGGCGGAGATCACCGTGGTTCGAGACAGCGACATCTACAGCGACCTGATGGCGAAGCACGGAGGGCTGAAAGTTTTCTTCACCGCGTTCCCTTCCGACGAGCGCGTGACCGTGGTTTATAAGGACACGGTCTACAAGCTGGTCCCGCCCGCGAAGTGAAGAAAGCCCGAGCAGTCTGTGAACCCGAGTCTCGAATCACGAAGCGCTCGGGCCTATGAAGACACACCGATTCACCAAGCGATCGGAGATCGACGCGCCGCCTGAGGCCGTCTTCGCTTTCCACGAAAAGCCCGGAGTCGTCGAAGAGCTGACTCCCCCGTGGGAGCGGGTCGAGGTGATCGAGGTCGCGCCCGATTTGAAGCCGGGCACGCGGACCGTCTTCAAGGTGTTCATGGGTCCCATACCACGCCTGTGGGTGGCGGAGCACACCGAGTACATACCCAACCGCCTCTTCGCCGATGTTCAACGAAAAGGCCCGTTCGCTTACTGGTATCACCGTCACATCTTCGAGCCCACCGACCGCAATACCACTCTCATGATAGACGACGTGGAGTACGCTCTGCCCCTGGGCCGCGTCTCGGACCTGATCGCGGGCCGCTTCGTCCGCGCGAAGCTGCAACGCATGTTCGATTACCGCCACAGGGCTCTTGCCGAAAAGCTGAAATAGGTTTCAATCTTCAGGAGAAGACGGAAGGGATAATGCGGAGAGGATCTCGGGTCACGCATGCGGCGTGCTGCTCCAACCCGCGAGCCTCAATCGACGGGCCGTCTCAGTATCACCTCGGCCCTGTCGGCGGCAACCGGAGGCTGAGAGCTCTCACTGCAAGATCAGCTCGTAGCTGCAAATGATTATCTTATCGCCGGGCTTGATGGCGGCGCTTTCATTAGCGGGTATCTCCCGGTTACCTTCGAGAAGGATGGGATTGGCTCCCTGGCACAGGATCGTGAACTCGCCGTCGCGCCGGGTAAGGGTCGCGTGCGTCCGGCTCACCTCAAGGTCGCCTTCGAGGCGAAGGTCGACCTTGACCTGGCTCGACCCGCGCCCGATCGTAATCTCGTCTTTGTAGAAGGGCCGCACGTCGGGCGGAGCGGTATCGCCGCCGGGCACGTCGCGGCGGACGAGTATGGAGAAGGCCGGCTCGGCAGGCTTGCGCGCGCGCACGATGGTCGCTTCGTCTTCGCGCTCTTCGGCAATGGTCGCCATGCCCTGCTCCGCCGCGCTCTCGACGGGGGCGTCGGCGCGCCTGCGCGGCCTGACCATCGTCTTCTGCGTTTCGGAGTCCCACACGTGCTGCACGCGGAACCGGCCCTTCTCGAGTCCCGGATCTACGCGAAGCTCGACCGTGAGGGTCCGCGTCTGGAATTCGTTGTCCCCCGCAAGCTCTTTCGCCCGCTCGGACAATATGTGATAGAGGCCGCGTTCCAATCCCTCGCGTTTTTCGCCCTGCCATTCGGAGTCATCCTCGGGATTGAGAAAGACGACGTATTCGCGCGGTATGTAGGTCGGGCCTCCGGGAGGGGTGAACATCTCCCTCTGCATGCTCTGCTCTATCTCGCGCGCGATCGCCACCAGAAAATCATCCCACCGCGACCGCGCGCGCGGCTGCCCCTGCTCATCCAGATCCTCTTCGCCGTCTATCCACTTTCTGAGGCTTTCGAACCAGCTATGCAAACCCATCTCTTCCTCCCATCTCTTCGCGGGTGATTTCAGATCGAATCAATCGAGTCGGATGTAACGCCCGTCCATCCATCCTTCCTCCGGGGCGTTGTCCGGAACCGGGCCTTTCCATTCCAGCACCTTCACTTTCGTCCAGTTGTCGCGCGAGCCGAGCACGCGCACGCGAGTGCCCGAGGGCATCACGCCGAGTACTTCCGAATCGAGAGCGGGCTCGCTGCGCAGGTTGACATTGATGCGGCCTGAGATGACGCCTTCCTTGCTCTGGAAGAGCCCCGGCAGCGAGGGCAGCCTGCGCTTCTGCTCGGCGAAGTAATAATAAGTCGAGACCGCGACGCCCATCAGCGCGATGATCAGGAACAGGATGAAGACGCGGCGCAGCCATTCGGACCCGATGATGGCGCGAAAATCGTCGAAGAAACTCTTCTCCGGCGCGTGACCGCCCTGCATTCGTTTCGTCGAGAATGCGCCCGGCTTGTCGGCCAGGGCTTCGCGCCCGCCGACGGCAATCGCGGCGGGCGAGCCTTTCTGAAATGCGTGGTCGCGCCCGCCGCTCTTTCTGGGGTCCTGCATCTGCGGCGCGTTTCGCGCGGCGTCGGCGGCATGGTTGAGCGCGGCCTGCCCGCCGCCGTATTCGTGGCCCGAAAGCTCGCGCGCGTCACGGGCATTCTCCCCGGAGGTCTTAGTCGCCCTCTCGGAATCCGGCGGCGCCTTCTCTTCGTCGGCCGGGGCGGGCCGCGCGGGCAGGTCTACGACAATGCGAGCTTTCCGGAGCCGTCCGGCCTCGTGAGGCAGCCCTTGAAAATCCGGAAGGGCCACCGCTTTATCGGGGCTGCCCGCCCCGTTCAACCTTGGGCGCACGACCGTCGCCTCGGAATCGCCTTCCGGCTTCGTGCCGACGCGCGCCAGGTCTTTCCAGAACTCGTGGACCGATTGATAGCGGTCCTTGACGAGAGTCTGCGTGGCTTTGCGCAAGACCGAGAGGAGGTCGTCGGCCCAGGGCTCTTTCGCGAGCTGTTCGGGAAGCTCGGATATAGGCTGTCGCGAAAAGCGCCGGGGGGCCCGGCTCGTCATCATCGTGTAGATGGACTTCGCGAACGAATAGATATCGGCCGACGGAGTCAGCTTCTGATCGAGCGCGCCGGAGGGGCTGTCCGGGTGATGCTCCGGGGGAGCGTAAACGTCCGTGCCCACGCGCGTGATCTCGGCGGAATCGTCGTGCGACATCTTCGCGACTCCGAAGTCGGCGATCTTTACTATCCGGTGGTCTTCCGAAAGAAGGAGGTTATTCGGCTTGATGTCGCGATGGATTACGCGCTGGCTGTGCGCGAAGGCGAGCGCTTCGGCGATCTGCTGGAAGTAGAAGAGCGCCTTGTGCAGGTCGAGAGGGCGCTTGCGGCAGAGCGAGAAGAGGTCGCCGCCCGCCATGTATTCGAGCACGAGGTAATGGAAGGGGACGCCTTGAAGGTCTGCCGCGGTCCCGTGACCGAGCCTGCGGATGATATTCGGGTGGCGGACCTTATCGAGCGCGAGCGCCTCGTTCTGAAAGTTCTCAAGGAGGGTCTGCTCCAGCTCGGGGTCGGGCGTGCCTTGAAGAGTCATGTTGAGAGCCTTGATGATGACGGGCTCGCCGTCGCGCTGGCGGTCGTAAGCGAGGAAGATCTCGGCATAGCTGCCGCGCCCGAGGCAGCGGTCCGCCTCGTAGCGATCGTCGATCACGCTGTTTTCTAATCTCAGCTCCGGCACTTCCCCTCAATCTCCCGATAAATTTCCGCCCGCCCGTTGAGAAACGCCCCGCGATGAGACGGGGCGCATCTAGCATCGCCCCGGAAAAATTCGCCGCGCCTACTGCTGAAGGGCTCCCGGCTCTCTCCTTCGCTCTTCGCCGTAGCGTTGAAGCATCTGGACCGCTTTCGCCCTCTCTCCCGCGGCTTCGTATGCCGCCGCCGCCTGGGCGTACGCGTCCGACATCGCGGGCTTCAGCTTCGCCGCCTGCTCGAACCTTTGAGCCGCGCCCGCGTACTCGCGCTGCCCGAGCTGCACGCGCCCGAGCCAGTAATTCGCTTCGGCGTTTTGCGGGTCGCGCTCGACGATAGCGTTGAGCTGCGACCGCGCGACCGCGTAATCCCCTTTGATAAAGGCCTCGCGCGCCGAGTCGAGCGCCCGCGCCAGCTCGCCCGGCGGGCCGGCTTCATACGTTGCGCTCCTGGCGAATTCCGAAGCGCGCAGGCCCGCGTAAAAGGCCCCGGCCACGAGCAACAGCACGAGCAGCGCGAGCATTACGGTCCGGGTAAACGAGCGCCCTCCGCCGGATGCCGACGGGCCGGAATAGCCACGGCCCCGATCAGAGCCCCATTCACCCCTACGCCCCTGCTCGCCATAGGTTTCATTCGGGCCGTCGCGGCCGAACTCGACCTGAATCCGGCCCGCGCGCTCTCGCGACCGGGCCGGGCCGGAAAACCTGCCCGCGGCGCCCGCGCTCATCGACTCTTCGCCCCTCTGCTTGAGGCCGTCCGGCTCGACCGAGACCGGTTGCCCGCGCCGGGCGCGGCCCGCCTGCACGATCACGGCGGTCAGATTGTCTTCCGCGCCTTCCGCGTGGACGAGCCGCTTGAGCTCGTTCGCCGCCGCCTGCGGGTCTTCGAATTCGGCCAGCACGCGGGCCAATCGCTCGTCGTCCAGGTGCCTGTATATTCCATCGCTGCAAACGAGGAATCGCGCGCCGTCGCGAATCTTGATCGTCTTCACTTCGACATCGACCCCGGCCTCGACGCCGAGCGCGCGATTTATCACGTTGCGGCCCGCCTGCCCGCTCGCCTGCTCGTCGGTTATCAACCCGGCCCTCAAATCGTCGTTCAGGTCCGTGTGGTCTATGGTCTCGCGGTGGAGGCGGCCGTCTTCGAGCCTGTATACCCGGCTGTCTCCCACGTGCGCGATGGTCGCGCGGTCTTTCTCTATGTGGACGAGGGCGACGGTGGTGGCCATCGTTTTAAAGGCCGGGTCGCTTTCGGCCATCTCGAAGATGTCGCGGTTGGCGAATTGAATGGCGCGGCGGACGAGCTCTGCCGGAGAAGCGGCGGACGTATTCGCCAGGGCTTCCTCAACCGTCTCGGCCGCCGTCTGGCTCGCGACCTCTCCGGCCTTCTGCCCGCCCACGCCGTCGAAGACCGCGAACAACCCGCGCTCCGGAAGGGCCAGGTACCGGTCCTGATTCACGGGCCGCCGGGGATTCAGGCCCCGGTCACATACGAAACCGACTTTAAGCTCCATAACTCTCTACCAGGTGCGACTCTGCCTGACAGGCGAGCTCCCGTTCGCCTGGAACGCCCCACATCGCCTGGTTCATTCTAGCACTAAATTATTGGAGATTGTCAGTAGGCGGCGCGAGGCGCGATTCGACACCGACCCGCTTTCAATTGACATCAGTCGAGCCTCCTGTCTAGCCTTCATGCTGGAGAAGCGATCGGGAAAATATCGGGAGAGGTATCTTGACCAGTCTCGCGTCGAAGATAAAAGAGGCCGCCGGAGAGATGGGCTTCGAGGTCGCGGCCATCGCCTCGGTCGAGCCCATGGCCCGCGACGACGCGGCGTTCCGCGAGTGGCGCGAAGCGGGATTCGCCGCCGGGATGGAGTACATGACTCGCCGCCCCGAGCTGCACGCGCACCCGGGGCGGCTCGCTCCGTCCGCGCTCTCGCTCGTAACGCTCGCGATAAATTATTATGCGAGCGCGCCCCGGTTCGAGCACGAGCAGAGGTACGGGCGCGTGGCCCGCTACGCGTGGGGCCGCGATTATCACGACGTCGTCAGGCCGCGACTCCTGGAGCTGGTCTCGCGCGTCGAGTCGCTTGCGGGCCGCGAGATTCGCGCGAGATGTTTCGTCGACGCCGTCCCGTTGCTCGAACGCGCGGCGGCCGCGCGAGCCGGGCTGGGATTTTTCGGCAAGAACACGAACCTGCTCCAGCCTCAAAGCGGCTCGTGGTTCTTCCTGTCGGAGATACTGCTCGACCTTGAGCTTCCCCCGGACAATCGCGAGATCAAGACAAGCTGCGGAAGCTGCCGCCGCTGTCTCGACGCCTGCCCTACCGGAGCCTTCGCCGGACCTTACCGCCTCGACTCGCGGCTATGCATCTCTTATCTCACGATAGAAAATAAAGGCCCGATCCCCCGCGAGCTTCGCTCGGGGATGGGCGAATGGATATTCGGCTGCGACGTGTGCCAGGATGTCTGCCCCTTCAATCGATTCTCTTCCGACAGCTCGTGGCGAGAGCTCTCTCCCGAAGCCGGGGCCGGACCGCGCCTGGATCTGCCGGGGCTGCTCTCGATCTCAACCGATGAAGAGTTCCGCGCGAGATTTAAAGGCACTCCGCTCACGCGACCGAAGCGAAGAGGACTGCTTCGCAACGCCGCCGTGGTCGCCCGCAACGTCGAGTGCGACTCGGCCGTGCCCGCGCTGGTCGAGCGCATAGAGCATGATCGCGAGCCCTTGATTCGCTCGCACGCTCTGTGGGCCATAGCTCATCTCGATCCGAAGAAGGCCGCGCCTCTCATCGAGCGCGCGCTCGGCGATCCCGATCCGTCAGTGCGCGAAGAGGCGCGGTTGCTAAAGCTTTAAGCGACATTTTAAATTGACCATTACACTGAAAATGGGGCGCCTGGTCAGACGCGTGCGCGCCCCCGGCTTTGCAGATCGTTAGTTGAGCCTGGCTGGTTCGGAAGGAGCGTTTCGGGTTGAAAATAATAAAGAAGCGGCTCTCGGTAATTTCTGTTCTTCTGTTGATCGTTCCGATCGGCGTCTACAGCCAGGAAAAGAACAAGATCATAACCTGCAAGAAAGAGGCATTCGCTGCCTTGAAGCCGCTCCCCGAATTGATTTATGAACGACCGGAAGATGCTGTAACCGAGTCGGACGACCGCATCCTGGAGAGTCCCGAGAGGCTGAAGGCCAGGAAAGAGATTATAAAAGAGCTCGAAACATTTACCGACCCCGGGTGGTGGAGTGCTGCCGTCGGAGACTTGAATGCCTGCTACCTGCGCGGCAAGCCCGGCGTGTTGAGCGCGGAGGAGAGGGAGCAATATACGAGCGAGGAATATCAAGTCCGAGTTATGGGAAACAGTCAGATCAGGCTCGTCTTAACGCCCGACCCCCACTATCAAAATTATTTTAACGGTTCGAACGCTTACATTCTTTTCAGAAAGCGGGGCAGGGTTTACGTTACGGAAGCTCTCGATGGATACTATTCAAGGCTGGCAAAATCCATCTCGTTAAAGCTCTACCGTGTAAATTCGCGACGGGTAGTTGAAATTGAAACAGTGAATATTTCAGCCATGCGCCCGGAAACCGCGGGTTATTACTTCGTGATAAATAAAGCGACAAACAGGGCGATTCCAAAAAAGCCGGCGCGAAAAGGCAGGCGGACGGTTCTGCGATGATGTGGCAGCGTTCGGCAGCCGCTCATTCGATCGAATGCCCTCTTCCGAATTCGTGGACCGTGACCTCATTCATCAAGTCATCGATCCTGGCTCGCGAGGCGGGGGCGGATTCGGGGCGGGTCAGGGCATCCAGCGAAAAGGCGGTTGCCAGGCGGGCGGTCTGAGGCAAGGGTAATTCGTCGAGCTGTCCGGCTATAATTCCCGCGACCATCGCATCACCTGCCCCCACGGTGCTGAGGGCTTTCACTTCCGGGGGCCGGGCCAGGATAACCCGCTCGCCCGTAATCAACAGCGCGCCCTCAGCACCCATGGAGATCACGGCCAGCTCGACGCCCCTTGCCGTGAGCGAGCGGGCAGCCTCGACCGCTTCGCGATTGCCCGACAATCTGGCGCCCACCAGGGCTTCGAGCTCATGAAGGTTAGGTTTGATTATATGCGGCCCGCCATCGAGCGCGTGCCGCAGCGCTTCGCCGCTGGTATCGAGCAGGACGCGGCACCCTTGCGCCTTGAGCGAGCGCGCGAGGTCGCGATAAAGCGTCGGCTCGACTCCCGGCGGCAGGCTGCCTGCCAGGACGAACCACGGTCCGGACCGCGCGGCCAGCGTTTGCACCCGCCGAAGGAGCATCTCGATATCGCCGGGGGCCGGGCTCCGGCCGGGGAAGTTGATGTCGGTCGTCTGCTGCCGCGCAGGGTCTGAGATCTTGATGCCCACGCGCGTTTCGCCCGCGATTCGTATGAAGTGGTCGTCGATCCCCTTCACCGAAAAGAGCGCTTCGAACGGCGCGCTGTTATCGCTTCCGAGAAACCCGGTCGCGGCGACGGCGTGGCCGTAATCGGCGAGCGCCGATGCGACATTGACTCCCTTGCCGCCCGGGTTCGAGCGCTGCTGCTCGACGCGATTGACGCCGCCGGCGATGAAGTCGCGTATTGTCAACGTCCGATCGATCGCCGGGTTCGGCGTGACGGTGACGACCTGAATGAGTCTGTCATTCATAAGAAGGCCCGGGGTCACGGCAGAGGCAATTGCCGTACTTCTCCCGCGCTCTTACAGGCGAGCGCGCGGCAGGGCCGTCAGCGCTGAGCCGCCACGTCTTCATCCGTAGCCGCGCGCCACACTTGCGCGCCGCTATCGCCGCAGCTGACGAGTGTCTTCCCGTCCGATGAGAAAGCTATAAAAGTCGGCGTGATCTCGCATTTGAACGTCATCAATTCATTGCGCGAATTCGTGTCCCAGAGCCTCACCGTATTGTGTTCGCCGCCTGTGGCGATCCTCCTCCCGTCGGGCGAAAATGCTATGGCCCTGACGGCGCCCCCGTGGCCCTTGAGGACAGTCAGCTTCTTCCGCGATACGGCATCCCAAAGTATCACCGTGTAGTCCCAGCCGCCGCTGGCGAGGATTTTTCCGTCAGGTGAAAAGGCCAGGGAGTACACATCTTTCTCGTGCTCCTTGAGCGCGGCCACTTCTTTCCGCGCCTCTATGTCCCATAGCTTAACCGTGCCGTCCGTGGCCGCCAGGGCAAGCTCTCTCCCGCTCGGGGAGAAGGCCACGGAGTTCACGTCTACCCAATCGCTGCCGGGGCCGGAAATCTCTTCTCGCGAATCGACGTTCCAAAGCTTCACCGAATTATCGAAATCGAGGATGGCGAGCATCTCTCCGTCGCGTGAAAAAAACAATCCTTTGGGAATGCCGCCGCTGTCGAAGGTTCCGACCTCTCTTTGCGAGCTTGCCTCCAACAGGGTAATTTTTCCGACGCCATCGCTGCTGGCGAGGTACTTACCATCGGGTGAGTAGGCAAAAGGCGGTCTTTTCGATAGGTACTCGTTTTTCCCGCCCGTATCTTGCCACGAGAGCAGGTCCAACTGCCTGATCCCATCGACGCCTCTGACCGCGAGCGCCAACCCATCCGGGGAGACGGCCCAGTCTTTGATCTTCGCCTTGAAGGTAACTTTATTTTCGGGTGGACGACTATCCCAGAGCTTCAGAGTTCCATCTTGACTGCCGCTCACGATTCGATTTCCGTCGGGTGAAAATGCCACGGACTCGACAACGTCCTGGTGGCCTTTGAAAGCGGCGATCTCCAGATGCGATTTCATGTCCCACACCTTCACCGTGTTGTCGTCGCTCGCCGTGGCGACCTTGCTTCCGTCCCGTGAAAAGGCGATGGAATTGATGTCCCACTGGTGCCCTCTCAGAGTGGCGAAGTGTTTCCGCGACTTCACGTCCCACAGCTTCACTATCTTATTCTCGTCAACGCTCGCGAGCAGCTTTCCATCCGCCGAGAGGGTCAGGAGGTCCGGCTCCATCTCATCGTCATCAAACCTTGCCAGCATCTTTTGCGATCGCGCATCCCACAGGCTCACCCCGTCAGGCCCGGTAACGCAGGCGAGCAGTTTCCCGTCGGGCAAAAATGACATGGAGCGGACATACCTGTTGTCGTCTCCGAACGAGGCCGGCTCCTGTGTCGAGTCGATCGTATATACCTTTATCTTCCCCCAAAAGCTTCTGCTGGCGAGGTACTTTCCATCAGGCGAAAATACCAGGGCTACGTGCGGCCACGTCTTTTCTTTAAAGGCCTGCCGCTCGCCCCGCGACTCCAGGTCCCACAGCTTGACGGTGGAATCGTCGTCGCCGCTGGCGAGCAATCTCCCATCGGGCGAAAAAGCGAGGGAGGTGATGCCGTTTTCGTGCCCCTTGAGCGCGGCGAGCTCCTGCCGCGAATCCATATCCCACAACCTCACCGTGCCGTCGTCGCCGCCGCTGGCTATCGTCTTGCCGTCGGGCGAAACGACCACGGAGTTGACGGACTTCTCGTGGCCTTTGAGCGTGGCGAGGTCTCCGTGCATCTTCCACCAGAGGTGATACCACTCGAACCCGCGCAGGCTCTTCTCTTCTTCTCCCGCGTGGTCGTCGAGCAGTTCCTGGACCCGCAAAAAGTTGTTGTGATCGAAGGCGAGCTCGGCGAGATTCATGTCTGCCGCGTAAAGCAGATCGCGGCTCCTGGCAGCCTCCCTTCTTGCGCTGTTACGCTGCCTTTCGGCGAAGATGAGGGCGGCGACCGAAGCTAAAAGAAGGACCGCCAATACCAGGGCGACTACGCTGGCGCGGCGAACTTCTCTTTTACGCCTCGTCTCTTTCTCCAGATTTTCCGCATCGCGCGCCGCTACGCTTCTATCGAGGAAGCTCATCGCCGAGTCGAACCCGGGATAGTAGCGGTCCGCCCAGGACGAGTTGGGCTTCTCTTCTTCGCGCCAGTTCAGGACCAGTTGAAGGTCGGGATCTTTCCATAATCCCGCTTCGCCTTTTTGATTGAGCGCTGCGGTCTCCGCCAATCGCCTGTAGATGCGGGCCGACCGCGCTTCTTCTTCGACCCATTCTTCGAGTTTCTTCCAGTTCCTGATGAGGCTCTCGTGCGAAATATCTATGAGAGAGTGGGCGGTGAGGGGCGTATCCGCCGGAGGCATAAGAAACGACCTGCCCGGTTTTCTGAACGTCTCGATCACCGCGACCGCCTCCGACTGCTCGGCCTCGGCGAGCGCGCAGAGGTCTTTGAGCTCGGTCGGGCGGCGGACCTCGCGGTTGTCGTGCCCCCTCTCGGTCAGGGCCTTGAAGACCTTTTCGGCTATCTCGCGGGGACGGCCGGGGGGCAGCTCCTCGTACGCCTCGTCCGCGTGTAAGGACAGGGCGGAGTCCATCGCGCCTATCGCCTCGTAGTGGCGAAGATCGACCGGCTCGTTCTCCAGGCGATCCTCTTTCCATTTATCCCAGGCGCGCATAAGCGCGTGCTGAAGTATGGGGAGCTGGTCGGGGTTGTCTCCCATCTCGTTCAGCAGGCGGTTCACGAGGCGGGGGGCGATCTCGCCTCCGCACACGGCGACCGGGCCCGTGATGGCTTCGCTTCTCTGCTCGCGCGTGAGCCGGGGGATGAGGTACTGGCCCTCGTTTATGGCTTCGGGCAGGTCCCGGAATATCGAGCAATCGCCGAGAAAGTCCGAGCGCATCGTCAGCACGACGTAGATCGGGACTTCCCTCTGGCGCGCCGCGTCGAGCAACAGCTTCACGAAAGCGGCCGCGTCGTTCCGGTACCGCTCGCCTTCGGCCACGCGGGCGAAGCGAAACAGCTCTTCAAACTGGTCGGCGACCACGAGCACTCTCTCGTGAGGTTGCAGGTGGGCCTGGCGAACGGCTTCGGCCAGCCCCAGGCTGCCGCGCCGCAGGGTGGCTTCGATCATCGCCGCCTGGAGCGAGGCATCATCTTCCGGCCCGAAGATCGCGCCAACGAGGGCGCGGGCGAGGCTGCCTATGGGGTCGTTCGTCGGGCGCATGACGGCCATTCGCCAGTCGGACCCCGCGCTCATCATCAAGCCGCCGAAGAGGGCGGGCAGCAGGCCCGCGCTCACGAGCGAAGACTTGCCGCTGCCGGAAGTCCCGACCACCGCCAGGAAGTGGGTCGCGCCCAATTTGCGAATCAGTTGCTCGCTCTGCCCGTCGCGCCCGAAAAAGAGCAGGCTTTCTTCGAACTTGAAGGGGCGCAACCCCGGGAAGGGCTCCGAGGGCTTCACCTCGACCATGATCTTTTCGTAATCGATCGTCATCTCTACTCCCCTTCCCCCTGCATGAGATGGTCGACGAAC
>DATLMR010000127.1:0-11458 GCA_035537555.1 Blastocatellia bacterium
CGCCTGAAAGGGCCTCTCGGTTTCGAGCACGACTCCGGAGGGCACGAGCGTTCCCTGCTCGACCGCGTAAGTCACCTTTACCTTCAGGCTGCTCGCGAGCCGCGGCCTGAGGCCCGCGACGGCCGAGGTCAGTTCCCCTCCCGCCTCTTTGCCCGCGCGCCAGAGTTGCCATTGCAGCATCCACGTGAAACACGAACCGTCCGTGAGCTCGCCGAGTCTGAGGTGTTGAGTCAGAGCGGGGATTCGCGCCTCGCGCTCCCCGGCCCCCCCGGCCCGCCTGTGAATTATCATCGCGCCGTAGACGAGCCTCTGCATGCCGCCTTTGCCGAAGACCTCCATCCATTGCCCGGGTTCGGAATGGTCGAGCGAGCCGGACCGTTCCGCGAGTTCCCCTGCCAGTTTCTCCGGCGTCATGGTCCTGAAAAGCGCGAAGATCACGTCGAATTCGCTTTGATGCTCGGCGAGCCAGCCGCGCATACGCGCTTCAAACGGCCCCTCCGTCGTGTCCCACCCCGACGTTACGCAATAGAAAGTCCCGCCCGGCCGCAGGAACTCCGGCAGCCCCGCGACCACTCCTTTTACGAGCGACTCTCCCGTTGCCCCTCCGTCCCGATATATCAGGAAATTCGATAGCGAGGGCATGTAAGGAGGGTGAGAGACGATGTAGTCGAAGGTGCGCCCCTTCAAGGACGAGTAGAGGTCGCTCTGCGCGACTTCGACGTTGAAGCAGCGGTTGAGCGAGCGATTGAACTCCGCAAAGTGGGCGGAGCGAGCGGTGATGTCACTCGCCACCACGCGCTCGGCGTACCGGCTGAGCACGAGCGCGGCCACGCCGGAGCCGGAGCAGAGGTCAAGGGCGTCCTTCGCGGGACTCAACGGAAGGTTCTTCAAGAAGCGCAGGGTGCCCAGAAAAATAGGCGGGAAAACGATGTCGGCCGGGGGGATGAATGGCGACTCGTCCGCGTTCCTGTACCGGTCCGACACGACCAGCAGCCCCGCCACCGGAGAGATCAAGACCGTCGAACAATATTCTTCGCCTCCCGCCTCCTTCCCGCCCGCGCGCAACACGTCCAGAGCGAGCAGGGAGCCGAGCGACGCCTCGTCGATCTCGCGCTCGACTTCTTCACGGCCGACCGGGTCCAGCATGAGGAAGAGCTTTATTAACAGCCTCAGTCTGCCCGAAATGCCCGCCGAAGGATCTGACTCGTCGAGCCTCGTTTCGCCCAGCTTCGAGAGGTCCGGCACCTTCAACGCGCGGCAGACCGCTTCCTCGTCGAATCCCGCGGACCTGAAAAAAGACTCGATCCTTTCGAACTCCTCAACGCTTCCCAGCTTCAAAGGAAACGCGTCGCTTGTCTGTTCAGCACTCATCGCTCATCAACCTTTCTTTAGTTAAGCGGCGGCTTGAGTCCCCTCTCGCGAACGCCCGTCTCATCGGCATTGCCCTCCCGAGAAGTCAGCTTGGCGCTCGCCTGCCCCCGTCGTATAATGCCGCTTGCCCATCACGAGTTACATAGGAGGGTCAGGCAATGTTCAAGCAACCTTCTTTCGGCGAGATGGAGGTAACTCTCGAAGAACCTTCCCATGCTGCCGACCCGGATGACCCGTTCAGAGTTGCTATTCTAGGAGATTTCAGTGGCCGCGCCAACCGCGAGCCTGCCAGGCCCGGCGCGGTCCTCGCTCGACGCGCGCCCGTAGAGATCGACCGCGACAATTTCGACGGCGTTATGTCGAGACTTGGGGTCGCGTTGAACATCCCGGTCCCGAGCAGTGACGGCTCTCTTCTCGCCCTCAGGTTCGACGAGCTGGAAGACTTTCACCCCGACAGCCTTCTCGAAAGAGTAAGCCTGTTTCAGGCTCTCAGGCAGAAGCGCAAAGAGCTTAAAGATCCCGCGACCTTCGCGGCCGCCGCGTCGGAGATTCGAGCATGGGGCGAGGCTGCTATCGATGGCGCGCGAGATCCTCAAGCGACCGAACCGGCACGCCCGGACCCCGCCGAGGGTTCCGCGAGCGGGGGCGCGAGCGGCGGCTGCCTGCTCGACCGGATCGTGCAGGGCGCTCAAGGCGAAAGCCCCGGCGCGGCCCGGCCCGAGCCCTTCGACGACCTGCAATCCCTTTTGCGAAGAGTCGTCAAGCCCTACCTCGTTCTCGGAGATGAGGGAGAGCAGAAAAAGCTGATCGCCCGCATCGATGAAGCCATCGGCAACGTGATGCGGGTCATCCTCCACGACCCGGACTTCCAGGCGCTCGAGGCAAGCTGGCGAGCCCTCTATTTTCTCGCGCGAAGGCTAGAGACCGGGAGCGACCTCAAGCTCTTCCTGCTCGATATTTCTAAATCCGAACTGGCCGCCGACCTCGCTTCATCCGACGACCTGAGAAAGTCGGGGCTCTACGGCCTGCTCGTGGAACAGACGGTCGAGACGCCCGGGGCCGAGCCGTGGTCTCTTGTCGTGGGAGACTATCGCTTCGGTCCCGATCGCGAAGACGCGGAGACGCTCGGTCGCATCGCGAAGATAGCCCGGCAGGCGGGCGCGCCCTTCGTCTCCGCCGCGAGCCCGCGCCTCTGCGGCTGGGACTCCCTGGCCGATTCGCCCGATCCCCGCGACGCGACGCCCTCGCCTGAAACCGACGACGCCCGGGCCTGGAGCGACCTGAGAAGACTCGGCGAGTCCGAATACCTCGGCCTCGCTCTGCCCCGTTTCCTGCTCCGTCTGCCTTACGGCGCGGAGACCGAGCCGGCCGCCCGGTTCGACTTCGAGGAGATGACGGGAGCGCCCGCACACGAAGAGTACCTATGGGGCAACCCCGCCTATGCCTGCGCTTACCTTCTGGCCAGATCATTCGCGGAATACGGCGGGGACTTCAGGCCGGGCGTGATCCGCGATATCGAAGACCTCCCTCTGCACCTCTATGAGAAAGACGGTCAGAGCGAGGCCAAGCCGTGCGCGGAGGCGTTACTGACCGAGCGAGCTTCGGAGGCAATAATGGAGCGAGGGATAATGCCCCTGGTCTGGCTCAAGGACCGCGACGTGGCGCGCCTCCTGCGGTTTCAGTCCATCTCCGACCCTCCCTCGCCGCTCGCGGGGCGATGGGCCTAGACGACCCGTTTCCCGAGGCGGCCGGTCGAAGGCGGGCCGCCGGGGGCCTTCTCATACTCTCGGGCCCTCTATTCAAACAGCCGTTCGGGGCTGGGCGCGAACGCGGCTGTTTCTTCCGCGTACTCCGAGAATATCCTGAAGGGCTGGCGCTTCAGAAAGGGCAGGAGCAACGCGGAGACCTGCTGGACCACTCCCTCCGGAGCGGCCTGCTGTACGAGCACGCTCTCGGGGGCGATCTCAAGATGCGCAACCGAGCCCCAGTACCGCTCGAGGGTGTTTCCCGCGCTCGTCCACTCGCGGATTCTCCTCGCCTGATCTTCGTTCGAGCCGATTACGTAAACGCTCTCGGGCGACTGTCGCTGGAGCGAATAGAGGGTGCCCGGCAGTCTGACGGCCGTCGGAAGACCTTCGACTTTTGAGATGAGGTCCCCAACGTCGAACCTGTCTTCGTCAGTCTTTGGGATGATAGTGTAGCTATCAAGCATGATTGGCTCCGATCTATTTGCCGAGAGGGACGTGAGTGCCGTTGGTCCAGTTGGCTTTTATAAAAGCCTCGGCCTCGGGAGAGCCCTCTTTCAGGCCGGCGGGGAGGGTCAATTGATTCGGAAGACTCGGCATCGCTTCGTCCCCTTCGACCTTGAAGGCCTCGTTGTTGAAACCCGTGTCGCCCGCCGAATCTATCTTCACGTACTTGCACCCGTGAGGCTGCTTGATATGGTCCAGGCCCGGTTTCGCATCGGGGAAACCGTCGGGCTTGAGGCGAATGACACCTCCATCCGCGTTCTCATAAAAGACCATGGTGTAAGGGTTGACGGTGTTTCCCTTCGAGTCCCTCGTTATATTCTCCACGGTCTTGGTCCACTTGCCGTCCGCCGATACCGCTTTCTTGACCGGCCCCCCGGTCTCTTTCCACCCGCCCGACCCGGCGATCTCCTTATCGATCTGGCTCAGAGACTTGTTCTCTATATTGAAATCCTTGACCGAAAGACCTTGCTCGCCTTTATAGAACTTCTCAAGAGCAGCCTTCGACGTGTCGCTTACGTTCTTGAACTTCTTGAGCGCCTTCTCGAATGCTTCCTTGCCAACCTTTTCCGAGGCCTCTTTCGCCAGTTTATCCGAGGCCTGTTTACCCTTCTCGAAGAGTCCGTCGGCGACGGACTTCACGAGCTTCTTTACGCGCGGGATTTTTCCCAGGCCTAGCAGGAAAATCTCTACGACCTCGGAGACGCCGGCCATGAGCGCGTACCTTATCGTAGGCTCCGTGCCCCTGCGCCATTGCTCTATCAGGCATCCGGCGAAGGCGCCCAAAGCCCCTCCGTCCGTGCCTCCCACGAACAGGTCTACCGGCGCGAAAGTTCCCGCGATTGACGCCCCGAGTCCGGCCGTATCAGCCTGGACGGCCCCGGGCATGGAGTCATCGAACGTGACCAGAGCGACGGCAGCGCCGACGACGGTTCCCGCCGCGACTATGCCGGACGCCGCGAGCGGGGGCGCGATCGTTCCGAACGGGTCCGCGCGGTTCCAGGGGTCGTTGCGGGCATAGCTGTAATTCGCAGCCTCCCAGCCAGACAACTTCGGGACGCGTGAGAGGTAGGACTTGAGATAGGGGCTGTAGTACCTCTGGCGGTTGTAATGCAGGCCCGTCTCTTCATCATAGTAGTGGCCGGCCAGACGCCACGGCTGCCGCACCTGGGCCTGTTCGACCGTCGCCCGGCCGAATGAGTCGTACACGGCTCGCCATACCGCTTTCCCGTCCGAGTCGTAGACGCGAATTACCGCCCCCCGCGCGTCAGCTTGAATCCAATACGCGCGCCCGCCTTCGCGGAACGCGAGGGGCGTCGCCCCTCCCGGCAGCCAGAGATAGTCGCGCCGCGCAGGCTGAGAGTCGGGCTGCTCTTGAAACTCTTCCCAGAGGAGTTGACCGCCCGCCCAGCCATAGCGCCAGGTCGTGCTGCCGTCCGTCTTCGTCAGCCTGCGGCCAAAGGCGTCGTAGGTGAAGCGGAACACCTTTTCCTTCAGGCGCGCTTCGCGTAAAGAACCGTCGGGCGAGAACCTGCATTCGATCCAGCCCCTATCGCCCGGCAGACGGCGCATGTTTCCGAGCCGGTCGTATTCGATCCGATCCGGGCCGTGGCTCAAAGGCTCGTCCATAAGCCCGACAGCGATCGAAGCCCCCCCGTGGCCCGTCAGGTTCCCCTTATCGTCATAGGTATAGCTCGCAAGGGGCCTGCCGGTCTGCGCATCTATCTCGAAACGGATGCGGTTCTCCGCGTCGTAATTGAATCGCCTCGAAGAGCGCTCCTGCGGGCGGGAGCCCCATGAGTCCGTATTCTGGGTGAGCCGCTCGGACTCGTCATACGAGTAAGATTGCTCGCAGAGAGTGCGGCCATACTTATCGAGGACGTAGGCGCGGCCCAGACGCCCGACCTGCGGGTACTCGTGCCGCTCCACGCTCCCGTTGCCGTAACGAATCTCCGAGATCGTCCCCGACGGAGCGTAGATGAAGCCGTTGCGCCGTCCTTCCCAATCCTTGATCGTGCTGATGCGACCGTCGGGGTCATACTCGTATTCGATCTTTTGATTCTGAGGCGTGACGAGAGAAGTGAGCCGCCCGTCGGGATCGTAGGTGTATTTGACCGTTCCGCCGGATGTCTGCTCGGAGAGAGGGTTGCCCGCTCCGTCAAACGCGTGGACTACGTTATCGGATTCGTTGCGGGCGGATACGAGGTTCCCGCGATCGTCGAGCCCGTATTCGACCTTCGAGCCGTCCCGCCACGTCACGCTCGTAATCGTTTGATGCTCGTTCAGCTTCTGGACGATCTTTCCGCCTTCACGCGACAGGATCGTTACGACGTTCGATCCGGCATCGAACGAGTATTTTTCGCGCGTGCCGTCCGGATAGACGACCGCTTCGAGGCCGCCCTCTTCATCCGTCTGGTAGATCGTCGTCCGCCCCAGAGGGTCCGTGATCGACAGCAACCGCCCGTCCTCGCGGCGATTGAAGACCGTCGTCGCGCCTGCCCGGTCGGTTATCGCGGCCAGCCGTCCGGTGGATCCGTATGAAAGGCGCAGCTCTTTTTGATTGGGATACCTGGCCGACAGGAAGCGGTTATCGTCATCGTATTCGAGGGAGTATTCGTAGAAGCCGGGGCGGCGCAACCGGCGAATGTTGCCTCGTTCGTCGAGCCGCATCTCGACCCGCTCGCCGCCGGGATGGACGATCGCGGCAAGCCGGTCCGCGTCGTCGTGCTCGAACCTGTACTCGGCGCCTGACGGGGTCGTGAGCTTCGAGGGAAGCCCATCGGGCTGGAACGCGAGCCGCGTCTTGAAGTCGCGCGCGTCCTTGATGACCAGATCGCCCGAGGCCGCCTCCCGCTCGGCCGCGACCCCGCGAGCTTGCAGCTCGTGCAGGATGCGGTCCGGGATGCGAGCGCGCATCGGGGCGCGAAATATGTCCTTCTGCTTCTGCCGAATCTTTAGCATAACCGTGTTACGAACGCGCAAGCACCGGGGGCGAGAGGCCCGTCAAATAATTGAAGCGAGGCTGGTGAGCGACCTCTATGGGCCTATGATGACCGATGTATCGCCCTGAATAATTGTATCGGGCGGGCCGACGGCTTCGAGGATCGTATCGCCCAGGCGGCAGGCGGGAAGGTTGTTGATCAGGACGGTTTGCGAGCCGTTTATGACCACTCCCGGTCCGTGCGGGGGCGCGGGCAGGAGGGTCGCGCACATATGGATGTCGGCCATCCCGCCCATGCTCGAGATCATGCTCCCCATGGCGGCGGCGGCGGTCGCCTTGACGGTCTCTTCGGCGGCCTTCGCGGCGGGCAGGCCGGGCGTCCCGGCGGCGGCCAGCGTCGCGCCTTCGGCCACTTTTATCGCCGCCTCGGAAACGGCTTTGGCAGCCGATAGCGCGCCTGCGACGGCGGCCGGAACTCCTCGCCACGCGGGCAAGCCTCCTATTATCACATTAGGGCTGCCCAGGCCCGGGATCAGGTTACCCGGCAAAGGGTGCGCCACCTTATCGGTCAATCTCGCAGCGGGAGGCATAAGGTCTCTCCTGTATTGTTATCCAGCTCGATAGCTCGTCTATACGCGCGCTCAGCTCTCCGCGAGAGCCAATCGCTCCTCTCTCAAGGAGCCATCCCGTACACTGAACCTGAGTGCCGAAGACGGCTCTTCGTCCTCAAGAAGGTAATAGAGGACCGGGCCGAAGATCTGCGACAACTCATCCCGGTTGCAGGTCGGGAGGTACGGGCGGAGCACGCGAGGGTCATAGTAGCGAAAGTATAACGGCCTGCCTGTTTCGTCATAGACCATCAGGAACGCGCGAAGATGGCGGCGCATCGCCCTCAGGCCCTCGGGCGTGACGGTGAAGATGCCCCAGTGATTGCCCCATCCTTGCCCGATGACCCAGTCGGTGAAATCGGCCTCCGGCGCGAGGCGGACCAGGTAAGGAGCCACCTCGGCCATGTCCGGCTCAAGCTCTCCCCTGTAAAGGCAGACGTATTCGGGCTGATCCGTGTATAACCTCATCAGCAGGCCCGGCACGGACGCGCCGTCCAGCACCGCGAATACGTTCATGCCTTCTTCGGCGAAGAGGTTCTCGCTCACTGCCCGGATTATCTCTTCTCTCTTTTCCAGCTCTTCCATAAGCCTCGAACGTGTAAGCGATCCGATTCAGCGGGGCTCGACGAACGGCGTTCCGTCGCGCGCCGCGTTCTGCATGGCGATCGCGCCCATGCCGTAGCTGTTCGGCGTGGCCGGCTTCTTGGGGGGCGGCAATTCCTGGGTCTGCCCCGCCACCCCCTTATCCGCTTCGGTCGGGTCCGCGGGATTTTCGGGTGACGAGCCGGAGCCGGAGCCGGGCGCGCCGCCGCTGTTGATCAAGACCGGCATGCCGGAGATGGTGACGCCCGTCGGCCCGACGACGATGAATCCCCCGCCCGCTTTAAGGGTGATACTCATGCCGGCTTCGATCACGACATTCATCCCGGCCTTAAGGTGAATCTCCATCCCGGCGTCTACCGCGTGCTTCATCCCGATCTTTTCTTGCAGGTCCACGCCCGCTTTGATCGAGATCGTGCCATCCACCCTCTCGTTGTGATCCCCGACGACGCGGAGGTTCTTATCGCCTTCGACCTTCTCTATCTGGTCGTGCTTGATGATGAGATGCGAGTCCTCGCCCACCCACTCGAAGAGGTCTTTCTCGATCCGTATGTCCTGGTTCTTCTCCGCGTGGATGAATACCTGTTCCTCGCCCTTCTTATCTTCCATGCGGAATTCGTTATAGCCCCCTCCGCCTTTCGACGAGAGCGACTGGATCGTGCTCTTGGTCTTTTCGGCGGGGAGGTCGTAAGGCGGCATCGAATTCCCGTTGTATACCCTTCCGATGATGATCGGCTGGTCCGGGTCGCCTTCCAGGAAATCGATGATGACTTCCTGCCCGATGCGAGGCATAAACATCGCGCCCCATCGCTTGCCCGCCCAGTTCTGCGAGACGCGAATCCAGCACGAGCTCTTGTCGTTGTACTTCCCTTCCCGGTCCCAGTGAAATTGCGCCTTCACGCGGCCATACTTGTCCGTGTAGATCTCTTCGCCGGGCGGGCCGACCACGATCGCCGTCTGCGTGCCCTGGACCACCGGCACGGGCGTCACGCGCGGAGGGCGAAAAGGCCGGGGGTAAGGCATGCATTGAAAGTGATTCGTGTAATCGAAGCTTTGCAGGGCGTCCACGTCCGAGCTTCGGTAGTTGGTTCCCTGATCGGAGGCGTGATAGACCGAAGTTATGACGTAGGACTTGTTGAAATCTCTCCGATAATGGTCCCGCAGGCTGAACCTGAAGCCGGGGATGAAGCCCCTGCAAAAGCTCGATCCCACGACCTGATATTGCGGCGTCTCCTGCTCTTCCATGCGGATTCCGACGATCTGCTCGCCCCGGTCGCGCTTAACGTACTCTCCGGGGTAGTCGTAGACTTCCAGCTTGCGCTCATCCTGCCCGCTGACGGCGGCCGTCAAGTCGAGCGTGGGCTGTTCGAAGTTGAAGTCATTGATCGTGTACCTGCCCGGCCGGACCTCCTGCCCCACGGTCCACTCGGTGATCACGTCCTCGTCGCGGTTTTCGCCGATGATGGTCTTATAAGTCACATCCGCGTGAAATTGCGACGCTTTGAATTCGCTGGAGTTGTTGGCCAGGATCAGAGTGTGCTTGTCGCGCTCGTGCTCGAAGAAGTAGAAGATGCCCTCCTCCTCCATGAGCCGCGACACGAAGTTGAAATCGGTCTCGCGGTACTGCACGCAGTATTCGCGCGCGTCGAAGTTTCCGTGCAGGCGGTTCTTGAACTCCAGCTTGTGCTCGTCGAAGATCATCTGGATGATCTCGGGCACCGTCTTACCCTGAAAAATCCGGCAGTCGCTCGTCCGCGTGAGCATCCACAGGTGCGGGACGAGCGTGGCGTGATAGTGCGCGAATATCTTGGGGGTCGTCCCGCCTTCGAGAGGCGTGGAGCCCGCCTGGTAGAAAGAGTTTATGATGCCGTTGAGGTGCCGCTCCTTTCCGTCCGGGAGCGTGATGATCACGGTCGCCTTCTTGCCCACTATCGAATCGAACTGGATGGAGCGGTTCTCCGAATGGAGGTAGAGGCTGAAATCGAATAACCTCGATATCCCTTCTTCGCCCGAGAACCGTTGCAAGAGGAGAACGTCCTTACCGAGCGGGCTCAGTATCTTTATTATTCGGTTGTCCTGAGTGTACTCTCCCAACTCATGCCTCCGGTTCGCTTCAGGTGCCGGGTACCGGCTCGCGGGCCTGCCCCCGCGACCGAGATACTGCCTGGAAAGCTCCCGCCTAGAAGGCCGCCTTCAGGATTCCAAGGCCGAACACGCTGTCTCTGCTCGTCCGCGCGCCCGCGCCCGAGTTGTACGGGTTCCCGCGGTAGTTGCCGTTGAGGCCAAGGTCGAGGCCCACGGCGGCCTGCCTGCTATCGACGAGCTGGAGTCTCCCGGCAAGGTCGAGCCGGAGCATCTCATCGATGAACGAGACCCCGAGCCCGAGCTGTACGGGAGCGTTTTCGGGGTTGCGGGCGTCGTGGGCATTTTCGAATCTCCCCGCGGCCCCGTCCAGCCGGGCGACGACTTTCCCGAAGGGGATGAAGAGCTTCCCCTCGCCCGAAGCGGCTTTCAGATGAGAGTCCATCGCGTAGCCGGCGGTGCTGAATCGCCCCCTGACCGGCTTCAGGCTCGCCGCGCCCGCGAGGTCGAGCTTGAAGAAGATCCGCGAAGGGTCGAGCTTCGCCATTCCCGCCGACAGCTCCAGCGTGCCGAGAGGCTTGTAGGTTATCGTGTCGTCGGTCAGCAGCGCCGCGACAGGCTGCGCCACCTGAGATACCGCGTCGCCCGGCCGCACCACATAAATCACGACGGCCCCGGCCACTATCACTCCCGCCGCGATCACGTAGACGAGCCGCTTGGAGTCATCGTACCAGACCCCGGTCGGGCTGGAATCGAGGATGGAGACTACCTCTTCGGCGCTTTTTCGAAGCTCGAGAAACCGGGGACTGGTCCTGACCTGCCGCAAAACGTCCTGCCTGATGGCCCTGTACCCTCTCTGAAGCACGGAGTTTGCGAACCTGTTGGCCTCTTCGGATGAAAACGTGCTGGGCGTGGTCTTGACGGTCTCTTCCGCCTGATCCTCCAGCGCCTGCCTGATGGCGCTCTGGACCTCTTCGAGCTTCATGGCCTTCGCGAGACGCCCCTCTACGTCCTGCCCCCCTTCAGACTCGTACTTCATGGCGAGCACCACCGTATCCGCCACTATGTCGGAGAGGCTGGCACATCTTTCCGGCTCCACCATCTTCTCTCTCCCTCCCGAGCTGGTGAGGCGACAATACTAATCAAACGCAAACCCGTCGGCAACGCGCGTGACAATAGGCCCGAAAATGGGCGCGAAAATGACGGCGCTTCCGGGACGCCGGGGGCCTTAAGATATCCGGTAACTGAAACGGCCCGCCTCCCCTACGCCGACGTGGACCAGAGAGATCGATTCGCCGGTCGCCATCTTCGACAGGAACTCGCCGCTCATTTCAGGCAGCAGGCTGCGCGTGAGTATATGATCGACGTTGCGGGCGCCGCTCTCGACCTCCCGGCACCTGTTAGCAATCTCCGTGATGACCTCCGGGTCATAGCTGAACTCGGCGCCGTGATTCTCGGCGAGCCTCCGCTTGATGCGGCCCAGTTGCAGCTTGATTATCTCGCGCATCACCTCATCCGAGATCGGATAATATGGCACCACCACCATCCGTCCCAATAGCGCCGGCTTGAAGACCTTCAGCAGCTCCGGCCTGATCGCTTCTATCAAA
>DATLMR010000128.1:0-18069 GCA_035537555.1 Blastocatellia bacterium
GGTAGGCACGGAAGGCAAGCTCGGAGGGCAGGCCGACGTAAAAGGCGTCGCCGGTACCTGGAAGGATTTGACCGACAACGTGAACCTGATGGCAGGCAACCTGACCGGACAGGTCCGCAACATCGCCGAAGTCACGACGGCCGTCGCTAACGGAGACCTATCGAAGAAGATCACGGTAGACGTTAAGGGAGAGATCCTCGAGCTCAAGAACACGATCAATACGATGGTCGACCAGCTAGGATCGTTCGCCTCTGAAGTAACACGCGTTGCCCGCGAGGTTGGCACGGAAGGCAAGCTCGGAGGGCAGGCCGAAGTTAAGGGTGTATCCGGAACCTGGAAAGACCTGACCGATAACGTGAACGCGATGGCCGGTAACCTTACCGTGCAGTTGAGAGACGTGTCGAAGGTCGCGACCGCTATCGCCACTGGAGACTTGACTCAAAAGATCACTGTCGATGTGAGAGGAGAGATTCTACAGATCAAAGAAGTAATCAACACGATGGTCGATCAGCTAGGCTCGTTCGCTTCCGAAGTGACTCGCGTGGCTCGCGAGGTAGGCACGGAAGGCAAGCTTGGAGGGCAGGCCCAGGTCAAAGGCGTTGCAGGTACTTGGAAAGACCTCACCGATAATGTGAACTTCATGGCAAGCAACCTCACCGGGCAGGTCCGTAATATCGCGGACGTTACGACGGCCGTCGCTAATGGAGACCTGTCAAAGAAGATCACGGTCGATGTTAAGGGAGAGATCCTCGAACTCAAGAATACGATCAACACGATGGTCGACCAACTGGGCTCCTTCGCTTCCGAAGTAACACGCGTTGCCCGCGAGGTTGGCACGGAAGGCAAGCTCGGAGGGCAGGCTGAAGTCAGGGGCGTCGCCGGTACGTGGAAAGACCTCACCGACAGCGTGAACTTCATGGCAGGCAACCTGACCGGACAGGTCCGCAACATCGCGGACGTTACGACGGCCGTCGCTAACGGCGACCTATCGAAGAAGATTACAGTCGATGTTAAGGGAGAAATCCTTGAGCTAAAGAATACGATCAATACGATGGTCGATCAGCTTAGCTCATTCGCTTCCGAAGTGACTCGCGTCGCCCGCGAAGTGGGTACGGAAGGTAAGCTCGGCGGCCAGGCCCAGGTAAAGGGAGTCGCAGGCGTCTGGAAAGATTTGACCGACAACGTGAACCTGATGGCCGGTAACCTCACCGGACAAGTACGCAACATCGCCGAAGTCACGACGGCCGTTGCAAACGGCGACCTGTCGAAGAAGATCACGGTCGATGTTAAGGGAGAGATCCTCGAACTCAAGAATACGATCAATACGATGGTCGACCAGCTGGGCTCCTTCGCTTCTGAAGTAACACGCGTCGCCCGCGAGGTAGGCACGGAAGGCAAGCTTGGAGGGCAGGCTGAAGTCAGGGGCGTCGCCGGTACTTGGAAGGATTTGACCGACAGCGTGAACTTCATGGCAGGCAACCTGACCGGACAGGTCCGTAATATCGCGGACGTTACGACGGCCGTTGCTAACGGCGACCTGTCGAAGAAGATTACGGTAGACGTTAAGGGAGAAATCCTAGAGCTCAAAAATACGATCAACACGATGGTCGACCAGCTCAACTCCTTCGCCTCTGAGGTGACTCGCGTTGCCCGCGAAGTGGGTACGGAAGGTAAGCTCGGAGGGCAGGCCCAGGTCAAAGGCGTCGCCGGTACGTGGAAAGACCTCACTGATAACGTAAATCTGATGGCGGGCAACCTCACCGGGCAGGTCCGTAATATCGCGGACGTTACGACGGCCGTTGCTAACGGCGACCTGTCGAAGAAGATCACGGTAGACGTTAAGGGGGAAATCCTCGAGCTAAAGAATACGATCAACACGATGGTCGACCAGCTCCACTCCTTCGCCTCTGAGGTGACTCGCGTGGCGCGCGAGGTTGGCACGGAAGGTAAGCTCGGAGGGCAGGCGGTAGTGAAGGGGGTGTCGGGCACGTGGAAGGATCTGACCGATAGCGTGAACTTCATGGCAGGCAACCTGACCGCTCAGGTACGAAATATCGCGGCTGTCACCACGGCTGTTGCAAACGGCGACCTGTCGAAGAAGATCACGGTAGACGTTAAGGGGGAAATCCTCGAGCTAAAGAATACGATCAACACGATGGTCGACCAGCTCAACTCCTTCGCCTCTGAGGTAACTCGCGTCGCCCGCGAAGTGGGTACGGAAGGTAAGCTCGGAGGGCAGGCAGAGGTCAAGGGAGTTGCGGGCACGTGGAAGGATCTGACCGACAACGTGAATTCGATGGCCGCGAACCTGACTACCCAGGTGCGAGGGATCGCCAGGGTCGTTACGGCGGTCGCTAATGGGAACCTCAAACGAAAGCTGACGGTAGAGGCTCTGGGAGAAATAGCGGAGCTATCCGACACGATCAACGGGATGATAGACACGCTCGCCACGTTCGCCGATCAGGTGACCACCGTGGCGCGCGAAGTGGGTATTGAAGGCAAGCTCGGCGGGCAGGCGAACGTGCCGGGCGCGAGCGGCACCTGGAGGGATCTGACCGACAACGTGAACAGGCTCGCGGCCAATCTCACGACTCAGGTTCGCGCGATCGCCGAAGTGGCAACGGCTGTCACCAAGGGCGATCTCACGCGGTCGATCACGGTCGAAGCGGCTGGCGAGGTGGCGTCTCTCAAGGACAACATCAACGAGATGATCCGCAACCTCAAGGACACGACCCGCAAGAATACCGATCAGGACTGGCTGAAGACGAACCTGGCGAAGTTCACGAGGCTGCTGCAAGGGCAGAAGGATTTGATGACCGTATCCAAGCTCATACTGTCCGAGCTTGCGCCGCTCGTGAGCGAACAGCACGGCACATTCTATATCAACGAGAACGGCGACCAGGAAGCCATGCTGAAGCTGCGCGCCAGCTACGCGTACAAGGAGCGTAAAGGGCTCGCCAGCCACTTCCGGCTCGGCGAGGGGCTCGTCGGACAGTGCGCTATAGAGAAAGAGCGAATACTCATTACCGACGTGCCTTCCGACTACGTCCGGATAAACTCGGGGCTGGGAGACTCCACGCCGCTCAATATCGTGGTGCTCCCGGTGCTGTTTGAAGGGCAGGTCAAGGCGGTCATCGAGCTCGCCTCTTTCCAGCGCTTCAGCGACATCCACCTCGCCTTCCTTGACCAGCTCACCGAAAGTATCGGCATCGTCTTGAACACCATCGAAGCCAATATGCGCACCGAAGAATTGCTGGCTCAATCACAGTCGCTGACCCAGGAATTGCAGATAGGGCAGCAGGAGCTCACGGAGACCAACAAGAGACTGGAGCAGCAGGCCCAGTCACTTCAGGCGTCAGAAGAGCTGCTCAAGAAGCAGCAGGAAGAGTTACAGCAGACCAACGAAGAGCTCGAAGAGAAGGCGCGACTGCTGAGCGAGCAGAAGAGCGAGGTCGAGCGCAAGAATCGCGAGATCGAGATGGCGAGCCGGGCGCTCGAAGAAAAGGCGGAGCAACTGGCCCTCACCTCCAAGTACAAGTCGGAATTCCTCGCCAATATGTCGCACGAGCTCCGAACTCCGCTCAACAGCATGCTCGTCTT
This sequence comes from Blastocatellia bacterium, assembly GCA_035537555.1. Lineage (GTDB taxonomy): Bacteria > Acidobacteriota > Blastocatellia > UBA7656 > UBA7656 > DATLMR01. The sequence continues at coordinate 3,601 of DATLMR010000128.1, forward strand.
GTCGGAGCTTCTCGCCGAAGACGTGGAAAAGAACCTCACGCCCAAACAGGTCGAATTCGCGCACACCATCCATTCGTCGGGCGCGGATCTTCTCGCGCTCATCAACGAGGTCCTCGACCTGTCGAAGGTCGAATCCGGGACCATGGTGGCCGAGGTCGGAGACCTTTCGTTCAAGACCCTGCAAGATGACATGGAGCGGATATTCAAACAGTTTGCGATCGGCAAGAACCTGACCTTCGACGTGGAGCTCGACCCGAGCCTCCCGAAATCGATGCTGACGGATTCGAAGCGCCTGGAGCAAGTCCTCAAGAACCTGCTCTCGAACGCGTTCAAGTTCACCCACGAGGGGGGCGTGAGGCTCCGCGTGGAGCCGGCGACCAAGGGATGGATATACGATAACGACTCGCTCAACCGCGCCTCCGGCGTGATAGCTTTCTCCGTGAGCGACACGGGCATCGGCATCCCCGAGGACAAGCACAAGATAATCTTCGAGGCCTTCCAGCAGGCCGACGGGACGACCAGCCGGAAGTACGGCGGAACGGGGCTGGGCCTTTCGATCAGCCGGGAGATCGCGCGGCTCCTCGGCGGAGAGATTCGCATGTCGAGCGCGCCGGGCGAGGGCAGCACTTTCACCCTTTACCTCCCGTCCAGCTACGCGCCGAGCTCGTCCAACCCCGCGGGCACTGGATCGGGGCACCTCGAATCGGGCGGGTCGGGCGAGTCCAGCCTGGCGCTTTCCAACCAGAGCCTGCTCAGGGCGATTTCCGACTCGACCATAACGGGGACCGTCGACCCTTCGCTGCTCTTGCAGGGCGAAGTCGCCGACGACCGCGACGACATTCAGCCGGGAGACCGGGCGCTGCTCATAATAGAGGACGACGTGAACTTCGCCCGCATCCTGCTCGACATGGCGCGCGATAAAGGGTTCAAGGGAATAGTCGCGCTGCGAGGCGACATCGCTTTGGCGGTCGCGCAGAAGTACAAGCCGGACGCCATCACTCTCGACATACGGCTGCCGGTAGTTCACGGCCTCGCCGTGCTCGACCGCCTGAAGCACGACCCGGCCACGCGTCACATCCCCGTCCACATCATCTCCCTTATGGAAGACGTGCAGGTCGGCTTGAAGATGGGAGCGAGGGTCTACCTGAAGAAGCCCGTCACGAAGGAAGGACTGACCAGCGCTCTCAACAACATCAAGAGCTTCATCGAACGGCCCGCCAAGAGGCTTCTGATCGTCGAAGACAACGACATTCAGCGCAACGCCATAGTTGAGCTGATCGGGAACGGAGACGTTCAGACCACGGCGGTCGCCACCGGAGAGGAGGCGCTTTCCGCGCTCAGGGAAGCTCCGTTCGACTGTCTCGTGCTCGACCTCGGGCTGCCCGGAATGACCGGCTTCGAGTTGATCGAGCAGATCAAAGCGGAGCTCGGCGGCCTGGAGCTTCCCATCATCGTCTACACCGGCAAGGAGCTGTCCAAGGCCGAAGAGACGGAGCTCAAGCGCGTGGCAGAGACGGTCATCATCAAGGACGTGAAGTCGATGGAGAGGCTGCTCGACGAGACGGCCCTCTTCCTGCACCGGGTCGAGGCCAACCTGCCCGAGCCTAAACGCCGGATGCTCGAGCAGCTGCACCAGACCGATTCCGTGATAGCGGGTAAGAAGGTCTTGATCGTGGACGACGATATTCGTAATATCTTCGCCATCACGAGCGCGCTCGAGCGGCACAGGATGAACGTGGCCTACGCGGAGAACGGGAGGGACGCCATCAAGATGCTGTCGGAAACGTCCGACATCGACATCGTCCTCATGGACGTGATGATGCCGGAGATGGACGGCTACGAAGCCATGAGCGCGATAAGGCAGGAGCCGCGATTCAAGACCCTTCCGATAATCGCGCTCACGGCCAAGGCGATGAAGGGCGATCGCGAGAAGTGCATCGAGGCCGGGGCGTCGGATTACATCACGAAGCCGGTCGATGTCTCGCAGCTTCTCTCTCTGCTGCGCGTGTGGCTCTACAAATAAGTGAAGCGAGTATGAGCAGGCGGAAAAGTGATCTGGATCTTGAGGCGATAGAGATCAAGCTGCTCCTGGAAGGGGTGTATCTCCACTACGGGTACGATTTCAGGGAGTACGCCCCCGCCTCTTTCAAGCGCAGGTTGCACGACTTCGCGCGCTCGGAGAATCTCAAGAGCCTTTCGCAGCTTCAAGACAGGATACTGCACGAGCCGGCTTGCTTCGAGCGCTTCATCGTCGCGCTCACCGTCAACGTGACCGCGATGTTCAGGGACCCGAGCTTCTACCTTGCTTTCAGGGCGAAGGTTGTGCCGATGTTGAAGACTTATCCTTTCATCCGAATCTGGCACGCGGGATGTTCCACGGGAGAGGAAGTCTATTCGATGGCCATCCTCCTCCAGGAGGAGGGGATATACGACAGGTGCAGGATCTACGCGACCGACCTCAACGAGTCGGTCCTGAAGAGGGCGAAGGACGGAATCTTTCCCCTCCAGTTCATGCAGGACTACATCGGCAACTATATCAAGGCGGGAGGCAAGAGCTCTCTATCAGAGTACTACACGGCTAACTACGACAACGCCATCTTCCGTTCCTCGCTCAAAGACAACATGGTCTTCTCGCAGCACAACCTCGTGACCGACGGCTCCTTCAACGAATTCAACGTGATCCTGTGCAGAAACGTGCTGATCTATTTCAATCAGGTGCTTCAAAACCGCGTGCACAATCTCTTTTATGAGAGCCTCGGCCTGTTCGGCATTCTCGGCCTCGGGCACAAAGAGACGATAAGCTACAGCCCTCACGAAGAGCGGTACCAGGCTTTGGAAGCGGGCGAAAAGCTCTACAGGAGGATTGCATAGATGCGCTATGAGCTGGTCGTCGTCGGGGCGTCCCTGGGCGGCTTTCACGCTCTCGAAATCCTGCTCGGCGGCCTGCCCGCGAGCTTCCCCGCGCCGGTCGTAATAGTGCAGCACCGCAGCAGCGATTCCGATGAGCTGCTGGTGAACCTGTTGAAGAGAAAGAGCCGGCTCCCGGTGGTAGAAGCCGAAGATAAGCAAGCAATTATGCCGGGAAAGGTGTATATTGCTCCTGCGAACTATCACCTTCTGGTCGAGGAGGGCCATTTCGCCCTCTCCACGCAATCGGCCGTGGAGTTCGCGCGGCCCTCGATCGACGTGATGTTCGAGTCGGCTGCCGACGCCTTCCGCGAGCGAGTTATCGCCGTCCTGCTCACGGGCTCGAACAAGGATGGCGCGCAAGGGATGGTGAGAATAAAGGAGTGCGGAGGGCTGGCCCTGGTGCAGGACCCCGCTTCATCTGAGAACGGACGCATGCCGGCCGCCGCCATCGCCGCCGCCCCCATCGACCGGATATTGCCCCTGCCGGATATCGCGAACTTCTTGATAGATATAACAACAGGAAGTAAGGTTAAATCATGATGAGGGCTCCACAATTAGACTCATTGATCCTGGAGCAGGAACCGAGGAACCCGGCCGGGGGGCAGCAAGTCAGCATTCTCATGGTCGATGACCACCCCGAAAACCTGCTCGCGCTTGAAGCAACTCTCAGCTACCTCGACCAGAAGATAGTCAAGGCCAACTCGGGCAGAGAAGCTCTGAAGCTCCTGCTCGGGCACGAGTTTGCCGTCATACTGCTCGACGTTCATATGCCGGACATGGACGGCTTCGAGACAGCCGAGCTCATCAGGAACCGCGAGAAGTCGCAAAACACGCCGATAATATTCCTCACGGCCATGCATAAAGGCGAGGGGCAGGTCTTCAAGGGTTACTCTCTCGGGGCGGTCGATTACATCTTCAAGCCTTTCGAGCCCGAGATACTGAAAGCCAAGGTCTCGGTATTCATCGAGCTTTATAAGAAGACGGAAGAGATCAAGCGGCAGGCCGAGCTCCTTCGAATCAAGAACGCGGAGCTCGACAGCATCAACAAAGCCATAATGGATCTCTATAGCGAGATCGAGAGAAAGAACGCGGAGCTCGAGACGCGGGTCCAGAACAGGACGTTCGAGCTGGCCAGGACCAACGAGGCGCTGCACGCCGAAATAACCGAGCGCAAGCGAGTCCAGGAGCAGAGGGAGCAGCTTCTGATCAGCGAGCAGAAGGCGAGAGAGAGGGCCGAGGCCGCCAACCGCGCCAAGGATGAGTTTCTGGCGACCGTCTCGCACGAGCTGCGCACTCCCCTCACGTCGATACTCGGCTGGGCCCGCCTGCTGCGCTCCAATGAGATCGACGCTTCCTCCTTCGTTCGCGGCCTCGACACCATAGAACGCAACGCGAAATCTCAGGCGAAGATCATCGAGGATATACTGGACGTTTCGCGCATAATCAGCGGCAAGCTGCGTATCGAGGCCCACTCGCTCGACCTCGTGCCGATTATCGAAATGGCCGTGGACGCCGTGCGCCCGGCGGCCGAGGCCAAGGCCATACAGATTCAAGTATCCCTGGAGCCCGAGGTCGGCCCCTTGCGAGGCGATCCGAATCGCTTGCAGCAGGTAGCGTGGAACCTCTTATCGAACGCGGTCAAATTCACTCCCAACGGCGGAGAGATTCACGTCACTCTCGAGCAAGGCGAGGCGGGAGCCCGGATAATCGTGAGGGACAACGGCAGCGGGATCAGCCCGGACTTTATGCCTTTCGTTTTCGATCGCTTCAGCCAGGAGGAGGGCCATATCACGAGGAGGCACGGAGGGCTCGGGCTCGGGCTCGCCATCGTGCGACACCTGGTCGAGATGCACGGCGGGACCATAAACGTCGAGAGCCCGGGCGAGGGCCGGGGCGCTACCTTCACGGTCGAGCTGCCCTTTACGACCGCCGACTCGATCGACGCCGATGCCGAACCGCAACAGGCCGCGGATGCGGAAGTGGAGCGTTCCGAGAGGCAGGCGGACGACTCGCCCGAGAACCTTCCAAAACTCGATAACTTGAGGATAATTGTCGTCGATGACGATCCCGACACGCTTCACGTCCTGACTATGGCGCTCGGACAAGCGGGGGCCAGCGTGAAAGCCTGTTCGTCCGCGGCGGAAGCGTGCGCGACCCTGGGAACGTGGGACGCCGACCTGCTTGTCTCGGATCTCGGAATGCCGGAAGAGGACGGCTACTCCCTGATTCGCAGGGTGAGGGCGCTCGAACCCGAGCTGGGCAGGACGGTGCCGGCCATAGCGCTCACCGCCTTCGCGAGCATCGCCGACAGGACCCGCGCCCTGTCGGAGGGCTTTCACATGCACGTGAGCAAGCCCGTGGAGCCGGCCGTTCTCCTCTCGGCCATCGCGCAATTGTGCAGGGACTTCGACTTTTTGCCCCCCCAGGAGCTTTGATCCTACCCCCAGAGCCTGAAGGCAGGTTATCTTTACCCTGAACATAGTTGCGGCCCATACGTAATGTCAGGTGTGAGTTCGCGAATAATGCACCCTATTATGGCAGCCTTTCGTAATATTTCGAGAGTAAGAAAGGCCGATAAAATCAAGAGGAGTACCAGCATGAAGATATGGCTGAAGCCGGCGATCGCCCTGGCCTTCGCGGCCGCGCTTTCCGTTTCGGTATCCACCACGAGCGCGAGCGATAAGAGCAAAGCGGGCTCCGCTAAAGGGGCCGTTACATTCAGCAAGGATGTCGCGCCGATACTTAACAACAAGTGCGCCGAGTGCCACAGGCCCGGCGAATCCGCCCCGTTCTCAGTGCTCTCCTACAAAGAGGTGAGGCCGTGGGCGCGCTCGATCAAAGAGAGGGTTGTCAAGCGCGACATGCCGCCCTGGCACGCCGACCCCCACGTCGGCCAGTGGTCCAATGACCGCCGCCTGAGCCAGGATCAGATCGATACCATCTCCGCGTGGGTAGACCAGGGCTCGAAGGAGGGCGATGCGAAAGAGATGCCGCCCACGCCCGCGTTCTCCGGCGGCTGGAACATCGCGAAGCCCGACGTCGTGCTCGAGATGCCCGACGAGTACACGATAGAGGCGAGCGGCCCGGACGAGTACCAGTACTTCGACATTCCGACCAATTTCAAAGAAGACCGGTACGTGCAGATGGCGGAGGCGCGGCCCGGAAACCGCCGGGTGGTCCACCACATCATCGCCTTCGTCGTCCCGCCGGGAAATCCCAGCCTTTCACAACTGCCGAAAGAGATGAGAGAGAAGGCCGTCGAGATGTCTTTGAAGAACACTCCTTACTATCGCGACGGTCTGCTGATCCGCATGAAGCCGGACCAGCCCGTATACAACGAGGGGAGCGAAGTCCCCGCGAATCTGCGGGGGTTCAACAATGTCGACGACTTTTTGACCGCTTACGCGCCGGGGAGCAACTACGGCGCGTGGGAGCCCGGCACCGCCAAGAAGATACCCGCGGGCTCGACTATTCGCTTCCAGGTCCACTACTCGAAAGTGGCGGGGTCCGTGCAGAAGGACCGCTCGGTGGTGGGTCTCGTCTTCGCCAAAGAGCCGCCGGCCAGCCTGCTCAGGACCCGCGCGGTCGCGAACATGTTCTTCCAGATACCGGCCCAGACCGACAACCACAAGGTTACGGCCGTCTGGACCCCGAGAAACGACGTCACCATCCACTCGCTGATGCCGCACATGCACTATCGCGGCAAAGCGATGGAGATCAAGGTCACCTATCCCGACGGCAGGACGGAGTCGCTGCTGAACGTGCCCAATTACAGCTTCGCCTGGCAGACCGCTTACCGGCCCATAGCGCCCGTGCGAATACCGGGAGGGAGCAAGATCGTCGTCACCGGGTACTTCGACAACACAACCAAAAACAAGTTCAACCCTGACGCGACGAAGGTCGTGCGCTACGGCGAGCCGACCTACGACGAGATGATGATGGGGTTCATGGACTATGTTGTCGAAAAGCCCTCGGGGCTGGCGAAGCTGGAGCCCGGGGTCTTCGCGCCTTACGTGGGGCAATACAACCTGAACGCCGACCGCGTCTACACCGTAAGCATGGAGGGCAACCGGTACTTCGGCCAGGCGACCGGAAACCCGAAGCGCGAGCTGTTCCCCGTATCGGACGCGAAGTTCCTGATTCCTGAAGTGGAAGCCCAGATCACTTTCGTCAAAGACGAGAAGGGTGAAGTCGTGGAGATGGTCTACGAGCGGAACGACAACTTGATTCAATATAAGAGAATAAAAGACGTCACCGCCACGAAGAAGTAGCCGAAGGCTTGCTCGATATAAATAAAAGCAGAGGGGAGCCGGAAATTCCGGCTCCCCTCTGCTTTTCCAATACGATCGTTCACGTGCCGCCCGCGCGACCGGGCGCATTCACTTGGTTACGACAAGCTCGGCGAAGTCCGATTTCTGGAGCACGTATCCGAAGAAGAGCTCGCGGCTGATGTTCCGGGCTTCTTCGCTGGCCGAGTTGCGAGTGCTGCACAATTCGGCGAGGTGCATCAAGACTGTCCTGGCCCCGCCGCGAAGGGCGAGCTTCTTGGTGAACAGCTCTGCCATCAGCCCGTCCGCCACGTCCTTGGCCTTGCGCGCGCCGGACTCCTTCAGCTTCTCGCACAGCATCTCAAGCTTCGCGCGGTCATAGTTCTCGTTGAAGGGGACTCCGGCCTTCGACGTGCCCAGATGCAGGTGCCGCTCTTTGGGTACGTCGGCCCGCTTGTCCACGCGCTGAAATATCTCTTCCAGCTTGTCGTCGAGTATAGACCGCCTGTACCGGGTCAGGCCGCGCGCCGACCATAGTATGGCGTACTCGTCGGATGTTATGGTCATCACGACCCCGGTCCCGTAGCGAGCGGAGAGTTCGGCATCGTTATAAATTAAGGCGTCACCGGTCTTCAGCTTCATACGGCCTCCAAATCGATACGAGCAGGACTCCACCGAGGCAAGTAGGGGTCGCACGCCCTTATTCATCAGCGCTTGTTGGCGAGCTGATCGCGCAGCTCGATGGCGCGGTCGAGGCTCTCCTGCTCGGACTTGATTCTGGTGTTATCGCCGAGTCGCTCCGCGTGCGCGAGGCGCGTCTCGCTGTTCTTCACCCTGGCTCGCGAGTGGCGCATAATCTCGTCCTTCAGGATCTTATCGTTCAGTTTCCTGAGCCCGGGCATATCGAGTTCCGTCTGCGACAGGGGGCCGTTCTTGTCTTTGGCCGCCAGCCGGTACGATCGCATGACTCCTCTTACGATCTGGGCCATGGGCAAGGCTTCCCCGGCCCTGTTCGCGCGCGCCTTTATCTGTTTCGCGGATTCGGCGATGAGGGAGCAAAGCAGGAACCGGTTCACCTGGTCGCCCGACTCTCTCTGGGCCAGGGGCAGGTTCGTTCCTTCTTCCGGCGCGACCAGCGCCTGCGAGTCAATAGTCGAGGAACCGGATAGCCGGGCCTCGGCAGAGATCTTTCCCGTCCCTGCTATAACACTGCCGTCACTTACCATCGGAATGCGTCCTCCCTTGTTTTGTCTTACAGATATAAGCCTATCTAGCTCCGGAGCGCCCTGATACCCATATATGTCAGCCTGATATTCGTGATCCTGAACGGCGCGCTGTTCGTGCCTTTCGTAATCAGGTCGCCGCTGATCAAACCCTCGCCCTTCATATAGAGCAGGTATTCGAGCACCTTGCCTTCATCGGAGAGATGTTTCAGGTGATCGTTATGGACGGGCAGAACCCCCCGATTCAAGTGGTTGTCTATTTCCTGTAAGATCGTGTGAATCAATTCTTGATCGAGCGTATTCATTTCAGCTTCTTTGCTTCCGTATTCTCTGGGCCATGCCGCGCGCAGGTTCGTGATATCCAACCCCGCTCTATCCTTTGACAAACCATACTCCTGTGATGGCTACGCCTCTCGCGTCGGCCATAGTGGTCGCCTCTTCGATGCTTTCCGCATAGCGTCCTTCCGTCCGAAGGAGCCGCAGATAATTCGCTCCGTAGCCGCAGGCGGGTCCGACCACGGTTCCCTGATCGCTCATCTCGAATGCGTATGGCTGCTCGCCTGAGGCGAGCCGTCCTCTCGCGTCTTCGATGTTCACCAAACTCGTCCTCATGCTCTCCTACCGACCTCCGTCACGAACACTCGGATCGACGCCCTCCGCGTAAACAGAGGCTTGCGGGCATGGGCGCAGATTCCGGCAGTATAGATTCCGGCGCGAATTGCGGTGAGGGCGCAAAATCTCTCTGGGGCGATTGTCTGATGCCGGCACTTAACAACTCCACAAGTGGTATCTTATGGAGTCAGGCCGGCTACCACTTAGACCGGCTGGCTTTCTGCCGTATTACAGATGCGTTAAGACTATACTCTGAGGGGGGCGAGGTCAAGCTTAAGCCGTCGCGCCGAAGGTGCTCGGAGCGCGCGGCGGCGATGAAGAGCTCCGTCTTTTTTACTGTTATATGTCTTGCAAATGTTGAATCACCCGCCATGTTCATTTATATTTACCGCCAGAATTGTTCATCAATTCGGACTGCAGAAAAGAGCTCTTTTAATTGCTTATGATGTCTCTCATTGAACTCGAGCACACGGTATCTTCTTTGAACACATGTGGACGCTATGTGGTTAGAAGGTAAATATCGAACAAGAAATCGGAGGTAAAATGATAACCAGATTTCCGACTACCATGTTCCATTCGGGCAGATTGAGATTTGGCGCCGTCGGCCTTTTCGCGGCCGTTATTCTCGCGGCAACCGGGTACGGCTATTCCGCCGCCGCTTTTCAGGACAGGGGCTCGCCGGTCGGCGTCGAGATCGACGTGAAGCCCGGCGCGTTCCCTAACAGGATCAATCTGGGCGCGCGCGGCGCTCTGCCCGTTGCCATATTGAGCAGCAGAACTTTCGATGCAGCCAGAGTGAATCCGGCGACCGTGACCCTGGCCGGATCTCCGATAGTAAAACAGAAGAAAGAGCAATTGAGAGCCTCTCTGAAGGATGTGAACGGGGACGGCATGGCCGACCTGCTCGTGTATGTCTCCATCCCGTTCTTGAAGCTCAATTCGGGCGATGGCCAGGCGGCGTTGAAGGCCCTGACCTTTGACGGCACGCCCGTCGAAGGCTCGGATTCCGTCGTGGCCAGGGGGGCTTCGATCATAGCGACCGGAGCCGGGGGCTCCGCGCAGGGCGTAGTCATCCAGGGCGCGGGAAATTGCAATCCGGCCGCGGTCACCATTCCCGCGCAGGGCACGGCCACGCCATATCCATCCACCATCGACGTGTCAGGCCTGTCCGGAAATATCACGAAGCTGACGGTCAGCCTCAACCAGTTAAGCCACTCCTTTCCTAATGACCTGGACATCCTGCTGGTAGGACCGGGCGGCCAGAAAGTCATCCTGATGTCGGACGCGGGCGGCGACGAAAACTTTCCCATCGTCAACGTGGACCTGACTTTCGATGACGCGGCGGCCCAGCAGCTGCCCGACGAGACCCAGATAACTTCGGGCACCTACAAGCCGACCGACTTCCAGACGGGCGACGTGTTCCCGGCCCCCGCGCCCGCCGGCCCGTATGGGACGGCGCTCTCGGCCTTCAATGGCCTGAGTCCTAACGGCACCTACAGCCTCTACGTCCTCGATGATTTTTCAGGGGACGGCGGGAGTTTAGCGGGAGGGTGGTGTCTGAATATCATCACGGACACGATGCCCGGCTGCAGCCTGACCTGCCCGGCCAACATCACCGTGTCGAATACGGCGAACCAGTGTGGAGCGGTGGTCAACTATCCGGCCCCGACAACCTCAGGCGAATGCGGCACGGTAGCGTGCTCGCCCGCGTCGGGCTCGTTCTTCCCGGTCGGCACGACCACCGTGACCTGCACGGATCAGGGAACCGTAGGCACTGCTCCCACGGGAATAACGGCACCGAGCTGCTCGTTCTCAGTCACGGTAAACGACACGCAGGCGCCGTCCATCACCTGTCCGGCCAACGTCGGCAACCCCGGCCCCGGGCCGGTCGCGGTCCAGTTCCCCTCGCCTACCGCGAGCGACAACTGCCCGGGCGTCACAACGAGCTGCAATCCTCCATCGGGCTCTGCGTTCGCATCGGGGGTGACGACCGTCACCTGCACGGCCACGGACGCGTCGGGCAATTCGGCAAGCTGTGGCTTTACGGTCACAGTCGGGCAGGGTGGGTTCGACGTCTGCCTCCAGGACGATTCGGATCCCAGCAGGGTGCTACTGTTCAGCACCACGACCGGGCAGTACCTGTTCTGCTGTGGAGCCAGGAGCTTCAGCGGCACGGGCTCGGTAATCGTCAAGGGCAATAACGTCACCCTGTCGCACGTCGCGCCCGACCGCAGGGTGACGGCGCGCGTCGACCTCTCCAGCGCGCGCGGCTCTGCTTCGATCCAAAACGAGGCGGGCAAAACAATCTGCACGATCACTGACCGAAACACGACGAACAATACCTGTGCGTGCGGCGGCAATGTTCCTGCCTCATAAAGTGTATGGCTGATTCGAGGGGAGGTGAAGACCGTGGCGACGGTCTTCACCTCCCCGAAACTATGAGGGACCGCCGTTTCGCCTGATCAGGCTCCTTATTACCGTGGCCAGCTCCGCCGGCTCGACCGGTTTGGTCACGTGGGCCTGGTAGCCCGCCGAGAGAGCGCGCAGACGGTCCTCGGCCCTCGCGTGCGCCGTCAAAGCGACGGCAGGCATCCATCCCGGCACGCCCACTTCCGCCGCCCTGACTTTTCGGATGAGCGAATAGCCATCCTCTTCCGGCATTCCGATGTCGCTCACCAGGATATCGGGCTTTATATCCTGAATGGCCGTGACCGCTTCAGAGGCGGACGCGACCACGGTGACGCGGGCGCCGAACATCTTCAGTATTCTCGACAGCAGCTCTCGCGTATCGGCATCATCGTCCACCAGGAGAATAGACAAATCATCGAGCGAGGGGGCGGTGATAGTATCAAGCCCCGGTGTCGCTCTAGGCTCCGGGTCCCGTTTCTCGTCCGGCTTATAAAGATCCATATCCTGCGTGACCCACAGGGGCAGATCGATCTTGAAGGTCGCTCCCTTTCCTTCTCCCTCGCTGAAGACAGAGACGGTGCCGCCGTGCAGCTCGACGAGATGGCGCACGATCGACAGCCCCAGGCCGAGGCCTCCGAAGGCCCTCGTGAGCGTGCTGTCCGCCTGGCGAAATCGGTCGAAGACATAAGGCAGGAAGTCCGGGTTGATGCCCTGGCCCGTGTCGCTCACCGACACCTCCACGTGAGAGTTCACGCGTACCAGAGACACCTGGACTCGCCCTCCCCTCGGCGTGAACTTGATGGCGTTTGAAAGGAGGTTCCACATGATCTGCTGGAACCGGTCGGGGTCGCCCAGGATCGGACCGAGGCCGCGGTCGAGGACCGTTTGCAGCCTTATGCCCTTGGCGTTGGCCGCCGGCCGTATGGCTTCGATGGCCCCTTCGATGGCCGGCGCGAGATCCACGGCCTGCACGTTGAGCCGGAGTTTGCCCGTGATGATCCGCGAAACGTCCAGCAGGTCGTCGATGATCTGCGCCTGCAATTTCGCATTCCTCTCGATAGTTTCCAGGGCGCGGTTGGAAACGTCTTCTTCGAGCTGGCCCGCCCTCAGCATTGTCGCCCAGCCAAGGATCGCATTAAGGGGGGTGCGCAGCTCGTGCGAGACCGTGGCCAGGAACTCGTCCTTGAGGCGGCTGCTCTCCTGCAGCTCGGATTCGATCTGCTTGAGATGCGTTATGTCGTGAAAGACCAGGACCGCCGTCGCCGCGTGCCCGTGCATGGCCGGGAGCATGTCGCTGAATATGATGACCGAGCGCCTGCCGACGGGCGTGTGCCACTCCAGCTCGACTCCGGCCAGACGCTCGCCGGCCGCCGCGCGGACGCCGGGCCTCTTATCATCGGGGACGCGATTGCCTTCCGCGTCGGTGTAGTAGTAGGCGGCGTGATACTCTTCGGAGGCGAGCCCTTTCGGGAAGTTGCCCCCCGCCATCTCGTTCGCGGCCTTGTTGGCGAAAGTCACTTTGTCCGTGTTCGACTCGACCAGCAGCATAGGAGTCGGCATGAGGTTCAGCACGTTCTCCAGCCAGTTATGCTGCTTTTGCAGGTCTTCTTCCCCCCGTTTACGCTCGATAGCCGCGCTGAGCACGTTGGCGACCGCGCGGGCAAAGTTGAGGTCGTCTTTCGTAAACCTCGATTTTTGGGTCGCGTGGATTACGAGAACGCCAAACGGATTCACAGGCCCATGAATTATTACGGCCATGCTGGAAGCGATTCCGTGCTCCTTGACATCCGGGTGTATCCGAAACCGCGATTCGGATCGCACGTCTTTAACCAGCACCGGCTCGCTCGCGCCGAGCGTGTAGCCGGCCATCGAATCCGTGCCCGAGGGGACCGTTCTTTGCCCGACTATCCCGTCCTTCCAGCCCGCGCCCGCGATGACGAGGAAAACGTTCTCTTCCGGAATGAACTTGAGAACCGCGCAGTGCTTCACGTCGAGGGTCTCGACTATCAGCCGCATCGTCTCGTTCATCAACGCCGTAGGATCGGCGCCTTCCAGGGCCGTCTGCCCGAGCCTGGCGATGACCTCTTGCTGGTACGCCCGCGCTTTGCGATTCAGGCTGGCCCGTCGCAGCCCGCCCGCCAGCGCGGCGATAAGCATCACTAAAACTATTCTGAAGATGTCCCCGTCGTTGAGATGTACGGCGAAGATCGAATGGGGAGTAGGGCGGAGGAACTGGTTGGACAGAAAGTACCAGAGCGCCGCGGATAGAATGCCGGGGCCGACGCCTCCATACCAGCCGCTCGCCACAAGCGCCCCGACTATTATGAAGGCCGTGCTGAACGGAACCGCGACGCGCAGCAGCAGCACCAGCGATAACGATACCGCGACGATCAAGATCGCGATGCCGTAGTTGAACAGTAATGATCGTCGGTGTCTACGCATGTCCGGCAGCCTTTATACAGGCTCTAAGCTCCTCAGGCTCCCGCGTTCCCCTCAAGCGTGGCGGGTCCACGACCTGAGATAGTATTAAACGAGTCCTCCAAGAGCAAGCCTATATAATGCAGAGCGCGCGGCCTGACATCGCCCCGGGCCATTGCGCCAAAGCGCGCGGCAATTCAGAGCCGGGGGATGAGCAGAGAGACCAATTCCGCCGCCGGGCCGCCATCAGGAAAGGAGTAATTCGAGGTCTTCGCGGCTGAGGCTGCGGATGAGACTGTTGTCGGCATTGATGATGGCGTCGGCCAGCGCCCGCTTGGTCCGCTGAAGCTCCAGCACTTTCTCTTCGACCGTATCGCGGGCGATAAGGCGATACGCGAAGACCTGGCGGGTCTGGCCGATGCGATGGGCGCGGTCGATGGCCTGCGCTTCGACGGCGGGGTTCCACCACGGGTCGAGCAGGAAGACGTATTCGGCCGCGGTCAGGTTCAGGCCGAGGCCGCCCGCCTTCAGGCTGACGAGGAACAGCGGGCAAGCGGGGTCATTCTGAAACCGCTCGACTCTCGACTGGCGGTCGCGTGTATTTCCGTCCAGGTACTCGTACTCTATTC